>JBDUAQ010000148.1:0-8469 GCA_040004575.1 bacterium
TGGGACGCGAACCTGACGAAAGTGGGTTCAACTTCTGGAGCGATCAGATACTGTCATGCGGCTCCGATGCCGATTGCGTTGAACGGAGAACGATCAACGTTTCGGCAGCTTACTTCCTGTCGATCGAGTTTCAAGAGACAGGCGGACTCATCGACGGACTTTATCGCGCCAGCTACGGTCGCCGGCCACTCTACGCGGAGTTTATGCCTGACACCGCGGTCGTCGCCCGTGACGTGGTTGTCGGCCGCGCCGGTTGGGCGCAGACACTCGAGGCGAACAAACAAGCGTTTGTGGATGGCTGGGTGCAGCGCGCTGATTTCCGCGCTACGTATGAGGGTCTGACAAACGCGGGCTACGTCAACGCGTTGATTAGTCACACGGGAGTTGACTTCAGCCAGAGCGAGCGCGCGGCGCTGGTAAACGTTTTGAGCAATGGCACGTCAACGCGCGCCGGAGTGTTGCGGCAAATCACCGAAAACGAACGATTCGTGGCGGCAAAGCGCAACGAGACGTTTGTGATGATGGAATACTTCGGCTATCTGCGACGTGATCCGGATGAAAGCGGCTACGCGTTCTGGCTCAACAAGCTGAACCAGTTTAATGGCAACTTCGAACAGGCGGAGATGGTCAAGGCGTTCATCGTCTCGGGTGAGTATCGAGCGCGTTTCGCTCAGTAGCATCTTGTCAGAACCGGGAGCGGTAGCGACCGGGTTGCTTTTGGACGTTTGTATTAGACGATCAAATGCAAACCCGGTCGCTACCGCTCCCGGTTCTGACAGGCCGCACCATTCGCGGCCCCTTCCTACAGGTTATCAATCTCCACTGCTTCCACCGGCTCCGCGAGTTCAAATCCAAACACACGCGAATAGAAATAGAGTTCGCCATCGAGCGCCCGCTTGATATTCTTCGCCTGGCGAAACCCGTGTTGCTCGCCCTCGAACGGCAGGTAAGCGACGGGGATCCCTTTCGCGCGCAGCGCCTCAACCATTGTCTCCGCCTGATTCGGAGGAACCACTTTGTCTTCAAGCCCTTGAAAGAAGATCACCGGACAAGACAAGCGATCGGTGAAGTTGATCGGCGATCTTGCAATATAGATTTCCTTCTTCTCCGGATATGGACCCATGAATCCGTCCAGATAGCGCGATTCAAATTTGTGCGTCTCCTTTGCCAGAGCTTCCGCATCGCTGACGCCATAGTGGCTGGCGCCGGCGCTAAACGCATTGCGAAAGGTCAACGCGCAAAGCGTGGTATAACCGCCGGCGCTGCCGCCTGTGATCATCAGGCGATCGCCATCTGCTTCGCCTTGTTCAACCAAATAACGCGCGCCATTGGCGCAATCGTCAACATCAACAATTCCCCACTTGTCCCTTAGTCTTTCGCGAAAGGCTCGCCCGAAGCCGGTGCTGCCGCCATAGTTGACGTCTAAGACAGCAATCCCGCGGCTCGTCCAGTATTGAATGCCGAGGCTCATCGCCGTGGCCGCCGCCGACGTTGGCCCGCCGTGGCTTTCAACCAGCAACGGTGGCCGCTCGCCTTCGGGCGCGCGGTAGTCGGGATTCTTTGGTGGATAAAAAAATCCGTGAGCTAGCAGTCCGCCTTCAGTGGGAAACTCGACGGCGCGCGGGGTCGATAAATATGCGGGGTCAATTTCGAGGCTGCTCGAGCGGCGCAGCACTTCGAGAGTTCTCTTTTCTAAATCAAACTTTACGATCGAGGCTGCTTCAGAAGGCGAGCCCGCGCGCATCACCGCTAGCCCTAGCGACGCGCGCACATAACCTATGTCGGTATATGGCGAATCTATCGGCTCAAACTCTTTCGTGCCCGTGTCGATCAATGCCAGGTGCGAGATACCATTCTCAATGTAAGCGCAAACAATTCTTTGGGCCGATTCGAAAGCATAAGTGGACATGCCAAATACCCATTGCGGCATGCCAAACTCAGCCTTCATCTCGCGCATCAATTCCGCTGTCCCGCCGGGATCGACACGGTAGAGATTCCACCAACCACGGCGGTCGGAAATGAAATAGAGCACACCATCAGGAGACCATTCCGGTTGAAAGATTGATTCCTGATTGCCGCCGGCCACGCGCTCACTACTTGCCAATAATCCATCTTCAGCAAATGTTCCCACCCAAAGTTCCGAGCCGTCCCAGGGCATATTCGGATGGTTCCAGGTGAGCCATGCCAGCTTTGAACCATCTGGGCTGAGTCGGGGCGACGAATAGAAGTCGTTACCGGATGCCAACACCTGTCCCGCACTTCCGTCGCCCGCAAGACTGAGACTGGCCAGCGTGTTGACCGCTTCGCGGCCAGTAACAGTGTGGTCTTCCCTGACACAAAGCAGGCGTCCGCGCGCCTTGTCTATGACGGCATCGGCGTAACGAATATCGGCGATGGGAGTAATCGGCCGCGGCGGCGCGCCGGCGATCGCTGCGTAAAGGCGCTGGTCCGAAAAATTGGAAAAGTAAACTTCGCCATCTCGGACCGTATAGTCTCCACCACCATACTCATGCACGCGAGTCCGCGCATTGAAGGGCTGAGGATTTACATCGGTTAACACTCGCGACGCGTCTCGCCTCACAATCACGCTGCGGCCGCCTTCGGTGGGGCGCATCTCAACCCAGTAAACATCGGAACCATCCATTAAGGGCTGAGATAGACCAATCGAACCGCTTACGATCAAGTCAGAGGTGATTGGCGACTTCCACGAGCCATACGGCGCGATGCGACTGTCAGGCATGAAAAGTTCTCCTCCATTTAGCTTGGCGTATTTTTACTTTCAGACCTAGTTTACCTGCAACACAGGAACGGCGTCGGAAAAGGTTTGCGGAAGTTTTTGTTACAGTGTCGTGAAGAGTTTGCAAGCAGACTGCAACCACCAGCAAATAGACCGAGCCTAATATGCCTCATCGTTAATTCTCCATGGGAGAACTGAGATAAAGGCAAGGGCGCCGGTCTTGGGGGAGGTCGGCGCCCATGTTCTTTTTAGCGTAGCCTTTGCTCGAACCGCTTTTTCCTGACCTCCACGCTCATGGGCGTTCCTCAAACAGAAGTAATCCACAGATACGCAGATGACACCGATTTCGGAATAGGAGCCTGGACTAATCTCTCTACAACCTTGCTGCGTACTGTCCGGGTTCTGCGTAATCTGTGCAATCTGCGGATTAGGTCTTCGGAATGTCGTTGACTAACTCCTGAAACGAGATCACAATTCGCACGGATCCAATCTGAACCGAGAGGTTTCTCGCCATGCGCCGATTTCTCGTCGTCTCCATCGCCTTGGGCTTGTTGTTCGTTTCAGTTCCGCAACCCAGGTCCCAAACGCAAACATTTCATCCGGTAGTTCGCGGCCGGCGCGGCGTGGTTGCGGGCGGTCATCCCTTATCAGTTGAAGCCGGCTTACGCATCTTGCAGCACGGCGGCAATGCAGTCGATGCGGGCGTGGCAACAATACTTGCGGCTTCAGTGATCGAGTTTTCTCACTTTTCGTTTGGTGGCGAAGTGCCGATCCTGATCAAGCTCCGTGACAACAAAAGCGTGGCCGTCATTGAAGGCATGGGACAAGCGCCGATGAAAGCGACGCGCGAGTTCTTTGCCAACAGGGCCACGACAAAGGATCAGGGCGCTGCTCCTGATTCTGCCAAAGCGCAAACGGGCAGTGCTCAGATGGCGACGATGGCGGGCGCTAAGTCTGGTTTGATTCCCTCCACCGGTCCGCTGGCCGCAACCGTCCCCGCAGTGCTCGATGCTTGTGTCACCGCGCTCGATCAGTTTGGCACCAAATCACTTGCCGAGGTCATGCAACCAGCAATTGAACTCGCGGACGGTTTTCCCATCGATGAGTTGCGTGTGCAGTACATTCAGACGCGCGCGCCGATCTTTTCGCAGTGGGCCGACGCCAAACGCATCTTTCTCCCAAACGGCGAAGTACCGAAGATTGGCGACATTTTTGTGCAGGCAGATCTTGCGCGCACGTTGCGCGCAATTATTGCTGCCGAGAAAGGTGGCGCGGCAAAGAATCGTCACGCAGGCCTAATGGCCGCGCGCAATTATTTTTACCAGGGTCCGATCGCCCGGCGTATTGGCGACTACATGGAGCACAACGGTGGATTGATCGCGGCGGAAGACTTCTCGCGGTTTCATGCGCGTGTCGGGTCGCCCGTGAAAGCCGACTATCACGGCTACGAAATCTACAAGGCCGGCTTCTGGACGCAGGGCCCCGCGCTGGTAGAAACCTTGAACCTGTTGGACGGTTACGATCTGAAGGCAATGGGCCACAACTCGGCAGACTACATTCACACGCTCACCGAGTCGCTCAAGCTGGCCCTCGCCGATCGCGATCGCTATTACGGCGATCCTGATTTCACGAAGATTCCGTCCGCGGAATTGCTGTCGAAAGATTACGCCACGCTGCGGCGCTCGCTAATCGAAAAGCAGCGCGCGTCTCTGACGCAGCAGCCCGGCGACCCGCAGAACATGAAGGCCATACTCGCGAGCGTAAGCGAGATTGGTCGAGTTTCAACCGTTCCTGAGCTTGAACGTGCGAACGACACGACCTGCGTTAACGTAATCGACAAAGACGGCAATCTTTTCAGCGCAACGCCGAGCGGCGCCTGGTTACCGGCAGTCGTTGCCGGCGACACTGGCGTGTTGATGGGGCAGCGCCTACAGTCCGCGCTCACCGATCCAAAAAGTCCAAACGTGGTCGCGCCCGGTAAGCGCCCACGCATCACGCTCACTCCGACGCTCGTGCTCAAGAGTGGCGAGCCATACATGGTCTTGAGCACGCCCGGAGGTGACAATCAGGATCAGGCACTGCTTCAAGTGCTGCTCAACATTATCGAGTTTGGCATGAACCCGCAGGAGGCCGTAGAGGCTGCGCGGTTTGATACGCAACACTACGTCAGCTCGTTTGACGATCATGAATTTCTGCCGGGCTCGTTGAATGTAGAATCGCGCATCGATCAAAAAACGCTTGCCGAACTGAGGGCGCGTGGCCATAAGGTAAAAGTGCAGTCCGCCTGGGGCACGCTTTCTTCACCGACCGTAATTATCTACAACCCGCAAACTGGAGTCTCATCCGCAGGCGCCGACCCGCGTCGCGGACGTTACGCGGTGGCGTGGTAGGACAGGCATTACTACCTGTCTCTATTCCCCGCTTATAGCGACAAATTAGATCGGGAGACGATTTGAGAAAAGCGTCCGGGAGAAAGTCCCCTGAGCTTGTTCGCCGCGTCGGCGATGGCTATCTGGTGCCACCCAAACACGACAGCTTCACAGAACTAAACGATAGTACCGCAGTTTCCTCACAACAAACTATTTTAGATCTTCAATTAGGACCACGTCCCTGGTCACTGTGCCGCGCGCCAGGGCCAGGGACTTGCCGTCCTGCGACCAGGCAAAGTTGAATATCCGATTACCTTGAAAGTGGGTCAACTGCGTAGGACTTCCACCGTTGATGGGTTGACTCCAGATGTTTGAGAGATTGTCATCCAGGCGCAACACACTGAGCCCGTCGAGTGACCAATGAAGGGCGAATCCGTTAATTGCATCAGGCAGAAAGTTGAACCGCCTGATGGGCGGTCCCCCAGCAAAGGGAAGGATCATGATCCCCGTTGGCGGGTTCGCTTTCTCATCCCAGTAGAAGCTGGCGATGTACTTTCCATCCGGAGAGATGCTCGCAAGATTTGCAACCGGGTCACTCAGTCTTGCCGGATCGCCGCCATCAATCGAAATCTTCCACAAGGTCAGCTCGCCGGAATCAACCGACGAGTAAACCACCCACTGTTCATCGGGCGATATGTCGGGGAAGATATTTTGCTTACCGTGGGTCAATTGTTTCAAATTGCCGCCATCAAGGTCCATTCGCCAAATATTAGTCGCTCCCGCGCGCCGGGAGTGAAAAACGACGTAGCGCCCTTTAATGCCAATTGCTGGCCGGTAATTGTACCCATCTGCTGTCAGTTGTTTTTGCTCGCTCCCATCCGCGTTCATCAGCCAGATCTGCGACTGGCCGCTCGCATCCGATTGATAAACAATTCTTCCATCGGGCGTCCAGGACAGTCCTAAAGAGTCAGAGGTGCCGGAAGTGACCTGTTTGGCACGCGCGGCATCTCCTTTGGGGGCAATCCAGATGTTGGCGACTCGGTTCGTCTGTACGGTGACCAGCATTCTGGAATCTCCACTCAAACTCACGTCACGGTACTGGTTCAAATCGCTCGTAATGCGGCGCACCTCACCGCCTGGGTAGGAAAGAGACCACAATTGCGAAGCAGAGACCTCTCCATGCATCCCCACAATTGCCAAGCCGCTGCCATCAGATAACCACGCAACCTGCGAGATCCATCCCCACCTTTGAGAGGTCAGTATTTCTTCCGTACTATCTTTGACCCGCACACCGATGACGTTGTAGTAAAAGCCGTTTGCGTCGGTGCTGCCTGCGGGAGAGGCGATGATCTTCCCATCAGGCGACCATGAGATCTTGGATAATCCTTCGGTATGGAAGAAGTCAGGCATCTTGCGCGTGGCGAGAGTCTGCTCTCCGGTGCCATCAGTATTTGCAATAACCAACGAGCTTTCTCCGCGCGGCGGATCGGCGCGCACAAAAGCGAGACGCCGTCCGTCGGGTGAAAACGTGACAGCGCTTTCTACGCGGTCTATCACCTTTTTCGACGAGCCACCGAGTGTGGGCACCTGATAGAGCATCCATGGAGAATCGTTTGTTACCACCTTCACGTAATAGATGTAGTTGCTGTCATTCGAAAAGGTCAGACCGAAGTACATGACATCAGCCGGCGGTACGATCTGCACAGTGCTGCCCGATGCTACCTGTCTGACCCAAAGGCTTACTTGCTTTTCGTTTTCTTGAGTGTAAACGACGTATTTCCCGTCAGGTGAGATGGCCGCGTCGCTAACTTTGCCCATAGCCGTCAGCCTTGTCATCTTTACTGCTTGAAAGGGGGGGACTGCGGAGTCGGGTCGATGCGCTAGCTTGTACAATCCATAGCTAAGCCCACCCAATAAAAGAATGAGGACCGTACCCAGTAGTGCGACTCCGCGGCGGTGTCTTTTGATTTCATCGATGGCGTACTCCACGCTTGAGGTTCTGCGCGACGCGTCGGCGTAGCTCGTCCGGGCTGCGCTCTGAATCTGTGTCTGGTCTGGTTCGCTTTGCTGTGCGCCACTACTTATCGCGACAGCGACACTGCCTGAAGCCGACTGCGCGGATTGTGAGCGTTCGATCTCGGCGTCAACGTCCAGCCGTCGTCTAAGCCGCCTCAGATCAATGGCCATGTCCTTGACGGTCTGATAGCGCTCATCCTTGTCCTTGGTCAGCGCCTTCGTCACGATCCGTTCAAGCTCCGCCGAAACTTCAGGAGCCTGCAACACCAGCGGTGCCGGCTCTCGTTCTAAGATTGAAACAATAGTGTCGCTGTGCGTTTCGCCCTTAAACGGCGCGCGATTCGCAACCATTTCATAAAGCACTACTCCCAAACTCCACACGTCGGTGCGCGCGTCCACCGGAAGTCCGCGCGCCTGTTCCGGCGACATGTACTGCACGGTCCCCATCACCACGCCGGGGTTCGTTTCAACTTTAGCAATGGTCGAGGCCTCATTCCCCATTTGCAATCCTGGCCCCGCCAGCTTTGCCAACCCGAAGTCGAGCACCTTCACATAGCCGTCGGGCCGCAGCATGATGTTCTCGGGCTTGATGTCCCGATGGACCACGCCGGCGGCGTGCGCTGCAGCCAGCGCCCCCGCCACCTGTGCGGCGATGTCGAGTGCCTGCGTCAGCCGCAACTGGCGCTTCGCCATCGACGGTCGCAGCGTCTCACCCTCGATGAACTCCGTTGCAATGAAGTCAATACCGTCAGTTCGCCCAATCTCGTGTACGGTCAGGATGTTGGGATGGTTCAGCGCCGACGCCGCGCGTGCCTCCTGCATAAAGCGCCGCATTCGATCAGCGTCATTGGTGAAGGCGGAGGAAAGTAACTTTAGCGCAACCCGACGGCCCAGCCGCGTGTCTTCGGCCAGGTAAACCTCACCCATACCACCCTCGCCCACCAACGAGATAACCCGGTAATGCGCTATTGTCTGCCCCACCAGCGAATCTCTTCCGGCCAGTAGCCCGGCAGCCACCGCCAGCGCCGGCGTCGCGATGAAGTTAGAAGCCTGCTCGTGTGACGCGATCAGCGATTCCACTTCGCGTCGCAGCGCCTCGTCGCCCGCACACGCTCGATCGAGAAAGGCCGCGCGCTCCTCCGGGTCAACTGCCAGGACAGCGTGGTAGATCTCTCCGATTTGCTGATAACGTTCGGGCGTCATAAGAAAAAGTCACGAGTGATGAGTCATGAGTGACGAGTGATGAGTTATGAGTCAGGAATCAGGAGTTCAGAAGTCAGGAGTGACGAGCCAAGACAATTGTTTTCCACCATACTCATCACTCATCACTCATCACTCATCACTCAT
>JBDUAQ010000149.1:0-8450 GCA_040004575.1 bacterium
CGAACCCACCGGACGATAACTCCGCGCTTCGAGCAAGCTGAGAATTATACGGAAACGACAGGGGAGAAGCAAACGGGGACGAAAGCCGGTTTTTGCGCGCAAATTGAGGCCATACGATTGGAAACAAACCAGCAAGCTAGAACCCACAACCGGCGTCGCGTTAAGCTTCTTTCATCTGAGTCTGGCCAACCGATCTTTGATGAAATGATCGAGAGAGAAACGATCGTCCTCAGTCGGCAGCACGAGGACAAAGAGCAGTAAGGCCAAACGTGGAATCACGTGTTCGTGAAATGGGTAGAGCGGTTCGTGCAGGAGATGGCCGAAGGTTACAACTACGAGAACGAAGCCGAGCGCGATCAATGCCTCGCGTATGCGCAAGCCAATAATCAACAGCGCGCCTGCGATAAGTTCGACAAACGGGATTGTGACGCCGGTGGCCCAAAGCGACCAGACAGGAAGAAACGTGTCGGCAAATGGAAGAAAGTATTTGCGCGCATGGTTGAGCGGCCCTAGCTGAAAAACTTTATACACACCCGCCATGAAGAAGATAAGACCCAGAACCTCGCGGGCGAAGAAAATGGCCCAACTACGGGCGGAGTTTGTTTTCATGGCGACTTCAGTTGGCAAGCGTTTCCCTGGTTTACGACCGTCACTTCAAAGTCTATTTTTGTTGAAAGACCGGCTACACTGCCGTAGTATTCCCCGCGTAATAATTGGTCCCGAACACAACCTTCGTTGCCAAGCGTTCACCGCTCAACGGACTAGTTCTTAAATCGTTTAGCCCTAAGCCATGTTTGCGAAAGCGAGCCCCCATTATCGCACCCTTAGATCTTCGAGCGAAGGTCGAACCGGAACGTTTCGTTTGCAGGGATATCGGCGCCGCCTGGTGGTTTATCTCTTCGTCATTGGGACCTTCATGATTCCTGCTCTTGTGACGAGCACAGCCGCGATTGTTCCGATTGGTCCGATCACACCGCCCATCCTAATTAGCCAGGAGACTTCCACTCGAGCAATCGCTATCGACTCCCTAAGTTTCACATCCGAGCCCTTTGCTTTGACTTCTCCCTACGCAGCAAGTTCCGACCGGCGAACACGCGTGACGCTGTTCGCCATGAATCTGAGTTTACAACCAGGTGAGGACCTGTCGCTGGTTACGGCAGAAGCGGAGGACGCAACTCATCAGCATTACAACTTGACGGTTGAATATGTTGGGCCGGTGCCACACGAGGAGTGGCTGAGCGCCGTAGTCTTGAGGCTAAGTGACAATCTCGGCGATGTCGGGGATGTGCTTGTGCGCGTCTCGTATCGTGGTAGCGAAAGCAATCGGGTCCGCATTGGTATTGGACACATGGGCGGAGGCCCGTCAGACGATCCAGGAGCAACTCCGACGCCTGTCAAGCCTTTCGCGCTTAGCGGTAAGGTTCGAGACGATAACAATGATGCTCTCGCGGGGATTGACCTGACGCTCACCGACATAACAGACGGAACCACCAGCACCGCTACGACCGCCTCCGACGGAAAATTCTTTTTCAGCGTCTCTCCCGGGCACAGCATCACGGTTGCGCCATCCACCACCTTCGTCTTCAGTTTTAGCACGCAGACAGTTGACCGGATTTCCGGCGATCGCGTTCTGGACTTTATTGGGGCGCGGCGCACTTACTCAATCAGTGGAAGATTGACGGGCGCGGTCAATCGAACAAACGGCCTAACCGTTAACTTGAGCGGTTTCCAAACCGCCACAACCATCAGCAACAACAACGGTGACTTTGTTTTTGCCGGATTACCGGCTGGTCGCAATTACACAGTTGCAGTCCCAACCACGCCGTACTACACCTTCACGACGCAAAGTCTCAACAATCTGAGCGGGAATCAGGTAGCTGATTTTCCGGGGACACAGCGATTTCATAACATCAACGGAAGGGTGCAGTTGGGTCCCTACCCAGTGTCTGGTTTCGTGATTCCGATCAGCGGTTCGGAAACTACGACGGTGACCACCGATGCAAACGGCAACTACTCAGTCAGTCTAGCGGCAGGGGGCGACTACAGATTCACTCCCTCGCTTACTTATTACACCTTCGAACCGGCGAGCTATCTCATCACGGACCTCAATTCTAGTTCGGGCACCTACTCCTTCGTGGGCACGCGCCAGTCCTTCACGATTAGCGGAAAGCTTAAGGATCAAGAGAATAACGGCTTGGCGGGTGTAGTTGTGAAATTGACAGGTGCGCAACAGGGCACAACTGTGACCGACGCCAACGGAGACTATCAATTTACAAATTTACTCGCTGGCTACGATTACACTATTACCCCTCCCTCAACCGCGGCTTACACCTTCACTTCTCAGAACGTTAATGACCTGCGCGGCAATCAGAGACTGGATTTTGTCGGCCTGCGCCGGTTGCAGCTAAGCGGCAGAGTGACGGACGCAAGCGGCAATGGCCTCATCGGTATCACGGTAACTTTGGCCGGCACTGAGAGCAGCAGCACGAAGACGGCCACCGATGGGAGCTACTCGCTCACGGCGACAGCCACCGGCAACTACACCGTCACGCCATCGATCGAGCAGGACTACTACACGTTTGCTCCAGCGAGCGAGCAGTTTGACAATCTTGCCGGCCCACGCACGACGAACTTCACGACCACGCTGGTCGCCTTTCCCAATCCTCCCCAGGTGTTGGAATTTGATGGCGCGCCGAAGACCGTAGACTATGGACCTTTCTGGCCCGAGAATGTGAACCTCGGTCATTTTTTCTGGGAATTCTGGGCGATGCCCGGCGCTAATGCCGGGGCGACCTACCTGCTATCGGATGGTTACGGCGGCGCTCATGCATTACTGTTTGGCGTTGGCAGCCTTAACTCAAGCGAGGCCAATCGCTACGAACTCCTTGGTAATATTTTCGACGGAGTAAGATTTGACAATTATTTCGGCAGTGACGTTGGGCCGGCTGTGGGCGAGTGGGCACACTTTGCAGTGGGCTGGGACGGTCAAAACATAATCACTTATTACAACGGTGTGCCCGTCGGCAAGACGCCGTTTTCCGGACCTCGTCGTACGCCGGGACCCGGAGGCGGGGGCGGCCGCTTACTGATTGGCGGTTCAGATCACAGCAACTTTGATGGGCGTATCGCGCAGGTTCGAGGTTACGAGGACTTCAATCCGCGGGAGGGCTCGCAAGGATCCGTTGAGGCGTCGTTTTCACCAGAGACCGTTTTCGCGCGCGGCGGAAATCTTCTCAGCTATTACTTTCGCTCCTCACCTCGACTGATAGCGGATCTCTCCGCAGGATACCGTGGAAGTTCGCACACCGGTTTCTTACGGGGAACCAACACCGGAATAATCTTCTACTGCGAAAGCTGCCCACCTCCCCGTTTTGTGATTGATCCCTCAGCGCCAAACTTCACAACCGGCGCTCCTGCGTTGCCGGTCAATGTTCCGGCCCCCGTGTCGCCACCTGGCGGAGCGTTGATCTTTGATTCGTTCTCACGTGCAAACTCAACTTACGTTTTTGGCGCTCACGGAGGTTTAGGTTCCACTGAAGGCGGCTCCGCTGGGGTAAAGGTCTGGCAAACTAATCAAGCGCCGGCGAGCTCGCAACCTTTCGGAATTCTAAATGCGCGCGCTGTGCTGCTTGCGAATGCGACGGCCGTTGCCTGGGTGCCCACCGACTCGGCCAGCGGAAACGTAGATGTTCGTGTCAGTCGTTACACCGGCAGATGGGGCAGCGGCACTCACACCGGTTTGAGTTTCCGCGTCGTTGATGGCAATAACTTTTTCTTTGCGTATACCTCAGACTCGGGAGGCACGCCCAACAGTAAGATCGTCCGTGTCGGCTACTACTTGAACGGTCAACGAGTGGATCTCACCAATGGCGTGTCAGTGCCCTCAATCTGGACAACGCTGAGAGTAGTCACAACGAATTTGGGCGGTCTAAATGTTTATGTCGACGCTACGCTTGTCTACTCAACTAACAGCCCGCAGCTCGCATCTGCAACCGGCGCGGGTTTGTATAGCGATTCTGCGGGAATGGGGCTCGTTAATCGTTGGGATAATTTCACCGTATTCGATGCGCCTTAGATAGGACAGGCATTCTTGCCTTAAGTAGGACAGACATTCTTGCCTGTCCCCCTAAGTGATGGACAGACAAGAATGTCTGTCCTACCACTTTTCACGCCTTAGCGAAAGCATCTCAACGAAATCATTGAAAAGGCTCTTGCACTGAAGTAGTATTCGCGCGTACTGCAATCGTTCCGCGTCCTTAGGCTTCCCGGCTTTAGAGGTTCCTGCCATTTTTACAAGAGGCGACCGCGCAACTGTCGGCTGCAGCATCCCCCATGATCGGTCAAACGGTTTCACATTACAGAATTCTTGAACCACTCGGCGAGGGTGGTATGGGAACTGTTTACCTCGCTGAAGACACCCATCTGGGACGGCGAGTGGCGATCAAGTTTCCTTCCGTGGGTTCTGATTCGCATGATTATCGCGCGCGCTTCCTGCGCGAGGCTCGCGCTGTTTCCGAGTTGAACCACCCCGCTATCGCAACGCTCTTTGACTACGGCGAAACCAACGAAGGCCGGCCCTTTCTGGTGATGGAGCTTGCCAAAGGCCGACCGCTCACTGATCTGATGCATGAAGGGGAACTCAATCTTCAACGCGCCGTCGGGATCGTGATTGATGTAGCCACCGCCCTCGTCGAAGCTCACGCTCGCGGCGTTATCCACCGCGACATCAAGCCGTCAAACATCATCGTTGACGATAGTGGCCAGGTTAAGGTGCTCGACTTTGGGCTCGCCAAACAACTCAACAAGGATCTGGGGGGCAGTGCCGAACCTGAAGCGCAGACACTTCTTTCCACAGAAACACGAAGTGGCGTGGTGCTGGGCACGCCCGCCTACCTTTCTCCGGAACAAGCGACGGGTGGTGCGGTTGACGGGCGCAGCGATCTCTTTGCGCTCGGTACACTTCTCTACGAAGCCATTACCGGTCGAACTCCGTTTACGGGAAATACTTTTATTGAGATTGCCGCTAACGTGCTGCATGTTGAACCAAAGCCACCGTCAAAACTCAACAGCCTCGTGCCGCGAGAACTCGACTTCATTACCTTGAAGGCGCTTGCCAAGAAACCGGACAAGCGTTACCAGTCAGCCAAAGAACTGATCGCTGATCTCAACGCCGTTAAGGATCGACTTGAAGAAGGGTCCGGACAGACGCTGATTCGGCGCAGCACCGCCTCGTTTGGCGGGCCCAGCCGAACGCTTAGTAGCCTGTCCCAAATTTTACAGCGACCGCGAATCCCCATTTCCTACATTCTTATTGGCGTTGCCCTTTTGCTTGCAGGCGGAGGACTCGCTGTCACACTTCTACGAACTAAGCCGCACGTGCCGTTGGCCGAAGCGCAGCGCTGGTACGACATTGGAACCACCGCGCTGAGAGACGGCGCTTTCTATCAGGCAAGTCAGGCACTGCAACGGGCCATCACGGCAGACGATAACTATATGTTGGCCCACGCGCGTTTGGCTGAGGCGCTGGTGGAATTGGATTATGTTGACCAGGCGAAGGATGAACTGCTGCGAGTAAATGCGGCTAGCCGTGCCAGCTTGCCGAAGCTTGACGCGCTCTATCTCGATGCGATTACGGCCATTGCGCGTCAGGATTCCGCCAAGGCAGTCGAGGTGTATAAGCAAATTGTCAAAGAAGTCTCGGAAAATGAGAAGGCTTTTGTGTTAGTGGATCTGGGCCGCGCCTACGAGAACAACAACGACGTCAAGAACGCCATACAAAGTTACAAAGATGCGAGCGCGCGAAACCCTCAATACGCGACAGCTTATTTGCACCTGGGAATTCTGTACGGACAACAAGGCGATCTTGATTCGGCCCTCCAGTCTTTCAAGCAGGCAGAGTCGCTCTACCAGGCGCTGGGGAATGCAGAAGGCCGGGTCGAGGTCTTCTTCCAACGCGGGACACTCTTCAATAAGCGAAATAAGCTGCTTGAGGCCAAAGGTGAACTGGAGCAAGCGCTGACGTTGGCCAAGGCAAACGATAACAAGTCGCAAACCATCAAGACTTTGTTGCAGTTGTGCAGCCTCGCTTTTGACGCGGGAGAAACAGCACGCTCAACAGAATATGCCCAACAAGCTGTCGAGCTGGCGCAAAGGAGTGGCATGGAGAACCTAAGCACCCGAGGACTGGTCGATCTGGGCAACTCCTTTTTGATTCGTGGGAAACAAGTGGAAGCAGAAAAATATCTGGGCCAGGCGCTGGAGGCGGCCGGGCGATCCAAAGCAAAACGGAACGAGGCGCGGGCGCGATTCGCGATGGCGAATCTTCGGCTACAGCAGAATAAGCCCGATGAGGTTGTGCAATATCTTGAGCCTGCTTTGGCTTTTTATCAGCAAGGCGGTTATCGATCGGAAACGTTTTCCTGCCTGGCGCTGCTTGCTCGCGTAGATCTCCAGAAAGGGGATTACCCTGCCGCTGACAAAAGTCAGGAACAACTGTTAGCGCTAGCGCAGGAATTGAACGACCAAGCTCTGATTGCGCTGGCGCATGCGGAGCGTGGCTCGGCACTGGCCCGCGAAGAAAAATTTACCGAAGCCCTTAATCATTTGAATCAGGCCTATGCCGTCTATAGCTCGCAAGGGATACAACGAAGCATGGGCTACAACCTCGACAGCCGCGGGGATATTATCAGTCGTCTTGGTAGATTCGATGAGGCCCGGGCGCTGCTGGATCAGGCTGCAGCTATCGCCAATAAGCCTGGTGGCGAGATAAAGCGACTCTCCCTTGAATGCCAGCTCCACTTTGCTCAGATCGCCCTTATGGAGGAAAACTTTGCGGCCGCCAAAACTGCGGCCGAGAAAGTGGTCGCAGCGGCGGGAACAGAGTTTACGAGTGACGCACTCGCCGCGAAGATCGTGATGGGATTGGCAGTGTCTTACGGCGGAGCGAAGGCCGCAGGAAAGCAGTTGACGAGTGAGGCTGTAGACCTCGCCAGGCAAATCAACGATCCCGCGGAATTGGCTAGAGCACAATTAGCGCTGGCCCAGGCGATGTTGATTGAAGGCGATTCCAAAGGGGCTGCCGCCAACGCGCTCCAGGCTCAAGAAGTCTTCGCGCGTCTCGACCGGCCTGCATCCGAATGGGAAACCCTGCTAATTGCCGCGAAAGCCAGCCAAAATTTAGGCGACAGAAGTGGGGCGCACGAGTATGCTATGCGGGCAAGAGACACGTTCGCAAAACTCGAACAGCGTTGGGGTAGCGAAGACTATAAGTCTTATCTTAGTCGGCTTGACGTCCAACGATTTCTAAAACAGCTTGAGCAACTTTAGCTCTAAGTAGGACAGGCATTCCTGAGTGTCCTACTCGCATACCGAGACGCAGACCAAAGCAATGTCTGTCTTAAGTCTCATTTCTTCCAAACCCCAGACAGGAGAAAAACAATGCGACACTTACGTTTCCTAATCATCGCTATAGCGGCGATTTGTGTCCTGGCCCTTGGCGCCTTTGCGTTCGTCAATCGTCCCGTTGTTCCAGCGCCAGGCGACGACGACATCATTATTAAGGGCGGCTCTTTGGAGATCGAATGCGGTAAAAATCACGGGAAGGACTGCCTGGGCGGTAACGACAACAAGACAAAGTACAAGCACAAACAAATCACTAAGCATATAACAAATATTGTGATTAGGGACGTTGCTAACAGCAACCAAGTGTACTTCGATAGGTCCTTTGACGCGCTTAAGCCGCCGCAGGTTGAGATTACTTACAAAGAACAAATCGGCGTGAAAAGTAAGTAGTTTGCTCGTGGCGAGCAGATAACTTAAGAGTGGATGAGAATGCTTGCCGACCGCCCGCAGTGCTGGTCCTTAAAGAGTGCGGGGCTCGTCGATTAGAAATCGACGAGCCACTACCGCTCGCTCCAAGCTCGTTGTCATCAACGTAAACCCTATCCGCCAAGTTTTGCCTTCACGATTTCGCTCACGGTGCGTCCGTCGGCGTTCTTGCCGGCAAGCGCGGCTTGCGCAGCCTTCATAACCTTGCCCATTTCCTTGATTGAGCCGGCGCCGGTTTCAGCGATGGCCGCGCCGACGGCGGCTTCGATCTCTTCACGCGAGGCTGCCTGCGGCAGGTAGTCTTCGATTATGTCGATCTCAGTTTTTTCTTTGTCGGCAAGCTCTGGTCGTCCGCCTTTTTCATACTGCTCAACTGAATCGCGCCGTTGTTTGACGAGGGAACGCAGCAGCTTCATCATTTCCTCGTCGTCCATTTCGCCGCCCTTCTCGATCTCGCGATTCATCACCGCGGCCTTCACCATTCTGAGCGTTGACGTGCGCGGCGCGTCCTGCGCCTTCATCGACGTAGTTAGATCCGAAATAATCTGTTGTTTCAGACTCATTGTGTTTCGCTCCGAGCGACAATATACAGCAGTTCAATAGTTCAAGCAGTTCAGAGTTCA
>JBDUAQ010000150.1:0-8399 GCA_040004575.1 bacterium
GGAGGCACTAAACAGCTCGGGACAATGCGCGTTCGATCTCTTGAGGCAGATCGAGAAACATGAAGTACTCGGCAGGATAGAGATAGTCTTCGCCCTCATTGTCGATGACGCGCACGTAGTTTGACTTGGCCGCACTCTCGTCAGGCAGTACTTGATAGATCATGCGAGGCGTGAGCAGATCAGCGTCGTCGCTCTGGATACAGACGGCGAATCTAGTTGTGTGAGTCTGCTTCATGTTTGGACCACATATGTGGCCCTTAAGGCTTGGCGCTTGCCGCACGGATCGATTCCGACAATTGCTTCACGTCGATCCTAGTGGGACTAAGCTTCAAAGTCGCAATCGTATCCAACAAAAATTTGCGCCCATCGGCATCTGAGAAAGCAGCGTTCGCCTCGCTGTTGAGCATCAGGACGTAATCTTTGGCTACCAGCGTCAGGTACAACTGTTTCTGCGCGTCGGTGTTCATTCCTTCCGGCATATCGAATTGCCACATCAGTGCGTCGCGACCATTGCTCAGTTTGGTGTTGAAAGTTCGCACGGAGATTCTGGTGTGAATGAGATCTTCAATATACTTCGCCTCCCAATCGCGATGGGCCACCAGAATCGTTTTGTCTTCGAGCTTCTTCTCTCTTGCATCCGCGGCGAAGTTACTGAGCGCAGCCGTTTGAATTTGGAGCATCTGGCCATCGACACTAAAGAATATGTGGTCGGGATCCTCCAATGGCTTTATCTCTTTGCCCTTAACCGCGAGCGTAAAATAGAGACCGCGCACGTTCCAGACGAAAAGCATGCCCTCGTTTGTCTTGATCGTTACCCAACCATCTCCCTGCTGCGGCGAACCAGGAACGACAGGATACGTAGTCCGCGACCAGACGTTGGTTGGTCCTACAAAAAGATTGGCCGAGAGTAGCAAGGCGCCTGTCAGGACCAACCGCGTAGCCATTGTCTTTATCGGACGGGGTGGACTCGTGGGTAGCATAGGGGACCTAATATTCCGAAGTTACTTGCGCGGAAAATATTTGACGAGCGCTTCCTGGTAAGCGGCTATGCCGTTTGGAACTGTTGCCGGATCGATCTTCTTGCCGGCAAGCACCTCGCGACCCTTCATGCCATACATCGGCTTGTTGATGTTGTTGTCCGGATTAAGGGCGAAGCTCTTCCAGAAGCTCTTACCAAAAGCCGTTCCGTCGAGTTTGCCATTGTAGTAGGAATAGGCGAGGACTTGCGCGCCCTCCATCTCCCTCCTCTGGTCATCGGTGATAGTGCCCACCGGCCCGGCGAGTGCCTTCTTTTCGTTTTTCAAGGGCACGCCGCCTTTTTCAAACCAACCGAGCGCGTCTTTGGTCATGAACAACAAAATGACTGCGCTCGCCTCATTCTTTGCGAACGGATTTCCATAACCGCCGCCGCCAAACGCATAAAACGCGGGTAGGCTCCAGCCACTTTCCTGCCGAACGCTAATTACGCCGTAGCCCTGGCTCATCCTCGAAAAATACACGGTCTCTTTTCTCACTTTTGGGAACACAGCGACTGCCTCCGCCTTCTCAACCAACTCCTTCGGAAAACCGCTATCAGGCACAAGCGCCAGCAATGAAATGATTCGTCCTGCGTCACCGGATCGCTCGATTGCATGGTCCCACTTGGCCTTCTGCGCGAATGCTGAAGATTCGCAGGGCAAAAGCGCCACAGCCAGCGCGAGAGATACGAGGATAATTTTCAAGAACATATGAACCTCCGGGACTCGGTTTTCAGCCACGAATAGTTGTTGGCTCGCGCTCCGGATTATAATCCGAAAACATCACGTTCGCATGGTTTGTCTGGTGCTAATCGCTAATGAATCTCTTCGATGCCATTTTCAAGCAGAGTTCACTTGACCACACTGCCATTCTTTATGAGAAGCGCGAAATCAGCTACGCCGAGCTGCGTGACCAGACGTGCCGATTCGCGCGCGGGTTAAGCGCGTTGGGAGTTGCCCCGGGCGATCGCGTGGCGCTACTGCTCAACGATTCTCCCGAGTTCATCGCCGCCTTCATTGCTATCTGTTCCTACGGCGCGATTGCGGTGCCGATTAACATGGCGCTCCGACTCGATGAACAGCGCGCGATATTGAGCGACTGCACCGCAAGCATTGCGACTGTAGAGGAAGAAATTTGCGAGACGTTGCTAACAGAGATGCTACCTAATCTGCGACAAGTCGTTGTCGTTGGGCGCGCGTCAGATAAGCAATCGGCCACCACGGAGGCACAGAGTACACAGAGGAAGCACAGAGAAAATCCGCAGGGGACCTCGATAACGACTCGATTCCTGGCTGAGCTATTGAACGAGTCGGAGCAACAACCAGACCTTCAGTTTCCTGATCCGGATGAAGATCAGCCGGCGTTCATACTCTACACTTCGGGTAGCACGGGCGAACCGAAAGGCGCGGTTCATCGCCAGTCGGACATCTTCTACACAAATGAAACCTACTGCCGCAAAGTGCTGCGGTTAAGAGAGCGCGACCGGCTGTTCTCATCGTCGCGACTTCCCTTCGCTTACGGACTGGGCAACGGTTTTACGTTTCCGCTATTGAATGGCTGTACGACCATCCTCTGCCGCGAGAAGCCCACGCCGGAAGTCATCGCTAGAGTTTTTACCGACTACAAACCTACGATCTTCTTCGCGGTGCCGGTCGTGTATAGGCTATTGCTGGACGAGATTAGGAAAAACCCGTCGGGGGCAGGGCTTGATTGTTCGAGTTTGCGCCTGTGCATTTCTGCCGGTGAGGCCCTGCCGGCGCAACTCGGCGAAGAATGGCAAAAAACTTTTGGCGTACCGGTGCTTGACGGGATTGGCTCGACCGAGATGCTGCACATGTGGATGTCGAATCACGAAGGCGAAGTGATCTATGGTAGCAGCGGAAAACTGTTGCAAGGTTACGAAGCGCGCCTGCTCGACCCGGAAGGAAAACCCACACCGACCGACGCTGAAGGAAATCTTTGGGTGAAAGGCGCGAGCGCGGCCATTGAATATTGGCAACGCCCCGAAACCACGGCCAACACTTTCGTTGATGGTTGGGTGCGCACCGGCGATCTTTATCGGCAAGGTGCCGGCGGTCACTGGTTTCATATGGGCCGCTCCGACGACTGTTTCAAATCCAGCGGCCAGTGGGTTTCGCCGGTTGAAGTTGAGGGCGTGTTGCTGCGCCACGAGGGAGTGAATCGCGCAGCAGTAGTTGAAGACTTCGATGACGATCGCTTGCCATGCGCGTGTGCGTTCGTCGTGCGATCTGAAGCAGCGCTCGACGGCGATGGACTCGAATTACAGTTGCGAGAACTCGCGCGCGCAGCGTTGCCACGATTTAAGCAGCCACGGCGATATGTATTTATTGACGAGTTGCCTTACACTGCGACCGGAAAGATTCAAAGGTTCAAACTTAGAGAGAGTCTAAAGTCCAAAGTCTGATTAACCTCGGAATGATGGAAACCAGAGGCCAATCTATTCCACGTT
The DNA here is from genome assembly GCA_040004575.1 of bacterium. GTDB lineage: Bacteria > Acidobacteriota > Blastocatellia > Pyrinomonadales > Pyrinomonadaceae > PSRF01. The sequence continues at coordinate 3,488 of JBDUAQ010000150.1, forward strand.
GGACACATTCCAGTAGTTCAGAGTTCAAGCTTTAGCTTGTCTTCCCATCGCGACAGCAACCTGAAGGTTGAACTCTGAACTACTTGACAGGCATTCGACACTGGACTCATTACAACATGACCGACAAAAGCATCCAGGAAACTTACGCACCCAACCTGAAGTGTTTTGGTTGCGGCCCGGCAAACGAACAGGGGTTGCACATTCGCAGTTTCTCTTCCGGCGAAGAAGTTGTAGCTGACTGGCAACCGGAAACTTACCAGGAAGCGTTTCCGGGCATGCTGAGCGGCGGCATCACCGGCACGGTGCTCGACTGCCATTGCAACTGGACCGCAGCCTACCACTTGATGAACCGTAATGGTGTCGATCATCCGCCCTGCACCGTTACCGCTGAATACACAATCAAACTCCTGCGGCCTACGCCAACGGACAAACCAATCCATCTGGTCGCGCGCGTGGTCGAATCAACCGACGACCGCGCCATCGTGGAAGGCGAACTGATTGCGCACGACAAGGTGACGGCAACTTGCCGCGGCACCTTCGTCGCCGTCAAGCCCGGCCATCCCGCATATCACCGCTGGTAGTAAACCATCTTATTAACACCTCGCTTCAGCGAGGTGACTGAGCGTCAACAAGGTCGGGGAAACCGTTTAAACGGTTTCAGGATAGCGGTGGATTTTTTTGTCACCTGGCTGAAGCCAGGTGTGAATGAGACGCGTGGGTGGTGAAACCCACAGGCCTCTCCTGTGGCCTGCTCGCGTGTAAGCATCCCCGCTCAAACCTAAACTCAACTTCGTAGCGAGTTCATCCGAAACAAATCTGTTCCCAGAATGACTACACAACTCAGGCTCGAATTTCTGAAGCTGGTCCGCTCGAAGGGCTTCTATCTTTCGTTTGCGGCTTTGTCCGCCTTCGTCCTGCTGATGCTTTGGGGTTTCTATTCCTATGCGCAACAAAAGACCAGCGGCCTGGCAACCGAACAATTCAAGTACACCTACGAATCAAAGAGCTACTTCAACGGACTGACCTTCACGCTTTATTCATTGATGTTTGCGTTCAGCCTCGTCATACCAATCTTCGTGGCGATGACGGCGGGTGGCCAGATAGCCGGCGAACGCCGCGCCGGGACGCTTCGAATGATCTGCATCCGGCCGGTGTCGCGCGTGTCGCTGGTTGTAGCGAAGTTTCTGGTGGTGGCAATTCACACTTACCTTCTGTTGGCTTTCTTTATTGGACTCAACCTGCTGTTAGGGCTGCTCTTCGTCGGTTGGGGAAACCTGGAGTTGTACCCGGGCCCGCTCAATCTGGTCGACGTGCCGGGGCAGATACTTCGCGACGACGCACTTTGGCGTTTCTGCTATGCAAGTTTCTCGGGCACTTGGGCGCTGCTGGTTGTGGCGGCAATCGCGATGCTTCTCTCCGTTATCTTTGAGAATCCGGTAACCGCGGTGGCGGCGACAATCGCGATCTATCTCATGCTTTACATCGTCGGCAGGATTGAGTTCTTCGTAAACTTGCGGCCCTTCTTCTTTACCACCGACATGGACTTCTGGCGCGACGTCTTGAAACCAGAAGTGCCCTGGCACGACCTCCATCACTACGCCGCCACCTGCGGCGCTTACATCTTTGGTTTGTTGTTGACTGCTGTTCTTATCTTTGATCGCAAGGACATCACTACCTGAGATGTGGCTCAAGCTTCTGCTCGTCGTTTTGTTTCTGCTCTCGCTCGTCGGCGCATTCGTCTTCAAGCCTGCACACGAGATCAAAAATCGGCGTGATGCGGATGATCGCGGTGAGAATTTCAAGCGCTTGCGAGTGCTGAGCTGGAATATCGGCAATGGAGACCTCGAATCCGAAACGCGCGCCCATGCCGAAGATTTGCCGGCCGTTGCCAGGGTGATTCTGGATAACGACGCTGACGCGGTGGCGCTTCAGGAACTAACTGGTGAAGATCAACTGAAACTCCTATTGACGTACTTGAAAAACCGTTACCGCGGATACGTGTGCAGCCGCGGCACTGGCGACCGCGTCGAGGCGGTGTTGGTGAAGAATCGTAGCGGGCAAAGTGAGCGGGACAAAGACGGCGTGATCTTCAACAACGTTCCGGCGGGTAACAGATTTGCGGCTGCGGCAACTTTTCGCCTGCAGCCAGAATTGCCGGAAATTGTACTCGTGAGCGCCCATGCCGATGCATTCAGCGCCGCGCGGCGTCGCACATTTGCATCAGACGTAGTTGACTGGACTCGTGGTCACAGTCCGGGCGAGTTGGTTTTCATCGCCGGCGATTTCAATTTTGAGGTCAGCACCCGAAACAAGAACAACCTGTTCACGGACGATGCAAAACACGACAGTGAGTCTTACGCATATCTGCTCAAGTATTTTCGCGACCTCGGCCTCGATGCCGGCGAAACTTCAATCAACGATCGCCGGATTGATTACGTTTTTGGGCCAGCAGCAACTGTTTCGCTGCGTCGAGCGGAAGTGTTGCGCGCGGCGGCGGTGGGTCGCATGGATCATTGGCCGCTGCTAGTGGAAGTCGGCTTTTGATTCGGAGCGATCTAAGAAAAGGCCCGAAGGGCCGGTAGTTAGTAGCCACGTCCGTCAGGGCGTGGGTCGATACGGCAAAAGTTCATCGAGGCCCGAGAGGGCCGGCACCAGCTCGTCGCCGGTGTCGCACCTTCGGCGCTCAAGTTCGTCCAACACTTTCTACCCCGCGCTCACGCGCGGGGCTACTAAATGTCGCCGCTTCGCGGCTGGTTGGACACTTCAGACGCTGAAAGACAGTCAAAGGGTGACGCTCTCATGAGCAAGTTGATTCTACAAACCGACGCGCTAACGAAAAGATACCGCCGCCGCACGGTTGTCGACAGTCTTGCGCTGACTGTTGAGCGTGGCGATATCTTTGGTTTCCTGGGCCAGAACGGCGCCGGCAAGTCCACAGTGATCCGCATGGCGCTCGGGCTCGTGCGGCCAACCCGCGGGCGCGTGCTACTTTTCGGACACGACATGGCGCGGCATCCGCTGCGAGCGCTGGGCCGTGTCGGCGCCATCGTGGAGGCACCCGCCTTCTACGAAAACTTTTCCGGCTACGCGAACCTGCGCCTGCTCGCGGCGATGTCTGGCGGTGCAGGGCAAAAGCAGATCGATGAAACGCTGGATTTAGTTGGTTTGCTGGATCGTGCTCGTGATCCGGTGCGCACCTACTCACACGGAATGCGACAGCGGCTCGGCATAGCCCAGGCCCTTTTGCCGCATCCTGAGTTCATTATCCTCGACGAACTCACTGATGGACTTGATCCGCAGGGTATACACGAAATTCGTTTGCTGTTGCCGCGCTTGCGCGACGAACTCGGCCTGACGATCATGCTTTCCAGTCATCAGCTTTTTGAGGTTGAGCGCATCTGCAATAGAGTTGCAATTATCAACGAAGGCCGGCTGCTTTATCAGGGCGCGGTGGAGAATCTGATCGAAGCAGAGAAGTTGATAAGGATTACCGTCGAACCGCTCGAGGAAGCCTGGCAACTGCTTAGCCGCGATTCGACGCTTTCAATAAGCCGCAACGGTTCTAGTTCTCTCTACGTCAGAATGCCGGCTGAAGACATTCCGCGTGTGAATGCCTTGTTGGTTGCCAATGACATTCGCGTCCTGGAGCTGTCGCCCCAACGCGCAACACTCGAAGATGTCTTTATGAAACTTACGCAGGTCAGAACCGAATGCAGGTCAGTTACGGATGAACGGCACGAATCTGAAAAGCGCCAAGAGCGGGGGCAAGCCCACCTTCCCGACCTTTGAGATGATCAGAGTAGACATGAAGTTCTGGATTGGATGGCTTTCAAGGTGAAACAACTAGCTAGTTAAACCATCTCTCAGGTTGGGAAGGTGGGCTTGCTTCCGCTCGGTCGTCCAGCGCAGACAGTTTGCTTACTGAATTCTCCCGCAGGTATGATTCCCTTCCCAATAAGCTCCGGAATACAAGTCTTCCTTTAAGGATGCTCATGTCAGATTTGCTTTATCGTCCCCGCCGTCTGAGAAGAACCGAAACTTTGCGCGCACTGGTGCGCGAAACGCGGCTTGCCCCGGAGGATTTCATACTTCCGCTGTTTGCCTGCGCCGGCGCGAAGGTGCGACGCGAGATTCCGTCGATGCCGGGCGTGCACAATCTTTCCGTCGACGAGATTGCTAAGGAAGTCGCTGCTGCCGGCGCAATTGGCGTTAAAGGGGTAATTCTCTTCGGTCTGCCGGAAACGAAAGATGAAGCAGGCTCAGGTGCATATCACGAACAAGGAATTGTTCAGCAGGCGGTGCGCGCTATTCGCGCCGCGGCGCCGGACCTCGTGATCATTACTGACACCTGCCTTTGCGAGTACACCTCGCATGGACACTGCGGCGTCGTGCGCGACGGCGAAGTCTTAAACGATCCGTCGCTCGAGCTATTGGCGCGCACTGCCGTGAGCCAGGCTGAAGCCGGCGCAGACGTGGTCGCGCCTTCGGCGATGATGGACGGACAGGTGGGCGTTATTCGCGACGCGCTTGATGACGCAGGGTTTGACCAGGTTGCGATCATGGCTTACGCGGTGAAGTATGCGTCAGGGTTCTATGGTCCCTTCCGTGAAGCAGCAGATAGCGCGCCTGCGTTCGGCGACCGCCGGGCCTACCAGATGGACGCCGCGAACGGGCGCGAGGCGATGCGCGAAGCGGAGCTTGACTATGCCGAGGGCGCTGACATCCTGATGGTGAAACCTGCTACTTGTTATCTCGACATCGTGAAGACGCTCCGCGAGGAATTCGATCTGCCTATCGCGGCTTACCATGTCTCCGGCGAGTACGCGATGATCAAAGCTGCGGCCCAAAATGGCTGGATAGATGAAGAGCGCGTGATGATGGAAACATTGACCAGCATTAAACGCGCCGGCGC
>JBDUAQ010000274.1:0-2513 GCA_040004575.1 bacterium
CGCTCGATCGCGTTTTCCAGTTCGCGTACATTGCCCGGCCAATCGTAACCAACCAAACGCGCCTGCGCCTCCGCGGAGATTCCGGATATTTTTCGATTGCATTTCTCGGCATACTTCGCGGCGAAATAATTTGCCAGCAGGGGAATGTCTTCATGCCGCTCTCTGAGCGGCGGCATTTCCAGGCTCACAACGTTGAGCCGGTAGTAAAGGTCCTGCCGAAACGTGCCTTCGATAATGCTCTCTTCCAGATTTTTGTTGGTGGCTGTTATGAGGCGGATGTCGACCTTGATGGCGCGCGTACCGCCGACGCGTTCAAACTCGCGCTCTTGCAGGACGCGCAACAGCTTCACCTGAAGCGCGGGTGAAAGTTCGCCGATCTCATCAAGAAAAACTGTGCCGCCGTCGGCGATTTCGAGTCGCCCTTTCTTTTGCATCACCGCGCCCGTAAACGATCCCTTCTCGTGACCGAAGAGTTCGCTCTCCAACAACGACTCGGCGAGCGCGGCGCAGTTTACCGCCATGAAAGCTTTGTCTGCTCGCTTGCTGTTCAAATGAATTGCCCGCGCCGCCAACTCCTTGCCGGTGCCACTCTCGCCGGAGAGCAACACGGTGGAATCTGTAGGCGCAACCTTGGAAATAAATTGCAGCACTTCGCGAATGGGCGGACTCTCACCTACCAGGTTGTGTTCTATATTGAAGTCGGCGATCAGCCTCCGGTTTTCACTTACCAGCCATTCGAAGTGGCGCGCGTTTTCGATCGCGACCGCGGTGATAGCGGAGATAGCCGATACGAGTTGCAAATGATCCTGATCAAAAACCGTGGTTGGATCTGTTGTGTCGAGATATATAACTCCCAGCGTGCGGTCCAACATGGTAAGTGGCACGCACATTACCGACGCGGGTTGGTCCGGGCCCATACTCTCCGCCGATTGGAACTTCCCTGCCTCCGTCTGATTCGTAATCAAGATTGATTCGCGATGCTTTAGGACCCAGTTAGTGATTTTGCTGCTCACTTTGATGGATACATCCTGGCCCCGCTCCCGGTCCAGGCCAAACACCGAAACAAACACGGCTTCATCGATGCCGGCGCCGGAGTCTGTCAGCAGAACCACCCCTCGCTGAGCTGGCACTACTTCAAAGAGCAGATCGAGCAGGGTCTTTTGCAGTTTCTCCACCCCGCGGATGGCGTTGATGGTGGTACTGATTTTCATGAGCGCGCTTAAGTCGCGGGCCATCACGTAGAGCGCGTCGTTGAATCTGAACTGCAGAGTTGAGCCGCTAATAACCTGACCGTGATCAAAGCGAACTTCGCTCGACGAATTCATGTCTGCATCGTGCGTCAGGAAAATAAACTGCGAGTCGCCGATACGAATGCGATCGCCGTGTTGAAGTTTGCGGCGCTTCACCGGCACGTCGTTGACAAAGGTCCCGTTGAGACTCTCGAGGTCGGCTATGACGAAGTGTCCATCCTCTTTCTCAATCTGAGAATGGCGGCGGGAGACAGACGCGTCGGCAATGCAAAGCGTAGCTGAGGTCTCGCGTCCGATGACGACCGGGACATCTTCAATGGTAAAGACGCTGCCCTTAAGTCTTCCAGAAATGGCTGTGAGTCGCGGGTTCATCCGAATCGAGTAGGCTGTGGTTTTGAGTGCCCAAGTGTACGCGTACCTTCAGCCGGCGGCAACTTGTAACGCACATTCTTACTGGTGCAGTTTGAGTTGGCAGTGCCTGGTCATCACCCAAGTCGCATTGTGATGAGGTCAGTACCAGCTCGCGGTAGCGGGTGGGTCCGTGGCTGGGGGCTGCTAGGTAAAATGTGAGCGGAACCCACCCACTACCGCGAGGTGGTACTGACCTCATGACTCGTACGCGATGAACAGTGATCTTGAAACTGAACCAATACAAGCAAACTAACAGTTTGCGTTACAAGGAACTATCTAAACAGATACCGTTGCTATCTGGAAGGATAGGCCCGACAGGCATCTCATTTCTTTCTTGCCAGCAATCTTTCAAGATGCGCGCCGACTCTTCGCCCGATGTTAAGGGCACTAAAAGCCAGGAAGCACAAGCGAATCTGTGGACGAGCAGTCGCGGCACGAGAATAGCTATGAAGCCGGGCAGCACTCAAGACTGATTATTTGAAAATGATTGAGCTGCGCAAAAAGTTTGCGGTCGACAGCATTCGACCAATGCCGCAAGGCAAGAGGAGGAAAACATGAAAAAGGAACTTCTTAAAGGAACCACGATGTTGGCGTTGATAGTTACGCTGGCGCTCGCCACGGCTGTTGTCTCAGCCAACGCCCAGTCTGTCAACAGCAACAAGCTTGTCGCCAACGTTCCGTTTGAATTTAGTGTCGGCTACAAATCGATGCCGGCTGGAGAATACTCAGTGCAGACCATCACGAGCGCCAGTAACGGACTGCTTATCCGAAGTGCTGACGGAAAAATCTCGGCTCTGCGCCTGAGCGACGCAACCGAGACCCGCAAAGATAAGCCGGCCGCTCGATTGGTGT
>JBDUAQ010000151.1:0-8297 GCA_040004575.1 bacterium
TGGAACCGCTCTTGATCGGTTTTCTCGGCGTCACAATCGGTTCGATCGTCATCGCGATGTACCTGCCACTGTTCACGCTGATTGGGAAACTGGCTAACGGACACTAGTTCGTAGCGATTAGCAACAGGGTCTCTGTGAACTAAATCATTGATCCCTCGAGGATAAATTCCTTCTGAAACAAGGCCCGCTGCGTGCGGGCCTTTTCTTTTCTCAACTAAGTGGCCCTCTGTCCAAAGAGCTTTAGCTCGTCGTTTCAAGCAACAAACTGGAAGGACATCTGATCAAGTTACGCGAAGCGGCGTTAAGAAGGTAGCAGACTCGAAACGTCTGGACCCCGCATGTTGACCTTCGCGCTCTGAGGGTGCGCTGAGAATGTTTTTCTTGGTGTCCTCAAACCGTTTTTCAACGAAACGCTTCCTCCGGACGTTTCACATCTGGCTACCTTCTTACCTGCCGCTCCCGCGGCAGTTGAACTACCAGCTTGTTGGACATCGACTTGTTATGAAGTTCCAGCTCGCTCTACTATTCCTCTCAAAGATGGACGACGTGCAGATCGCAATCATTGGCAGCGGCTTTGGCGGCATCGGTACCGCGATCCGTTTGAAGCAGGAAGGGATTGAAGACTTCATCATCTTTGAGCGTGCTGATGATGTTGGCGGCGTTTGGCGCGATAACACCTATCCCGGCTGCGCCTGTGATGTGCAGTCGCATCTGTATTCGCTGTCCTTCGTTCCGAATCCTGATTGGACCCACAGCTTCTCCCCGCAAGCAGAAATCTGGGACTACCTGCGACGCTGCGCGAGGGATTACGACGTGCTCCCGCATATCCGCTTCGGACATGCGGTCAAAGAAGCAATGTGGGAAAACGAACTACAACGCTGGCGAATCGACACATCACAAGGAATGTGTTTAGCATCGGTGCTGATCTCGGCCGCCGGCTCGTTCAGCGAACCCAAGCTGCCTGAAATAAGTGGCTTGGAAACTTTCAAGGGCCGAGTGTTTCACTCTTCACGCTGGGACCACCAGTTCGAGATTGAGCGGAGCCGGGTTGCAGTTATCGGTACTGGCGCTTCGGCGATTCAGTTCGTTCCTGCGATCCAACCCCACGTTGAGAAGCTTCACGTGTTCCAACGAACAGCGCCGTGGATCGTGCCGCGTCACGACCGCCCATTTGCCAAACTTGAACGCCGAATCTTCCGGCACTTCCCTTTGGCCCAGCGCCTAATGCGCGGTGCAATTTACAGCTTTCGCGAAGTGCTCGGCTTTGCCTTTCGCCACCCCTGGGCCATGCGATTGCTGCAACCGATGGCCCGCCATCACCTCAAGCGTTCCGTCGCCGATCCCGTGCTGCGCGCCAAGCTGACGCCTCATTATTTGATGGGCTGCAAGCGCGTATTAATTTCTAACGACTACTTCCCGGCGCTCACTCAACCGAATGTGGAGCTGTTTACGGATGGTGTTGCGGAAGTGCGAGAGCATTCCATTGTCGGTCGCGACGGTATCGAGCGGCCGGTCGACGCGATCATTTTTGGAACCGGCTTTCATGTATCTGACTTTCCCTTCGCCAGTCGAATTCGCGGCCGAGATGGCCGCACGCTAAGCGAAGTTTGGGCTGGCAGCCCGAAAGCGCTCGCCGGCACTACCGTGGCTGGCTTCCCTAACCTGTTCCTGTTGCCGGGACCTAACACGGGACTGGGCCACTCATCAGTCGTCTACATGTTGGAGGCGCAGATCGAACACGTGCTGAGCGCGGTAGGCTACATGCGCCGCCACGCCGTCCGCGTCATCGAAGCGCGTCCGGAAGCGCAGGCTGCTTATGTAAGCGCGGTCGACAAGAACATGCGCGGCACGGTTTGGACCTCCGGCGGCTGCGTCAGTTGGTATCTGGATAAGACCGGCCGCAACTCGACGCTTTGGCCGACCGACAGTTGGCGCTTTCGGCGCCGCGTCGCGCGCTTCGCTCCAAGCGAATACGTGATGGAACCGTGAGCAGTGGGCAGTGGGTAGTGAGCTAGACTATAAAGTCCAAGCATGAGCGTCAAATTTCTGTTACTGAACACCGCCCACTGCCCACTGCCCACTACTTAAACAGCTATGCCTGAATACCCTGACATCGTTGTTTACATCGAGGCGCTTGAAAAACGAATCCTTGGGCGAAGGCTCGAGCGGGTACACTTCGCGTCGCCGTTTCTCCTTCGCACAGCAGCCCCACCAATCTCCAGCGTTGAAGGTAAGAAGGTCCTGGAGCTACGCCGGCTCGGCAAGCGAATCTGCATCGGCGTGGAAGACGATTTATGGCTGGTCCTTCATCTTATGATCGCGGGCAGGCTTCACTGGAAAGACAGCAAAGCGAAGAGTTCAAAACGCGACCTCGCAGCTTTCGAGTTCGAGAGCGGTCTACTGAGTCTGACGGAGGCCGGTTCGCAAAGGCGTGCTTCCCTGCATCTGGTTAAAGGTGAAGCCGGCCTGCGCGATCTAGATCCTGGTGGCTTGGAAGTGTTCGATCTCGAACACAAAGTCAGAACCGGGAGCGGTAGCGACCGGGTCAATGATTCAGTGATAGCGTTGGAATCATTCGCGACTGCGCTTCAATCCGAGAACCACACATTGAAACGCGCGCTCACCAATCCGCGTCTATTCAGCGGCATCGGCAACGCTTACTCTGACGAGATTCTTTTCGCGGCGCGTCTCTCTCCGGTAAAGCTCACGCAAAAACTCACTTCCGATGAGCTCGAACGCCTTTACCTCGCAACTCGCAGCACGCTGGCCCAATGGGTTGAACGTCTGCGCGAAGAAGCCGGCACTGGATTTCCAGAAGGTGTCACCGCCTTTCGCGAAGGCATGGCCGTGCACGGGCGCTACCGGCAGCCGTGTCCACGCTGTGGCGCGAAGATTCAGCGCATACGCTACGCCTCTAACGAGACGAACTATTGCCCGGTTTGCCAGACCGGGGGAAAGTTGCTCGCTGACCGCGCTCTCTCGCGTATCTTGCGAGACGATTGGCCGAGAAGGGCGGAAGAATAGTGAACGGGAAATACCGAAAGGCTGAGGCGGCTATTGCTGCTCGTATGGGCAATGGCGGCAGCCGCTCTCGCAGCAGTAACCACGCTTTCTGAGAAAGGCGGCGGTGAAGACGAGGAGGCCGTTCTCGAGATAGTAGTCGATGCCTTCTTGTAAGGGCGCGTCTTCGCGCTTCGATGGTTCGGCACCTTCATCAGAGTCCTGTTTGTCGGTCAATCTCATTCGATCATTCACTCGGGTAACTTGCTGAACTTCAGGATTCGAACAATGTCTTCCGACGCGTAGCGTTGACCTGAGTTTAGCCCGGCGTTTCAACGCCGGGAAGTGCCATCGAAGGTTCTTCGCGTCGCGTAGTGACGCCTGACAAATAAATTCAAGTCGTCGCTATGCAACGAAGGAACTCCACTGAACTATTCTCCCCGGCGTTGAAACGCCGGGCTAAATTCAAACTGCCGCTACGCGGCAGTGTCCTCCCCAGAATAGGCAATCTTTGCCGCAGCGCAAGCGCTCTGTGTTAGGCTTGGCCTACCATGGGCCTTGAAGAAGCCACAGAACATAGACATCAGAAGCTTTGGTGGCTGATCATTGGGCGTCTCACCGCCGCCATAATTTTGTTCCTCGCTCGCGGCCTTTGGATTCATGGAAACGCACAAGCTTGGGCGGAAACATTGTCGCCCCTCTTCGTCGTTGCCGTCCTCACTTTGCTTTACGCGACCGCCCGCACATTCTCCCAGGCACTTTTGTTGCAGGCGCGAATTCAGTTCGTAATCGACATCCTGCTTGTTACCTGGCTCGTCTGGAATAGCGATGTCATTCAATCGCCCTACATTGCGGTCTACATCGTAGTCATCGCCGCCTCAAGTTTGTTTCTCAGTCCGCGAGATGCCGTGGTGACCTCACTCGGATGCGCCGTCGCCTTTACCGCTAGCGCGCTTGCAGTTCTGAACGGTTTTGGTCGCATCCATCCTGGCGAATTGCTCGACACGGGGAGGGTGCAAACTTTTCAGTCCATCGGCTTGTTCGACGTAGCGTTTCTCGTCGTCGGTTTGCTTTCCGCTCGCCTGGCGGAAAGGCAATCACGCTCCGACGTGCGCTTGCAAGCGGCGACTCAGTCACTAGCAAGTCTGCGCGCGCTGCATGAGCGGATCGTGGAATCGATCCGTTCCGGAGTTGTAACCACTGACTTGCAGGGTCGCATCTACAGCTTCAACGCTGCCGCCGCGGAGATTACTGGTTACCATGAGACGGACGTTCGCGGACAAGATGCCTCCATCTTCTTTGGTGACCTGGGTCCAATCATTGCAGACTCAGTGGAAATCACCGCGCCCGAGGCCAGCCCGCGCTTCGAAGCCGATTGTCTAACGGCGGAAGGCCTGCGGCTCCGACTTGGTTTCAGTGTCTCCCCTCTTTTCTCTGAACTCGGCGAAACGACAGGCACAGTTATTACCTTTCAGGATCTCACCCACATTCGCGCCCTGGAGGAAACCTCCCGACGCCAGGACCGGCTCGCCGCCATTGGGCGCATGGCAGCCTCCATCGCCCACGAGATACGCAATCCGCTGGCGGCGATGCGCGGCTCGATTCAGATGCTGCGCGCTGACATGGAGGGCGACTCGTCACAAACGGAACTCATGGAGATCATCCTGCGCGAGTCGGATCGCCTGAACCGGATCATCAGTGACTTTTTGAATTACGCGCGCCCGCGCTCAATCATTCAATCGCAGGTTGATGTTGGCGAGTTGTTGCGGCGAACTTTTACGCTGCTCCGCAACAGCGCCGAAATAGACGAGCGGCACGTAATTAAGGAGGAAGTGCCGGGGCACCCGGTTTTGCTTGATGCCGACGCGGAACAATTGCAACAGGTTTTCTGGAATCTCGCCCGCAACGCTTTGCAGTCGATGCGGCATGGGGGCGAACTGCGGGCCACGGTGGAGCGGAATTCCGACAACCGCCTAAGGATTGCTTTTTCCGATACCGGGCGGGGAATGTCGCCGGAACAAGTGGAGCATTTATTCGAGCCCTTTTCTTCGACAACCGGAGGAACAGGGCTGGGACTCTCGATTGTCTATCAAATCATTCGCGATCATGGTGGTACAATCAACGTCCGGAGCCGCGCGGGTCAAGGAACGACGATAACGATTGAATTGCCTATGGGGGAGGACCCAGTAGCCAGTGATCAGTGGCCAGAACTTGAGTTATCGAAGAATCCTGATGAACAGTCTTAACAAACGCATTCTGACCACTGACCACTAACTTTCTATGGCTAACCTACTAATCGTTGATGACGAACTCGGAATGCGTCAGTTTCTCACGCATCTCTTCGAGCGTGAGGGCCATACGGTGCGCGCGGCTGGAAACGGTCGTGAGGCAATGGAACTCTTGCGCTCGTCTCCGGCCGACTTGATCATTTCTGACGTGCAGATGCCCGACATGAACGGCATCGAACTCTTGCGCGCAGCGCGGGAATTGTTGCCCGAGGTCGAAGTTGTAATGATGACGGCCTTTGCGAACGTCGATAGCGCTCGCGAGGCCTTCATGTTGGGCGCCTATGATTTCGTTCAGAAACCCTTCGACAATGATTTGCTTAAAGAGACGGTCGCTCGCGCAATCGGAAAGATCTCCCTCATCAAGGAGAAAGAGGCGCTGCTCGAGGAAAACAAAGCGCTAATCCAGGGCCAACGGACCCGCGGCAAACTTAACAACATCATCGGCAAGTCTGCGAAGATGCAGGCGCTTTACCAGATGATTGAAACGGTGGCGCAAGTGCAGTCGACAGTGCTCGTCACCGGTGACTCAGGAACCGGGAAGGAACTGGTGGCGCGTGCTATCCACGACCTCGGACCCAGGGCTGAGAAACCATTTGTCTCGATCAACTGTGGAGCCTTCACAGAAACCCTGCTCGAGTCGGAGCTTTTTGGCTACGTGAAAGGCTCGTTCACGGGAGCCAATACAAATCGCAAGGGGCTCTTTGAAGCCGCTAACACGGGCACAGTCTTCCTGGATGAGATTGGCGAGATGTCTGCGGCGATGCAAGTCAAACTTCTGCGCGTCCTGCAGGAGAGGAAATTGCGGCCAGTGGGCGCGACTGAAGAGACGATAGTCGATACGCGCGTCATTGCGGCCACCAATCGCGATCTCAGCGCGATGGTTAAAGACGGAACGTTTCGTGAGGACCTCTACTATCGCATCTCTGTTATTCCCATCGAGCTTCCGGCGTTGTGTGAAAGGACCGAAGACATCCCCGAACTCGCCAAGCATTTCGTGGAAAGGTTTGGCGCTGGAGCAGGCCGGAGCTTGACTATCAGCGATGCTGCCCTGCGTCTGCTGGAGCAATATGTCTGGCCGGGGAATGTCCGTGAACTTGAACACGCGATTGAGCGCGCGGTCGCGCTGGAAACTACCGACTCGATTCAACCCGAGCGGTTGCCTGAGAAGATTACTAACTACAATCCTTATAGCATTGCCGAAATTTTTGAGTTTCCGGAAGAGGGTCTTAACCTCACCGCCCATCTGGAACAACTTGAAAAGACTTATGTCCTTGAAGCTCTCCGCCGGACTTCGGGAAACCAAACCAGCGCCGCTGAGCTCCTCTCATTGTCAGTCCGATCGTTGCGGCATCTGTTGGACAAACATGGTATTCGCAGTCTAACGGCCCAAATGCGAGACGAGCGTCGCTCTAGTGAATCGACGCCGCGACGCCGCTCGACTGATCCGCCGCTGCGCCGTCGTGAGGACGACGAGTCGGAGTTTGCCGCGAGCGCCGGCGAAAGTTGAAATCCTGCTCCTCTCAATCCACGAAATTTCCTCGCTCCATTATTTGACGGAATCCGTCAGCGACCGGCTGCCGTAATTTGTCACTAACGCTAAGCCCTCCCGTCCCTGAACCTTCATTCGAGCTAAAAAGCTCAATATATAACGAACCTCGGTTCGGAATTAGCGGTGGCACGACCCTTGTAAAGAGGTAGCCTGACACTTCGCGCTCTGCGCGGTTATATCGTAACGATGAAGCCGTTGGCGCGAGAAACATTTAAACACTTTCTCTTGAAGGAGCACGAATAAGAAATGAAAACGAATACACGCCAAGAGGGTTTCTCACTGATAGAACTCCTCATCGTTGTGGCGATTATCGGCATTATCGCCGCCATCGCTATCCCTAACCTTATCGCTTCCCGCCGTGCCTCGAATGAGGCCTCGGCCCAAGCTTCCTGCCGCGTGTTTACCAGCGCAGAAGCAACTTACGCGACAACCGCCGGTGCTGGTCTGTACGGCACTTTGGCTGAATTGAATACTGCAAACTTGATTGACGCTCAACTTTCAGCCGCGGTGTCTGCCGCTACTGCCAAGAGCGGTTACTTCTACTTGATCACACCGATTGCTCCAGCTGCGGGCGCCGCTGCCAATTACGTTGCAGGCGGTACTCCTGCCGTAGCGGCCGCCGGTGTCACTCAGACCGGAACCCGATCGTTCAACACTTCGGCGGACGGTGTCATTCTTTTCACTGCTCCCGGTGCTGCAGTTCAGACTGCTTTACCTGTGACCGGTACCCCGATCGGTAACTAGGGCCACCGAACTTAGTTTGGATCTGATATAAGGCGGGGCCGAAAGATGTCTCGGCTCCGCCCTTTTTTCGCAATGTTACCGTCGACCGATGACTAAGTCATTGCCAAGCCATTTACCAGGCGTTTCAGATGACGAGGCCGTTGGCGCCAGAAACAACTAACACTTTCTCTCTAAGGAGCACGAATAAGAAATGAAAACGAATACACGCCAAGAGGGCTTCTCACTGATAGAACTCCTCATCGTTGTGGCGATTATCGGCATTATCGCCGCCATCGCTATCCCTAACCTTATCGCTTCCCGCCGTGCCTCGAATGAGGCCTCGGCCCAAGCTTCCTGCCGCGTGTTTACCAGCGCAGAAGCAACTTACGCGACAACCGCCGGTGCTGGTCTGTACGGCACTTTGGCTGAATTGAATACTGCAAACTTGATTGACGCTCAACTTTCAGCCGCGGTGTCTGCCGCTACTGCCAAGAGCGGTTACTTCTACTTGATCACACCGATTGCTCCAGCTGCGGGCGCCGCTGCCAATTACGTTGCAGGCGGTACTCCTGCCGTAGCGGCCGCCGGTGTCACTCAGACCGGAACCCGATCGTTCAACACTTCGGCGGACGGTGTCATTCTTTTCACTGCTCCCGGTGCTGCAGTTCAGACTGCTTTACCTGTGACCGGTACCCCGATCGGTAACTAGGGCCACCGAACTTAGTTTGGATCTGATA
>JBDUAQ010000152.1:0-8289 GCA_040004575.1 bacterium
GATGATCTAAGTGATATGCAGTCCGTGAAGCGGGCGACTGAACGGCAGGGGAGAGATGATCGATTCTTTCAGTCGTCCGCTTCCCGGACTCCGTCGCGAATTCCCGTCTTTCCCAGCGATAAATCGCTGGGCTACTATCAGTCGTCCGCTGCGCGGACTGAAGAGGTTTAGATTTGAGGACCGAAGACAAAGATCGTGATGACGTAATGGAGCGGCTCCTGGAGTTGGGCGGCGACAAGAAATACCTCACCTTCGATGATCTAAATCGCGAGTTGCCTGAGAATGTTGTTTCCCCTGACGACATCGAAGACGTGCTGCAGAAGCTCGAAGGCTCAAACATTCCCGTCGCGGATTCCGACGAACGTTTGCTCGAGCAGGCAACGACAGTTGCCGTGGATGAAGACGAAGAGACGGACGAAGATGTCGAGCTCGATCTCTCCGCGGGCGCTCTGGAGAAGACCAACGATCCGGTTCGTTTGTATCTACGCGAGATGGGCGTCGTCCCCCTGCTCACGCGCGAAGGCGAAGTTGCCATCGCCAAGCGCATCGAGCGCGGCCAACTCAAGACTCAAAAGGCTATTGGCCGTTCGCCTATCGCCGTCAGGGAACTCCTGAAAATTGGTGAAGATCTGGAAGCGGGAAAGACCAATATCCGCGAGATCGTTGTTTTCGCGGAGCAGGCGGAATTAACCGGCGACGAAGATGTGGATAAGGCCGATGAGTACCGGGCCTGGACCGTCGAAGGCATTGAGAATATCCGCAAGGTCTTCAAGCAGGGACTGAAAGACTGGGAAAAGCTGCGGGACGAACAGAAGGCTGCGCGTGGCAAGAAGAGCAAGAAGATACTGCGCCTACGCCGGAAAGTGGCCCGACTTCGGCTGGAAATAGCGCAGGAGATTGGCCGGCTAAACGTCACCGAGCGCGCGCGTCAGCGTTTGATTAATTCCATCCGGACCGTACAAAAGGAGGTGCGCGACGCTGAACGGGAAATCGATAGTCTCACCGAAAAGCTCGGCCGGAAACGCCTCAAGCTCGACGATCAAAAAGAGTTTAAGCGCCGCGTGTCGGCTGCGAAGAAACGACTGCTTCAGATTGAAGTGGAGCACTACGTTAGTCCGGTTGAGATAAAGCGATGTTTACAGGCAATCATTGTTGGCGAACAGCAGACCGGGCTGGCCAAGCGCGAGCTGGTCGAAGCAAACCTGCGTTTGGTCGTTTCCATTGCCAAGAAATACACCAACCGCGGGCTTCAGTTTCTGGATCTGATTCAGGAAGGCAACATTGGTTTGATGAAGGCGGTTGATAAGTTTGAATGGCGGCGCGGTTATAAATTCTCCACTTACGCTACCTGGTGGATCCGCCAGGCGATTACGCGCGCCATTGCTGATCAGGCGCGTACCATTCGTATTCCCGTACACATGATCGAGACCATCAACAAACTGATTCGAACTTCTCGATCACTGGTACAGGAGCTTGGCCGCGAGCCGACCAGCGAAGAGATTGCCAGCAAGATGGACATTCCGGTTGCAAAGGTGCGCAAGGTCTTGAAGATCGCTCAGGAACCCATATCCCTCGAGACGCCAATTGGTGAGGAAGAAGATTCGCATCTGGGCGACTTCATCGAAGACAAGTCGATCCTGAATCCGGCTGACGCCGTGGTTGCGTCCAATTTACGTGAAATCACTGACGAGGTCCTGGCAACGTTAACGCCGCGCGAAGAAAAAGTGATCAAGATGCGTTTCGGTCTTGGTACAAGCGGCTCCGAGCACACTCTGGAAGAAGTTGGCCAGCACTTTGCCGTAACACGCGAGCGCATTCGGCAAATAGAAGCTAAGGCGCTACGTAAGCTGCGTCATCCGTCCCGCTCCCGTAAGCTCAAGGCCTTTCTCGAAAACACTCAGCGGTGAATTCCTTCAGGCAGTAATCAGGGCGCAGAGAAATTCCGTTCCTCTGCGCCCTCGCTATTGATTCACCTGGCTGTTTACTTAAGAGACAGAAATGTCGCGCTCTTGGCCGTGTAATCAAACTCATGGTTGTAAACGTAGCCCGGAAATTCAATCGGCTGGGTAAACTGAATTCTCAGCTCCATCCGATTGTCCTGCAACTGCGGCGTGATGACTGCGTCTGCGGGAATACCATACTCCGCGGAATTCTTCACCAGTTGTTCCTTGACCCAGGAAGCGGGTTTTCCCAGAGCGGCAGCAGCATCGACATCATTCCGCATCAAGTCCTTGATCTGATAATCTCGATATAAGACCGGAATAAACTGATATCCGGCATAAACCACGCAGCCAATAATCGCAGCCACAATCAGGAACTTTAGCCGGGCACCGCCTTGCTCAGATTTTCTCGACCTTGTATTCATCCATTCATCCTTAAGTTAAGTTTCCGCTACTGTCTCTGAAAAACCTCGCGCACTGATTTTCGTAACAGCGCCGGGCTAAACTCTTTCCCATCTACAATGCGCGGACTGCCGATGCGTTCGAGCAGGACCCACTGTACGTGACCCGCTGTTCGTTTCTTATCTTGCGCTATCGCACTCACTACTGCGCGCTCGTCCAAGTCTCTGGCGGACGGCAACAGGCCACAAAGGCTTACTGCCTCACGCAGCAATTCTAACTCCGTTTGGTCAAGCAGTCCCAGATTTTTCGAAAGTTCCCCCGCCACCAACATCCCCTGGCCCACGGCTTCGCCATGACGGAAGCGCTTGTAGCTGGTGACTGTCTCCAGCGCGTGAGCGATAGTGTGGCCGAAGTTTAGTATTCGCCGCGAACGGCGATCAGTGCGGCCCGGATCCTCGCGTTCATCCGCGGCCACGATAGAAGCCTTGAACGCGCAGTGGGAGGCGATGAGCTGCTCCAATGGCGACGAGATCCAACTCCGGTCGGTGCAGGCTCTTAGAAACTCGGTCGTTTCTTCGAAAAGTTTTCGGCTACCAACTGCGCCCTGCTTCACGCATTCGCACCAACCGGCGCCCAGTTCCCGTCGTGGCAAAGTGGTCAGCGTCTCTATGTCCGTTATGACCGCTTTAGGCTGGTGAAAGCTCCCAACCAAGTTCTTGCCGCCAGGCAAATTCACACCGGTCTTGCCGCCGACAGACGAATCAACTTGTGCCAGCAAGCTGGTGGGAACCTGGATAAATGGAACCCCGCGCAAGTAAACAGCCGCAGCAAAACCAGCCACGTCCCCGACAACTCCACCGCCCAACGAAACAATGCCGTCACTTCGCTCGAGTCCTGCTTCATTGAGAAAACGAAGCGCTGTTTCGACGGTTCGGACTGACTTCTGTCGCTCGCCATCGCCCATCAAAAAATGGGAAACGGCAAACCCGCTCGCTTGCAAACTCCTGACGACGGCCGATCCATAAAGCGAAAAAACCTTGCGGTTGGAAACGATGGCGATTCGCCGTGCCGGCGCGCCCAGGCAGCTTCGGGCTACGTCGCCGATTTTTGCGAGGATGCCGCTGCCGATCCGAATTTCGTATTCGTGGGGTTGTGCTTTAGTACGAACTTGCAGTCGCAGCAAGGACCCGTCTCCTCTCGTCGCCGGAAGCAGTCCGATGAGAAACCGGCTTAGGCTTGAGACTATGTTAGTTTCAGAACACGTGCAACTGGTGACCAATGACCAGACGGGTTGCGACAGCTTATAGTGACTTGGGATTAGAAGGAGTGATAAAAAAGCGAATGGGCGCGACATACGTGGGAGTGCGTCGCGCCCATTCATTTTTTGTGGTCACTGTCCTCACCCCAGCAACCACTTGAGACGGAGGATTCACCAACCGTCTCTTCTTGCCCCACAATATACAGCGCAACGCGCGTGCCGTGCAAGATTTGTCCTGTTAACAGTTACGAAGGCTGGAAATTTCCTGATGTTCTTCGCAGCGGCCTGTATTTCGAATCAAAACCTTAGCGACTCAAGGATGAAAACCGAGTAATTATTTCAAAGCTGAACGTAAAATTTTCACGAATCTTGTCTGACTAAGCTCCCAGCGTTTGTTGGATCACGCGCGCTAATGAGTCTGCATACTGTTCAATTTCCTCCTGGCTCTTACCTTCAATCATGATGCGTGCCAAGGGCTCAGTTCCCGAATAACGCAGCAGCAGCCTTCCTTCGGAACCGAGCTCTCTTTCCACGTCGCGCGCCAGGTTTTGAATGCCAGCAACCTCGGCGAACGGTCGCTTAACCTTCACCTCCACGTTGACGAGTATCTGCGGGAACGCCTGAAATCCTGCGGTAAGTTCATGCAGCTCTTTTCCGGCTTCGGTCATCGCGCGCAACATGTTGAGCGTCGTGATCAACCCGTCACCAGCGAGGCTCAAGCGAGGGAAAATGATATGGCCTGACTGCTCGCCACCAAGACTGGCTCCCGATTTAAGCAACTCTTCCAATACATACTTGTCGCCAACGTCGGTGCGAATCAGATGTATGGATGCGGATTGAAACGCGATCTCAAGTCCGATATTGCTCATCACGGTTGCCACTACCGTATCGTGATTCAGTTCGTGCCGGGCATGCAGATTTCTCGCGAGGATCCACAGGCTGCCATCGCCATTGACCAGTCTCCCGTTCGCATCAACGAACAACGCTCGATCTGCGTCGCCATCGAACGCGACGCCCAGATTCGCGCGCTGTTTGATTACCTCAGCCTGGAGCGTTTCGGTGTGAAGCGAGCCGCAGCCGAGGTTTATGTTGCGGCCATCGGGGGAGTTGTTGATTGTAGTGACGATTGCCCCGAGGCGGCCAAATAACTCAGGCGCGATGCTGGATGCAGCGCCATTCGCGCAATCGAGCACGAGCTTTATCCCGCGAAGCGACAAGTCGCGACCGATTTCCTTGGCCAGGTAGTGTGCATAACGAGACTGCAAATCGGCGGCGTCACCAGCATTGGTTTCGAGTGTCGCGGGGTCACGGGTCTGCGGGGCAATTACTTCGCGTTGCGCAAAAACATCGCTCTCGATGAGCCGTTCAGTCTCTTCATCAAGCTTGCGTCCTGAGAGTGCAAAAATCTTAACGCCATTGTCGCGATAGGCATTGTGCGACGCGCTGATAACTACGCCTGCGTCGGCTGGCAGTGTGCGGGCGAGATAGGCAACTCCCGGCGTCGTAATCACGCCGGCTGATTTCGACTTCGCGCCTGCCTGCGTCAGTCCGGTAACCAGCGCCTGTTCCAGCCACGCACCTGATTCCCTTGTGTCTCGCCCGATCACAACGAGAGGCGCTCGACCAAGTTTCTCGGTAAGGCGACGAGCAAGCGACGCGCCGACAGTCTCTATAGTTGCGGCGTCAAGGGGAAAGCTGCCGGCCTCGCCGCGCATACCATCCGTGCCAAAAAGTTTCTTCATCAGGAATAGAAAAAGGACAGGACCAGGTAGAACTATCGGTGACGCGCAGGCATGACGAGGCTGGCTAAATAGGTCGAGCCGTCTCTAGTAACGAATCTGAGATGGAGGTCGCCACGGCTTTTCTCAGCAACCTCCACATGAATATCGACGGCCGGATCGAGTATGTCGATCTTTGGGTCGGGAATGTTGATTGCGACATGCGAAACAGTGAAGCTTTCGTTCTTGCCGTCTAACCATACGGTTTCCGTGACGGCTTTGCGCAAAGCATTGATGCGATCCGCCGGACCGCGCAACCTGATCCGTGCCGGATTCACGCTAACAGTGCCCAACTCGTAGCCTTCAGGAAGCTTGCCCTCAAATTTGACCTCGACTTCCAATTGCACTTCTACGATAGGCTCGAGCCGAATAGGGACTGACGCAGGATGAAAGCCCTGAATCTTTATGTCTTCCTGTAAATCTACTTTTACGCGATCAAGCGTTAACTTAATAACCCGCTCCCCCGCTTTCTGATCGCTCAAGTCGACATTGGCGATCAGATCGCGCGGTCCAATACGATCGAGTTTGTCCTTACTTCCGGTCAGGATCACATCCACGGTGCCGGGCGGGTCATTGCTTATCTCCAAGCCCGCAGGTTGCAGGAAATTGAGTTGGACACCGGAAACGCGCAACGTCATCGGCTTGTTCTGCCCGGTGACTCCTAACCAGAGCGCGACAGTTATCCCGAGGGCAAGCAGCTTCAAGCCCCAGTCTTCCAGAAACAACTTGCGCAAGAGGCGTTCAGGCGCAGTCGGTATCCGCAGGACCGGAGTTTTCTCTGTGTCGTCTGTGTCTTGATAGGGCATACGATTTCAAATTTGAGATCTCAAATAATCTCAAATCTCAGATCTCAGATTCAGGATCCCGAGTTCAAATCGAGGCGATCTCTTCAGTCTCCGCATCAGGTTCGCCCGGCTTCTCCTGATGTTTTAGCTTCTCACGCTTCGGCGAAACCTCAAGCGCCTCGGAGATTGCCGCCCGGAGTTTTGGCGCGTCCAACCCCCGTCTGATTTCTCCGTGCTGAACAATGGAAATCAAACCTGACTCTTCTGAAACCACCACTGCAACCGCGTCAGTGTCTTCGGTGATGCCGAGCGCGGCGCGATGCCGAGTGCCCAGATCGCGCGAAAGACGTGGATTCAAAGTTAACGGCAGAAAACAGGACGCCGCGGCTACGCGATGCCGGCGTACCACCACGGCGCCGTCGTGAAGCGGCGACTCTGTGTTGAAAATGCTTACCAGTAAGTCGTAGCTGAGTTCGGCATCCAGCTTTACGCCGCCATCGATGATGTTTTTCAGTCCGATGTTGCGCTCGATCACAATCAGCGCGCCGGTCTTGGTCGACGCCAGCGAAGTTGCGGCGAGAATCACTTCGTCGTAAACACCCTCGCCAAACTGGCCGTGTTGCGCGCGCGTGAACGGCATGCGAAAGCGATTGCCGAAAGTGATGAGCGCCTGACGAATCTCGTTTTGAAAGAGAACGATGATGGCCACGCCAATGTAGAGCAACGCGCCCCGCAAAATGAAAGCAAGTGCGGCCAGGTCTTGTCTAAGGGCGAGCCAGTAGAGTAGGGCGAAGGCCCCGATCGCGGCGGCCATGGGAGCGGCGCGAGTTCCGCGAACGAGTTTCAAAACTGCATACACAAGCAAGAAGACAAGAATGACATCCGCGATATTGCGCGGCTCACTAAGCCTTCCCAGATACTCCGTGTATGGCAGTATTAGCAACATTTCTTAGTTTGAAAATCCGGACTTGCGATTTGCGATTCAAGGGCTGCAATTTAGTTTCACCAAACCGTAGTCGAAATCTTCGATACCTGTTCAGCCTATGTGCTCCGGAACAACGTTTCGTTTTGTGCTGTGACTCTCTCGCGCCGACTCCAAAAAAATCATTTCGACGTTTGGTTCGGCCTTTCTTATCAGACTCTCAATCTCCTCATTCGTCCGCTCAATGTCGTCGGTTACGAGATCGTCTCGCAAGTTGACGTGAGCGTTGATCAGGATCTGTTTCGGAGCCAGATGCATAGTTAGTAATTCTATTAACTTCACCACATTCGGGTGACTTTCGATCGCGGCTTTGATTGCCTGCCGGCTTTTCGGACTGGCCGCTTCGCCAAGCAACAGGCCGCGCGAGGTACGCGCCAAAATGAACGCGACGATCGCGAGCACTACTCCGATCATTATCGAAGCAAGTCCATCCCAGTAAGCGCCACCGCCCGGGCCAGTGTGTTGCTCGGTCAAATAAAGTCCGGTCGCGGCGATGATGATACCGAGCAGCGCCGCGGAATCTTCAAAGATCACCGTCTTCGCGGTTGGGTCTTTCGACTCGCGAATGTATGCAAAGAACCCGAGGCCGTCGTGATGCGCCTCTTTCCTTTCCTGATAAATGGCCAGAGCAATTGAGCAGCCTTCCAACAGAAAAGAAATGCCGAGTACCCAGTAAGCCCACTTCAGATTTTCCGGAGCGTGCGGGCGGTTTAGTTTTATTACGCCTTCGTAAATTGCGTAGGTCGAACCGACTCCGAAAATAAAGATCGCGGCTATGAAAGACCAGAAGAAGCGTTCTTTGCCGTAGCCAAAGGGATGTTTCTTTGAAGCCGGGCGCTTGTAAAAACGCAATCCGAGCAGCAGAAACACCTGATTTGTGGTGTCGGCAATCGAGTGGAGCGCTTCGGCCATCATGCCCGAAGAGCCGGTCATCAGCGCCGCTACCAGCTTCAGAATGGCGATTACCGCGTTGGCAAAGAGCGCACCCAGTACTGCCAGCATCAACGAATTCCTTCGGTTACGAAATGGATAGCTCCGCTTGGATTATCGCGAAAAAATGCGCGCGTGGCAATGATGATTGGGAACGGCTACTGGTTCAATTTGAATTTTTAGGTCCGAAGGACCGGAAGTTAGTAGCCCCGTC
>JBDUAQ010000153.1:0-8111 GCA_040004575.1 bacterium
TCGCCATATCCGTGAATTACCGCCAGCAAAACGTCATCAGCGGCGACGCGAAGGCGTGGTATTCGCGAGTCGTTGAGAGCCAGTGGGTCTCGAAGGAGCCAGATGGAGGACTCTCCGTTAAAATCGGAGAGTTTCTCGGGTACCGGCGTCAAGACTACTGCGATATCCTGAGATAGATCGCCGTTGAAATCCCCCGCAATGAAAACAGGTTTGCGGCTTGTATCTATTTGTGCGCTGTCCTTAAAGACGCGCTTGACCGCAGCCTCAACCGAGTTGAGTTCAGGTGGCGGCAGCTTTGCCATTTTCAGTGGCTGATCTTGCGGCGGCGCGGTAGGTGAGGGTTGCGCTTCTGCCACGGGCTTTTTCGCTCCCTCACATCCAAACAGAAGGATGGAAACGACAGCAAGCGCGAGTAAACGGATTATGAAACTATTTGAGCGAGCGGCCCTTACTGAAGAGCATGGAAAATCACGAATCGGAAGTTGTCCCATTGGTGCCCCCTTGTCAGGCGCCTGCAGTCAGCAGTGAAGCTGGAGTAGTCAGTCTAATTTCAAACGCAACCCAATTAATGAAATGGCTGATGAGAAATCTTACTCGCTAAACAACTGCTCACTGATGTTGGAAAGGAAGCTCGCCGGATAAAAGCGCGCCGGCGAGCTTCAGGTGTAGGTCTACGTCATTCTCACCGCAGGCATATCACAGTGATAAGACAAACGCGATCAGGTCGTTCCGCTGTGCCGCGGTCAGGGCGTTGAAATTGTTACGCGCTGTCGTGGCTTGGCCAGCATGTAACTGAATCGAATCGAATATGGTGATGTTCAATCCCTCATGCAAAAACCGGTTGCGGGCCCGAATGCCCCAAAGGGGAGCGGTGCGCAGCTGGTTTATCGATGACTGACCTGCGTTTTGCACAATGCCATCACCAGTGCCGATGTCGTGCAGCGCAAAGTCGCTGAACGGGTGGATTATTTTGTTGCCCAAAGCCGCGGGCACTTGGAACGCTCCGCCATTGATGAACGTTCCAGGCGCAGCAGTTTGGAAAGTGCGCGTATGACAAACCGCGCAACCGGTGGAGTTGAAGAGTGGATCGCCGCGCAGTGCGGCGGCCGGAATTGGGTTTTGACGACCAGGAGCGCGGGTTGCAGCCATGAAGTCAGCGAATGCCAACACGTCGTCGCCATCGTCCTCCGGATCGGCCACTGGATCGAACGGCGCACCGGTACAATTGACAACACCTTCGGCAGTACTACAGGGGTTCTCAAAATGTCCGGCGTTTGGGTCGTTTGAGCTTCTGCCACCGTCGCCGGCGAATTTGTTGGTTATGCCCATCTCGTTAAGGTAGGCATCGCCCGCAAATGACAGGAGACTGGCTTGTTGGGCCTTCCAGCCGAAGCGACCGTTCCGCAAGGTATTGTTGGCTTCAGTTACTGGCACCGTAGTTAAGACACCGCGCTGAGCGGCCGGCTGTGCAGCCACATTATTTTGCAGCGTCGTGTTGGAAACACACTCCACAAAGCCGTCGCCCAGTGTACTGGTGGTTATGCGGAAAGCCTTATTCGTTTCAAGGGTGCTTATATGCTCGACGATGTCGGAATCAGTTCCGCGAGCATGAATTAGTTGTCCACCTGCGGCGTCAACAAAGGCCCCATTTACAATGTGGCCAGCCCTGAATTCCATCGCCTGGCTGAAGGCGCCAACGTCAACGGATTGGTGACACTCGACGCAGCCAACATCGTTATAGGTGGGTCCAAGTCCATCTGCGACGGTTTCCCGCTCGCTGAATATGAACTTATTGTCTTCGAATCTGCCGTTGCCCCTTGCAGTCGGGGCCACCGGGTCAGCTACGCACTCATTTATGGGAGTGCCCAGCGCGCCAAAACCATTGAATAAGTCATTCGGCGTTTTGGCATCCATGTCTGTAGTGAGAGCTTCAGTTCCTGACTGACCTTCGACGGAGTTGGCCAGCCACATTGGCAAAGCCAGCGCCACCGCAAATAGAACCAGCGCTAAAACCTTCATCAATTTCAACATTTCAGTCTCCCTCCCTGGAGTTTTGAAGGTACTTGTGTGGGACGGAAACGGCGTACTTGCTCGTCAGCAAAATTCGTCCGTTCCTCTAGACTGCTGGAAAACCCTGCTGGAACCCGTCTGTTCGTAAGGGCTGGCCGATACGAGGTAGGTGGTGCCTGTTTCGCTGCGACCAGACGTCAGTGAGTTAGCAAACGAAGAGAAACCAATGGTAAACGTCGTCATTTCCCCGCAATAACGAAGAACCAATACCGTGCAAGATCTAAACTGTCAGGAGCACTAGTTGAGGTGGGCGCAATCTATTACGAAAGCGGTATTGCTGTCAACAAAAAAGGCGACGAGCCAGAGACATTCAGGCCGGTTCATTTCGGAGAATGAAATGTCCAGCAAACATGAGGCTGGCGGCTTGCTTACAACCCACGTTCCAGCTACTAAGGGTCGCATTCGGAAAGGAACGCGCGGCCCGGCAGATTCCATTTGACCGCGACTGTTGCCCGGCTTCAGTTTTTCAGCTAAAACACTTCCGGGCATATAGTTGTCCTAACCAATAGAATCGACCAATTACTTTTGCGATGACATCCAGGCTGAATTCCATTCAGCGTGACGCTCGCGTCATGCGGCTCTGCGAAGAACTCACGGAAATAGAACAACGGCTGATCCCGACCGGACTGCACGTATTTGGCCGCGCCGCGGAGCTAGCGGAAAAAGCCGATTTGCTGCGTATGGTCGCTTCCTTTGACAGGCCGGAGCACGGCACGCTCTCGCTACCGAGTCTGGTGGCAGATGCTTTGGGCATCGATCGATATGACCAGCTCCTTCAGGAAACCCCAACGAGCGAGACGAGAGAGCTGGTCGATGGAATTGTCTTTGAGGCAGTGCAGAGGTTTTGCGAAGGCGGTGCGGAGGCGGCCGCTGGCTGGCTGAACTTGAAGGCGGGCGTGGGTGTGGAGAAATCGTTGCCGACTTTTTCTATCTTGACACGCGTTACCGAACAACTGGATTCCAACCACGAGCTGGAGTCGCTGGTTCGAGCATTGCGCGGCGAATACATCGAGCCTGGGCCGGGGGCAGACATCGTTCAAAACCCTCAGGTGCTTCCCACCGGCCGCAATACGCACGCAGTCAATCCCTATTCAGTGCCTTCGCAAGTGGCGTGCTCCCGCGCGAAGCTCACCGCCGAAGCGTTGCTTCGTCGTTATCTGGACGAGCACGGTCGCTATCCGCGCGCCTTGGCACTAGTTCTTTGGGGTCTGGACAATATAAAGACACAGGGTGAGGGGGTCGCGCAGGCGCTATGGCTGCTGGGGGTTCGTCCTGTTCGTGATGCGCTCAATCGCGCAACTGAAGTCGAGGTAATTCCCCTGGAAGAATTGCAGCGTCCGCGCATGGACGTAATGATGACCGTGTCCGGGATCTTCCGTGACCTCTTCACGCCGACCATGACCCTGCTTGATAAGGCGGTGCGACGCGTTGCCACGCTTGACGAACCTCTCGACCTGAATTATTTGCGGCGCAATATCGCGGAAAGCATGAACAAGGGCGCTTCAAACTTCGACGACGCTGCGACTCGAGTGTTCTCAAATGCACCGGGTAATTACGGCACTAATGTGAATTTTATGGTGATGGATTCGCAGTGGGAAAGCGCAGATATGCTGGGCGAGCTCTTTGTCACACGCAAATGTTTTGCGTACTTGCGCGACTCGAGAGGAAGAAGCGTGGAGGGTCGCGAAGCGCGACACCTGATGGATGACGCGCTATCGCGAGTGGAGGCTACCTATCAGAACCTTGATTCATTCGAAGTAGGCATCACCGACGTCGATCATTACTTTGAATATCTCGGCGGCATTTCAAGAGCGGTTGAAACGCTCACTAAATCTCGTCCGGCGATTTACTTAAGTGATTCGCTTTCACCACAGACGAAGATTCGGTCGCTCGAAGAGACGGTTCGCCTTGAGAGCCGCGCAAAGACGCTCAATCCCAAGTGGTATGAAGGAATGTTGAAGCACGGGTTCCGCGGGGTCGCTGAGATTGAAAATCACGTCGCAAATACCTTTGGCTGGAGTGCAACAGCAGACGCCGTCGATCCCTGGATCTACACAGAAATTTCCAAAACGTTCCTGATGGATCCGATCATGTTCAAACGCTTGTTGGATCTGAACCCGCATTCTGTTTATTCGCTCACCAAGCGACTGGTAGAGGCGCACGATCGCGGGTACTGGAATCCTGATGAGGAAATGGTTGAACAGCTCCGCGAGTTAGTCGACAGTGTGAAAGATCAACTCGAGATATCGGTAGCGGATCAACGACAAAACACAAGATAACGCGAATGAAAGATACCTGTTTTTGGTAGTAGGGGTACGCTGGAGTGGAAACGGTATGTACTATGAGAAGCAACGTTGATTTAGGTCCGATTGTTCGTCAGGTATCAAATGTTCGTGTCGTTTCGTGTGATTTCGTGGATCGCTTCCTCGGCTGCATTTCTGACCGTCCACGAACTTACACGAAACAAGACGAACAAGATCCCGGCAGGGCTGATAACGACCAACGGTGCATAAGATGAAGGTAACTGTTTGCTATGTCGGTTCGAGTCTTCTTGCGCCGCTCAAGAATGCGGAGCGCGAGCTAAATCGTCAATATGATCTCGATCTCAAGGTTGTCGCGTACAACTTTGGCGCGCCATACACTAACGACGAGTGGAGTGAGATCGAACATGACTTACAGACCTCGGATCTAATTTTCGCCATTCATGTAATGGACGGTGAAAATGCCGCGCGGCTTATCCAGGTGCTGGATCATCACGAAAGACACGCGACCGTCATCGTGATCAACTGCATGCCGGATCTTATGCGACGTACGCGCATGGGCCGCTTGGATGTTTCGCGGCTCGCCGGGGACAGGGGAAAAGGGGAAGAGGAGAACGGGCAAAAGGAAAGAAAAAGAGCGGTCGATCCGCTTGCGCTGCTGGCGGCAGCTGGTTCGTGGATGGGGCGACAAGTTAAGCGAGGCAAAACCGAGGACAGACAAAAACACGGGCACGGTCAATATTTGAAATGGATCGACAAGCTTCCGGGCATCCTCAGATTCGTGCCGACAGCCGGTGGCCTGCGCGACGTAAAGCACTACCTGAATATCTTTTGCTACTTCCTCCAGCCAACTCCGGCGAATATCCGCTCGATGGTTCTTTACGCCTTGAAGGAGTACGTTGCTGACGAGCGACTGAAGAGCGCGAAGATCACAGTGCCGCCGCCGGCGCGCATGCCGTCTGTGGCGATTTACCATCCCGACGCGCCGAAACTATTCGAGACTTTCGCTGATTATCGGAAGTGGTACGCGAGCAACAGTCCGAAGTCCAAAGTCCAAAGTCCAAAGGCCGCGGAGCGAATATTGGATCCCGCCAGTACGATCGGGCTGCTTCTGATGCGACCGCAGGTGGTCAGCAAGACGACGAAGCACTACGACGCGCTCATCCGTGCTATCGAAGCTGAGGGGATGAGCGTAATTCCGGCGCTCTCGACGTTGATGGATAACCGGGAGGCCTGCCAGAAGTTCTTCATTGACGATAATGAGTCCAACGTCCAACGTCCAACGTCCCACGTCAAGATCAAAGACCAAAGACCAAAAGTCCGGACGTTGGACGTTGGACGTTGGACGTTGGACAACCCAGGTTCCCGTGTCAGTCAAATCGTTTCGTTGACGGGCTTCAGTTTCGTTGGCGGACCGGCGATGAACGACAGCGAAGCTGCGGCGGAGTTCTTGCAACAGTTGAATCGCCCTTATCGCTCGGCTGTCAGTTTAGACATGCAGACGATCGACGCCTGGCGCTCGTCTCAGACGGGCCTCAATCCTGTGCAAGCCGGAATGCAAATCGCCATTCCTGAGATCGACGGCGCGACCGAACCTTTCATTTACGGGGGCATCTCCGCGAGCGGGATCGAGCCGATCCCGCTCGATAATCGTTGCGTAAGGTTTGCGCGACGCCTGCGACGTTGGAACCGCTTGCGCACCGCGCCGCGCAGTGAATTAAAGCTGGCGCTAACTCTCTTCTGTTTTCCGCCCAACAAGGGAAACATCGGAACGGCCGCCGACCTAGACGTGTTCCCCAGTCTCTGGGACACACTCGAGAGACTTGAGCGCGAAGGTTACGAGGTCGAGCTGCCGGCCTCTGCTGACGCGCTGAGAGAGATGCTTATCGGCGGAAACGCCGAAAAATTCGCCGCCCCCGCGAATGTCGCCTATCGAATGAACGTCGATGAGTATCGTCGCCTTAGTCCCTTTGTAGACGAAGTTGAAAAGGACTGGGGGACGGCGCCAGGTCGCGTCAATTCTTTCGGCGGCGATCTGTTGATTCAGGGGCTTCAGCTTGGCAATGTTTTTATCGGCGTACAGCCCACGTTTGGTTACGAAGGCGACCCGATGAGGTTGATGATGGCGCGCAGCGGCTCTCCGCATCACGGCTTCATGGCTTTCTACACTTACCTCTCGCGCGTGCTCGACGTGGATGCAGTCGTTCACGTCGGTACGCATGGGGCGATGGAGTTTATGCCGGGCAAGCAGGTTGGCCTTTCCGCTGAGTGCTGGCCAGACAGATTGATTGGCGAGTTGCCCAATATTTACATTTACAGCGTCAATAATCCTTCAGAAGGCTCGATTGCGAAACGTCGTTCGTATGCGGAATTGATCTCTTATCTCACGCCGCCAATCGAAAACGCGGGACTCTACCGCGAGCTGGCGACGCTGAAAGATTTGGTGCTGTCATACAGGCAGTCGGCGAGTGAGGAGGAGCGCGAGCGACTGTTCGAGTCAATTGAACAGTATTCGGGGCAGTTGAACTTAAGCGCGACGGCGGGGGTAAACCACCTTTCCTGACTGCGAGCTTATTCAGACTGAGTTGATGATTCTTGATTACCCAGTTTCCCAACGAATAACGGCCATGAGGATCTTTCCGAAGTTTGAGCGAAACAGCGAGAAGCTCGCTCCCTTTTCAGTGTTTGCTCAGCGGCTGGCCGTCGCCATTGGCGTCGCGTGCTTGATAATTGCGCTGGTCTTATTCATCGGCATCTGCGGTTATCATTGGCTCGGCGGGTTGGATTGGATTGATTCACTACTCGAAGCTTCAATGATTCTGGGTGGCATGGGACCGGTCAACCCCGTCAAGACCACCTCCGCAAAAGTTTTCGCTTCTGGCTACGCGCTGTTCAGTGGTCTGGTATTCATAGGCATCATGGGTATCGTGCTCACTCCGGTCGTCCATCGAATCCTGCATAAGTTTCATGTCGAATAATCCCTGCGGATGGTAAGATGTCGGAGCACCATTGCTCCCGCGCCGAGTCAGAGACTCACAGAAAGAAGACAGTCCTCCCATAGTTCTAAATTTTGCAATCACCGGGGCTTTCTCTGTGAGGTACAACAGCTATGGATGATCGAAGAGCTAAACAGCGATTGAGTGTCGGACTGGATGCGATGTGGGACAGCGCGACGCAGGCCCACAGCGCGCGCATCACTGATCTGTCCGAAGGCGGTTGCTACCTCGACTCGGTTGGGGAAGTAAGACGGGGCGAGATTGTGGGTTTCCGAGTGCTGCTACCTGACGATGACTGGCTTTATCTGGAAGGTGAAGTCAAGCATCATAACGCGAATGGGTTTGGCGTTCAGTTTACCGAGCTGAACGAGGAGCAGACCGAGAAGCTTCAGTGGCTATTGCGTCTTGCGGCAGCTGCGGGGCCCGATGATGCCCCGATGTCTGCTGACCTGGTTGAAGAATGATTTCACTCGACCAAATTGCAGTTAACTAAACTAATAACATTCGTTAGTTCGTGCCCTTTCATCGATCGCACCTCGGCGAGAGAGAGTCCACGCCGCCCTGAAACGTTTAGCTAAGAGGGAATCGAGCCGCAGTGGATTCCAATACGTTGAACCTGCGAATGCGGAGAGAAAAGAGCATGTCGAATTCTGACGGCGCGGGATTAAGGCGACGAGTGGCTGCAAGAACAATCAGACACCCGGTTCGCCGTGCGGTATACTCCTACAACCCTTGTGAACAAACACCTCGCCAACCTTCTCACTCCACCGCTGCTTCCACTACT
>JBDUAQ010000018.1:0-26514 GCA_040004575.1 bacterium
GGCTCGACGGGAGACGCGAGGTTCCACTGCCGGAAAAAAGAGTCGACAATCTGGGAGCCGGCGACCATGAGCTTCGAAGGTAAGGCAAACTTTGGCGCGGAGACTTTCGTCAGCCGCTCCAGTCGTCCAAAGAACCTTTCGAAGGTCCAGTTAGCCACGCCTAAGAGGTAACGTTCGCCGTGTCGCCCTTTTTTCATCGCGACGCGAAAAGCCCTGGCTGCGTCACGCGCGTCAACGAAACTCAAACCGCCACCGGGCACAGCGCTGATCTTTCGCGCCATGAAATCGAGCACCACTTTGGTCGAACTCAAGCGTTCGTCGCCGGGGCCGAGCAGCAAGCTCGGATTCATGATCACCAGTCGCAAGCCCTTCCCCTGGAAACGTTCGAGCGCCGCCATTTCCTGGTACGCTTTGCTGGCGTAGTAAGGCCAGCGAGCAACAATGTCGAGCGGCGGCGGATACGATTCGTCGGGAATTATGTCGCCGTCTTCGGTGACCGCGATCGTGCCACTGGTGGACGCAAGTACAATCGTTTTGACACCCGCCGATTTCGCCGCATCACATAAGAGACGCGTGCCTTCAACGTGGACCTTATACATTTCCCGCGCGTCGTCGCGTTCGCGCGAAACTTTGCCGGCCAGATGATAGACCTCGCTTATTCCCTCGACCGCGCGTTTGACGTCACTTTCTTTAGTGATCGAGCCTTCGAGGGTCTCCACTCCCAACGCAACCAGCCAGTCAGGAATGGAGGTCGCCATTACGCGAATGTCCTTCGCTCCGTCGGCGATGAGTTGTCGCACCAGGTGCGAGCCCAGAAAGCCCGTGCCGCCGGTGACCAGGGTGGCCGCGCGCGGTCGTTTCTCGATCGCGGCGCGCCGTTTCGTCTCGGCCTTAACGGGTGTCATCCGGGCAGTTCGCTTTTGGGGTTTCTTTGTCGGCATAACAAATCAAGTGATGAGTAATGAGTGATGAGTACTAAGCGACGAACAAGTAGTTCAGAGTTCAAGCTTTAGCTTGCGGCTCACAGAAGAGGAACCTGAAGGTTGGACTCTGAACTGCTTGACGCTCATCACTCATTACTCATTACTTGCTCTCCCGCGCGCCGCTCGGCTTTCCAACGTTTGCGCAGTTCCCTCGCATCAAACGGCCGACGAGTTTGATCGCGCAGGTTTTCAACTTCGTGCCTCACGCGCGCGGCAATCAGCCGGTAGGCCTCGGCCCGCGGCAGCCCCTTTGCCATCTCTTCGAGGTCTGCGATCTCCAGATAGCGACCGATCCGCGCACCAACCTTCCGGTTCTTGATAATGTTTGAACCCTTCGGCATCGCATCGTACGTGCCGTGCAGATAAACGGGCAGAATACCCACGCCAGTGTGCAGGGCAAGATAACCGATGATGGGTTTGAAGTCCGCCATCTCACCGGTGACCGAACGGGTGCCCTCGGGAAAGATCAGCGCGTTGTAGCCGCGATCGAGAAACGAACTCGCGTGACGGAGCGATTGCCGGAGCGAACCGGTACGTTCCATCGGCACCAGGTTGGTAAAGTTTTCCATCACCGCGCGCTTGTATTTAGTGTCGAAGAAATAATCAGCCGCGGCAAGCACTACCATGTCCTTGCCCGCCTCGCCGAGTGCCATCTTGGTGAGGCCCATATCGAGGTGCGACGAGTGATTGGCCGCCACGATGAAGTTTGTATGCGCCGGAATGTTTGAGCGACCGTCGTAATGTGTATCCAGAAATCGATCGTAGAAGAGCCGCTGCAAAACGTCTCCGGCTTTGGTTCCCGCCCGGCTGACCAGTGAGGGAACGTGTATCTCCTCATCCTGATTACCACGATTGTCAGAACGCGTGGTCGAGCCTTCGCGCGCGCCGGCCGCACCCGGACGGCGGCTAACCACGCTCGCCAGTTCTCGCAAATCCTGCGCTTCATTCAAACGTTCGGGAGCTGTGATAGAGCCGCCTGCATTCTCGACTGCCGAGGCAAGCTCCACAAACATCAAGCTGTCAAAGCCCAAATCAGCAAGCCGCGAGTTGAGAGATATTTCGCTTTGCGGTCGGTTACTGACATTGGCGACGATGCTCACCAGCCAACGAGTTTCCGCGTCAGCGGCAGTTTCAGTTGCTGTTGCGGCATTGGCTTTGTCGTTAGTACCCAGGGCCTCCATGATACTAACGACTTCCGCACGCTTAACCTTACGGGTTGCCGTTCGCGGGAGCTCCACGTCAGTGAATTGCAAAACTTTCACCCGCTTGTAGTAGGGAAGCGAGGCCGACACTTCACGAAAATGTTCTTCGACTTTCCGTCGCAACTCGGCGCGCGATAGAGTAATGTCATACTCGTCATCAGCCACCACCAGACAAGCAACCTTCTCGCCAATGCCATCCGCCAGACCAACGATACTTAGCTCTTTCACGTAAAGTGAATTTGCATAAAGCTCTTCGAGCTCGTCCGGATAAACGTTCTTACCATTTGTATCAACAATAATTTCCTTAGAACGCCCGACCAGAAACAGGTTGCCGTCCGTATCGAGTTTTCCCAGATCGCCGGTGTAGAGCCAGCGCTCGACCAGTGCCTCACGCGTTGCGTTTTCGTCCGCAAAGTATCCGAGCATCACATTCGGACCGCGCGCGATCACTTCGCCAACGCCACTGGAATCAGGCTCCGATATCTTTACTTCAACGCCCGGCAGAGGCCGACCGACGCTTCCGGTAAGCATGCGGTTCTCCGGACGCGTAACGGTGAGCACGGGCGACGCTTCCGTCAGTCCATAGCCTTCGAGAATCGTAAAGCCGAGCCCCTGGAAATCCTTCTGGATTGTTTCA
Organism: bacterium; assembly: GCA_040004575.1. Lineage (GTDB taxonomy): Bacteria > Acidobacteriota > Blastocatellia > Pyrinomonadales > Pyrinomonadaceae > PSRF01. Next base: position 2,823 of record JBDUAQ010000018.1, read on the forward strand.
CTGAGAGCCGAGCCGCCGCTGATGAAATAGCGAATGCGGCCTCCCAGGCCTTCGTGGATCGGATAAAAGACAAAGGGCCCAAAATTGAATGGCGTGTTGTCTCGAACCCAGGCGTTTGCTTTGATCATTGCGTCGGCAGTTTTACCAATCCAGTCGCTGCGCTCGTAAAGTCGATTCTTAATCCGGCGATGTAGCAGTTCCCACAGCGCGGGTACGCCGACCATTCCGGTAACGTGGCCGTTCTTGATGGCCCGGGCCAAAGCGTCGCCGGTGAGTTCGGGTAGATAAGTGATCTGGGCGCCACGGCTTAACGGGGTCAGAAACCCGGTGGAGAACTCAAAGGTGTGATGTAGCGGCAACACGGAGAGCACGCCGTCTTTCGTAGTCATGTCGAACACAGAGGACAGCATCGACACCATGCTGGTGAGATTGCGATGCGAAAGCATCACGCCCTTGGGACGGCCGGTAGTGCCCGAGGTGAAAATCAAAGAGGCCAGCGACTGTGCTGTTACCCGCGAGGGCAATAGGGCCAGCCGCTCGTCTTCGGTCTCTTGATCCGGAATCGCAAACACTTGATCGAAAGTCCAAATCTTTGGGGAGAGACCGGCAGCATTTAGTTTTTCTTTTAGCTCGGCGTGTTCATCGTGGAGTTTCTCGCTCAGGACAATTCCTGCTGCCTCGCCGGCGCGAGCAAAGTTGACGATTTCATCGATCGAACTTTCCGGTTCGACCGGAATGCAACTGGCGCCGGTTTTTAGCACGCCAAAATAAGTCATACCCCATTCCGGGGCGTTGTGGCTGACCAGCATCACGCGATCAGCCGGCTTGATGCCTTCGCTGGCTAGAAAGCCGGCCGCGCGCATGGCCAGCTCCCGCATGTCGGCGTAGGTATATTGTTCGTTGTGGCCATCGCGTTCAATCCGCATGGCGACGCGCGTTGCATGACGCTTAGTCGACGTTTCAAATAGCTCGAGCAGATCGCGATAGGTGTAAATCCTCTTGGGTTGCACGCGCATGTCTTCTTCAAGCGTCGGGAATACCCACTTCTTCAGACCCGGCAAATGGATGTTGAGCCAGTAGTCGTACCAGTCAAACTTTTCCGGGTGCCAGCGCAGCAAGCCTGCCTCGTCGCGGCTGATTCTTTCAAACAAGGCCCGAACATTGTCGGCGCGAAACATATAAGCGTTCTCGATGGTAAAAGGCCTGAAGATATCGAAGGCTTCCGTGGTCTCGTGCGTGATCTCCTCAACGCGATCTACCGTTGTCTTCATGCGGTCGATCACTTCAGTTACACGCCCGCCGCCCCAGCGTGGCTTGGCGCGATCGAGCAGCGATGACGCCTTCTTCGCGGCGGAGTTGAACATCGGCACCGAAAACTTTTCAAAGTTTGAATTGGACACCGGATGCGGCTCCATGCGCGCTACGAGCTCGTTCAGTAGTTTGACTCCCGTCTCCTTCTCCTGAAAATGGCGGCGCTTGTAGAGACCAACGAGCCCGATGATCCGATCCATGTTGTTAGGATTCGAATCTCCGGTGGCGGCTTGATGAACCAGCTTCGGCTCTTCAACGCAAGCCTGCGCGGTAACGGCTAGCATCACGGATGCAACCTGATCGACGGGCGTGATGTCGAGAATTAACTTGTCGTTCGCAGGTATCTTCGTCTGACCTTTCAAGACCAGGAAAATGATCGGCGCGGTTGTAGTGAAACCTTCATTCCAACCCGGGAAAGGATAGGCAAGCGCTGACTCGACAATACTGGGACGGACGATGCTACGAACTATGCCGGTCTCGGCGGCGACGAGTTGTTCGCCGAGTGATTTGGTGTAGGTGTAGATATTCGGCCAGCCCCACCAGGCGGCACGCTCGACGCCAAGATCGGTCAGGCGGGTGCGCGTCCAAACCTTTCGTTCGCGCGCAACCGCAAGACCGAGCGCGTCCGGGTCATCGGCGTCGCGGTTTTCCTCGTTTAGCCGTTTGCGCGCGAGTTCGCGAAAGCGCGCCAGCATCATCGCGTCGCGGGCCTCTTCGCGTACACGCTCGGCGAGTTTGGCGCAGTCCTTGATTTCCTGTTCGGGATCGAATTCGACGCCTGGCAGCTCATGCTTACGCGGGAAGTAGCCAACCACCGGATCGTTTTCCCAGACCGGGCCGGAACGATTGCCGGCGACAAAACAAGTCGACACGTGAATCAATGCCGGGCGTTTCATTCGCTTCGCAAAGGCGATGACGTTCTGCGTGCCGACGACATTTGTGCGCAGCGCGCTCTCGAGCGTGGGGTTGAAAGTAACGTTGCCGGCGGTGTTAAGAATGACGTCGAGGTCGTCGGCGACGGCCTGAGCTTGTTCCTCGGTGTAGCCAAGATTCGTCTCGCCAATGTCGCCGCCGAGCACGACCACCTTATCGCGAATGAAACCTTCCAAAGCAGTTCCGTATCGTTCACGCAGAGGATCGAAGGGCGGGGCGGTGAGCACGCTGTTCCAGAATCGCGCTTCTGATTCTTCCTGTGAACGGGCGCGCACGGTGACGTAGACGCGCCCGATGTTAGGAAAGCTATGCAGCAGCATGCTGAGCGTGACTTTTCCGAGGAAGCCGGTGCTTCCAATCAGAAACAACTTGCGCTCGTTGAAGATTTCGGTTGGCGAAAGGTTCATTACAGAGTTTCTATTCCATGTCCGCGATACCAATAATCGGTTGATGCAGCATCGTGATCGAGGCAGAGCTGCCCATGAAACTGCGCGCCATTGCAATCGCTTCCGTCAGATTGTCGGCGCGGTCCCAGCCCAGCATCGCCGGCACGTGCGCGTTTTCGGCTCCCGCAGCAATGACCTTGCCTACGTGCTGGCGACCGTTTTCACCCCAGTACCACATGAAAAAGGGATGCGCGCCGTGATAAGCGTTCCCGCGGCGGTACATCTCCACGTAACTCGGGTTGTTAGCAAACTCCCGTTCGTATTTGTCGCGCAGCACAAACGCATCGCGCGTTTCCGGCAAGAGTCGGTTGAAAAACTCGATATAGCTCGGGTGAAACTTATGATCAAACTCGTCATAGCAAGGGTGATGGATGATCAGCACGCCGCCTTTTTTGAGCAGCGGCTTGTTGCGATAAAAGTTGAAGTGATAACCCAGACCCATCACCTGAACGAGCAGCGGGTTAAGGATCGAATAGACGTTGTAAGGTGAGATGTCAGGGATGCCGGTGATCAGAATGTCGCACTGGCCCGTTACCGGAATCGCGTATTGATCAAACGCCTTCTCAATAATTTTCTTGTGCACAGGCTCGGTTTTGCCGGCGTGACACGCAATCATTTCATATTGAGCGGGGCGGGAATGAAGCAGCTTGCGACGAGCCTGGCGCGGCAGCTTGCTCATCGTGTAGCGCATCGCCTCAAACTTCATTCGATCAAACGCGGTGAAGTCGTCTTCATTTCGGAGCAGGAAGTCCATGTCGCCTTTGTACATGCGATTGTTGATTGCCGTTTCGATATGAAAGACGTTCAACTGCTCATCGACAAGTTTACCCAGCCGCCCGACCTTGTGGTTCAGCTCGGATTTCGCGGGGTCCATATAGCTGTCTGAATCGCGGATCGTCTGCGGCTCGTGGTGCGCGCGCAAGGATTCGTAGTCACACAAGCCAACGGCAACAGACTTGTGACCGCCGTCCATCGGCACGAGATTGATGTTGACGTAAATCAGCAAGTCGCTTTCGGCAGCGCGACGGTTGAGCGTTAGCGGTTCTTTGTGCTTAGTCTCGCCCAGTTTGATTAAGCCGTCGGCCCACTCGGCATCGTGGTTGTAGTAACGATCGGGATAGTACTCGTCGAAAATCTTCTTCCCGACCATGCGCTTCATTTCCCACTCGGTCATCTTCCGGTGCAGGGAATTGGCGATGATGATGTGGACGTCGTCAACGCCGTGGCCAGTTAGCATGTCGAGCACGATTTCCAGGACAGTCTGACGGATGTCAGGCGTGGCCATCGGCGGGAGCGGCAGACTGATGTCGTCAACGGCAACGGTGACGCGCATACCTGGCTCTAGCTGAGCGAACAACGGATCGCAGTCGTGCGGATGATTCAGCGCATAGCGAATGGCCGCCTCGCGATTTGGCAATCCCTTGATCGGAGGATTGGGATAAAGCACCCGCGTGCCAATCGGCAGATCTTCAAGGATGAAGTCTTCGCCGGAAGGCATGATTCGCGGCGCGCTGTCGCGGTCGATGTAGACAACCGATTCGTGCGTTTTTCTTCTTAGTTGTAGTGCCATAGGTTTCAAAGTTTCGAGTTCCGAGTTTTGAGTTTCAAGTTCGTGGCTTCTAACTTGGAACTCGAAACTCGGAACTCGTAAACTATTTCAAATTCAAGATCGGCCAGTCATGATGCAGCGCTGTCTGACGCAAACGCATGTCAGGATTGATGGCCGCCGGGTGACCCACCACGGAAAGCATTGGCAAGTCACTCATGCTATCGGTGTAAGCATAGGAGTCGCTAAGACTGAGCCCTTCGCGCTCTGCGAATACGCGTATCCATGATGCCTTTGTCGCCGCGGCCATTACTGGTGGCAACAACCGGCCAGTCGCGACACCGTTAACAAACTCCAGCCGGTTCGCAACGTACTCTTCAATGCCCAGATGCTCCATCAGCGGCTTCACGGAAACATCCAGCGCGCCAGTCACTACCACCTGGCGCAAGCCGAGGCTGCGCGACTTCTCCAGAAGTTCATAGGCGCCGGGAAAGACCGCCGGCTTCAGCACGGATAGAAATAAATCGTCGGCAAGATAACGAAGCCGGTCTTCCTTCACGCCTTTGTAGCGCTTGAAGTAGAGGTCGTTAAAAACTTTGCGGCTGTACTGGTCAGTGATTGCGAAGACCGGGAGACTTAATAGCGTTGCCGCACTCTTCTTGAAACTTCGGAACAGGCCCGGCTCGTTCCGGGCGTAGAAGCCCAGAGTGTGAATCAGGTTGGTGCTGACCAACGTTCCTTCCAGGTCGTAGAATGCCGCCGCCGCCAAGTGTTCCCCCAAGCTCTCCGTTGTTCTCCCTGGTACTCATTGGCAGTCCCTCAACTGCCGATGCCTCCCCACGAGTGATTGTTGAATGTGGGTTGCCAATATAACCCAAGGCGAGCGTTTCTGGGTAACGCAAAATCTACTGTACAGTAGCGCTATACAATTGTCGGTGCTGACGAAGAAATACGTAGTAAAATGCGGAATTGGATGACTCAAAAGGGAGTCAGAGAGAGCGGCGGTAATCCGGTTTTTGAAGTGGGAGCAGCTAGGGTTTCCTGGAGCCGGCTCGTTTGAGGTCTTCCAGCGTGCGCTTGTGTTGCTCGAGTTTCTGACCGGCCTCGGCGAGTTTCCCCTGGGAGGTGAGGCGCTGGTATTCGTCGAATTCCTGAAGGGCCTTGTCGATGAGTTGCTGGACGGTCGCGGCTTGGCTGGGCTGCTCGGGCGAGGGGGATGCGGTTGGCTTTGGCGCGCCCTCCGCGGGTTTGTCTTTGGGGGTTTCGGGCTTTTGCTGCGTCGAGGGATGGCCGAGATCACCGAAGATGCTGGTCATGGCCTCATCAAATGTTTGTCCATAACCCAGGCGATCCTGCGTGGCGAGTACCACTAGCCGCAACTCCGGCATAGGACTGCTTTCTGCCTTCAGGTAGACCGGCTCAACGTAAAGAAGCGACTTGCCGATTGGGATAACCAGCAGATGTCCGCGCAGCACGTGCGAGCCCTGTTGATTCCAAAGCGTGAACTGAGAGGAGAGCTGAGAGTTCTGATCGATGCGCGCCTCGATCTGTAGCGGTCCATCAATCAGTCGCGACTTGGGGAAGTTGTAAATCAGGAGCTTGCCATATTCGTCTCCGTCGCAGCGACCGGCCATCCAGCCGATCAGATTATTACGGCCGGCAGGAGTGAAGGGCAGAATCAGCACAAACTCTCGATTGACCTTTTCGCCAGGCAACTGCATCAGCACAAAGTAAGGATCGAGGGGTTGCACCTGTTTCCGGTTCTGGTCGTCCAGCCCGACTTGCTGGGCCACGTTCCACACGTCTTCACGTTGGAAAAACGCTTTCGCGCTTTGTGTGTGATAGAGGCCGTAGACTTCACCTTGCACACGTATCAGGGTCTCGGGATAGCGCACGTGAGCGCGCAGGTCAGCGGGCATCCGGCTGGCATCCTCAAACAAGCTCGGAAACGTGGCGCGATAGGTTGCGATTAACGGATCGTTATTGTCGAAAACGTAAAAGTGCGCGGTGCCGTTGTAGGCGTCAATCACAACCTTGACGCTATTTCGGATGTAGTTAACGTTGTTTTGCCCGACGGCGTGATGCCGGGAATATGGATAGGTCGACGACTCTGTAAACGCATCGAGCATCCAGAAAAGTCTGCCTTCATTGCTCACCACGATGTAAGGATCGTTATCGTAGATTAGAAAGGGCGCAACTCCGTTTACGAGTTCGCGAATGTTGCGATGAATCAGAACGCGGCTCTCCGAGTTGACATCATCGGAGAATGGCAATTTTGAAAGATCGCCCAGAGCCCAGGCCAGGAGCATGCGCCGCGCCCGGCCACCGATTCTGATGCCACCCGAACCCTCGTAACTGGTGAAGGTATTTGTTTCACCCTGCGGAAAATCAAACTCCTTCTGGCGGGTCTTAACGTAAACGTCCGTGTTGGTCTCCTGCCCAAAATAAATTTCAGGCCGCGTCACCTTGATTTCTGCGGAGTTGGATTGTACCGGCATGTCGGAAATGATGAAGCGCGGCATGCCTTCGGGCGTGAAGCCGTTTGCCGTGTTCATCGTGATACCGTACCCGTGCGTGTAGATCAGCTTCTCATTAATCCAATTCCGCGACGCTTCAGGCAGCTTGTTGACGTCTATCTCACGCGCGGCCACCATCATCTGGCGAATACCGTCAACGCTATATCGATCGACATCAACGTCGGGAAAGTCGTAGTAAGTTCTGATTGCCTGAATCTGTTTGAGCGTATCTTGCAGTGCGTGCCAGTCCCAGAGCCGGATGTTATCGAGCGTCGGTCGATTGGCGTTTAGATCGAGAGCTTCCACTGCGCTGTCGGCCGGAAACTCACGCAGCTCAACCTGCTCGAGTCCAAAGGCGCGGCGGGTCCAGGCGATGTTGCGTTCTATGTAGGGCGTCTCGCGTCCGAGCTCATTGGGTTTGACTATGAAGCTGGTCACATATGCCGGCACCAGGTAAACGCCAATGACGTAAACCAGCACGGGCAGAGCCAACGCCAGTAGCAAGAGTCGAAGACTGCGTTTGGAGAAGGCGTTTATGAGGGCGATTACGGCTGCCGCGAGCAAGGCGATAACGACCATGTAAAGCGCCTTCAGTAGATAGTTCGCTTCGGTAAAGTTGACGCCGGAGAAAGTTTGATGATCCTCCCACAAGTAGGGAAATCGGGAGAGATAAGTGCTCCAGGCAACTAAACTCAGGAGCAGTGCGAGCGCCAGCGAGACTGCGGCCCAGGGCATTCTTGCTGACCCCTTACGAGCTGTCTTCAAGAGATTCTGGGGAACCGCGAGCAACGAATAGGCAATCGCAGCGCAGAGTATGACGAAGGCAAGCGTAGTGGCCCAGCCACTTAGCAGATCGTAAACCGGCAGTGAGAAGAGGTAGAAGCCTAGTGGCTTGTTGAAAATTGGATCCGGCGAAGCCGCCGGGACCTGGTTGAAGTAGAGAGCAAACTTTTGCCATTCACCCTTCATGGCAAAGCCGTAAAATACGCCGAACAGTAGGGCGAGGATCCACGCGATCGGTCTTACAAATCGTTCCGGCGAAAACTGAATCGTCTGGTTGTTTACGACTATCGTTCGCTTCGCCAACGTCTTTGTAGCAAAGGTGCGCTCCAGCAACCAGAAAGCCGTTCGTAGAACGGTAACGGTGACGAGAGCGAAGGCCACGAAGAGCGCAAGTTTTAGTTTGAAGATGTACCAGTAGACGGCAGAAAAACCGAGCGAGCCAAACCATGCGGCTGACAGATAAATCGAGAGGCCCCGGGACAGAACGATCAGCAACAGCAAAAGAGCGCCGATCAACCAACGTCGTAAACGGCGTCTTCTCGGCGGTGGCCCGACGTCGATAACTTCACTGTCTCGCAAAGGAAGGGAATCGCTCACGTGCAGTTAGCATACGCCTGATTGGTATGTCCGACAAATCTTAGTTGGTCCCTGTGGTGCGACAAGCTGAAAAGCTGAAAAGCTTAGCGAATATTTGGAAGGTAGATTCATTGTCGCGTGGCGCGCGTGTATAATGGCCGCGGTCTTCGTGATTAGATTCAATTGGGAAACTAAAATGCTGGCGCCGGAAACAGTTTTACAAAATCGTTATCGGATTGTTCGCCTGCTGGGCCAGGGCGGTATGGGCGCTGTCTACGAGGCGATGGATGAGCGACTCGATACGACGGTGGCGCTCAAGGAGAATCCGCAGTTGGTCTTTTGTCTCCCATTTTATTTCCTGCTTACTGTGTTTCTAAGACTCGCAAATACGCCGAGGAGAGTTTATGAGATTGCTTAACTCAAAGAGCGTGGTCATATGCGCCGTTCTCACTCTATTGCTCAACACCGCGGTTCCGCTAATAGCCGCAGAGCGCTTCGCCGAGACCGCGAAGAGCTCGGTGATCAGAATCGCGCCGCCGGCACCCGTGTTCAGTGAAGACGCGCGCCTGGCTGAGCTGGCGAGCCGGCGTACGCGCGTGGCCCACTCGATTGGCGAGAAAGGAATTCTGATTCTCTTCAGCACCGAGCCGCGCGTTTACACCAACGACGTCGATTACGAATATCGTCAGGAGAATAATCTCTACTACCTGACGAATCTTAAGCAGAAAGGCGCGACGTTGGTGCTCACGCCGGGCAATGAGACATTCCCTGCAATACTTTTTCTGCCGCGTCGCAATCCGGCGCGGGAAACGTGGACCGGCCACATGTATAGTCCCGAGGAAGCGAGTCAGATTTCGGGTATCAATGAAATTTGGGATGCCGGCGAGTTTGAACCTTTCCTGAAGGCGCTACGCAATCGCCAGCCATATCGCCCAAAGGCTGACAAGATTCTGATGTCATCGAGCTCAGCGCCGGTGGAGAGTGGCTCGACGACAGTCACCGGGAATACCTGGGGTTTCGAAGAACTGTTTGCCGCTGCCGGCAAAAATGAAGGCGAGATCTATCTGCTGGTGCCGGGCGGGATGGACAGTTTGGAGTATCGACAGGAGCAACGGTTCGCGTCTGATTGGGCAAAGTCAGCCTCGGGCTACAGCGTCAAGAATGCCACGCCGATCTTTGCGGAGATGCGCCTGCGAAAGTCTCCCTTCGAACTTGCGCTGATGCAGCACGCGATTGACATCACGACTGAAGCGCACGAGCGCGCCTGGGTTGCGGCAGGAGATGCGAAGTGGGAATACGAAGTTGACGCGCAGGTGGCCTACACTTTCAAACTTCGCAACGCCGATCACTGGGGCTATCCATCCATCGTTGGCTGTGGACCTAACGCGACTACGCTGCACTATGAAGAGTCGCAGGGGCAGGTGAAGCCGGGTCAGTTGCTTTTGATGGATGTAGGCGCCGAATACGAACACTACTCAGCGGATGTAACCCGGACCTTTCCGGTCAACGGCAAGTTTTCGCAGGCCCAGGCTGAGATCTATCAGATTGTTTACGACGCTCAGGAAGCCGCTGGGCAGGCAGCCCGTCCGGGCGCAATGGTGTCCGACGTTGACCGCGCAGCCACCGAGGTGATCAAGGACGGCCTATTGAAGTTGGGATTGATCACGGACAAGAACACCAACCAATATCGCATCTGGTTTATGCATGGCACGTCGCATTGGCTGGGTATGAACGTGCACGATGTTGGCAACTATGGGTCGAAGCTTGAACCGGGAATGGTCTTCACGAATGAGCCGGGAATTTATGTCAGACCGGACGCGCTCGACAATCTACCGAAGACAGCCGAGAACGAAAAATTTATCGCTGCCGTCCGCCCGGCGTTTGAAAAATACATGAGCATCGGCGTGCGCATCGAAGACGACTTGCTGATTACGCCTAAGGGTGTGAAGTGGATGACTGAAGCGTTGCCGCGCAGGATGTCTGAAATCGAAGACTTTATCGCGCGTGGGCGGCGGGAAACAGTCAGATAGCCAAAGAATCAGAAAGCCAGCCGTCCGCGGAGGCATCGAATATCTCTCACCCGGGACCGAGCGAGGGAGCAATGAAAAAGCGGATCGCGCGAGCGTTAATGGTAGTACTCATCGCTCTCGTTCTGGCGATCGGACTTATCGCTCTTCGTATCTACTCTTACCGCACTACAGTATCCGACCTGCCGGCCGACGCGGCTATTGTGCTGGGAGCGGCTGTCTGGGGCAATGACCTATCGCCCGTTTTCAAAGAACGAATAAACCATGCCGTGGAACTCAGGCGGAACGGCAAAGTGCGGAAAGTAATCTTTACCGGCGGACAGGGTAATCGCAACGAGCCTACCGAGGCGGCTGCTGCTCGGCAATACGCGATCGAGCAGGGCATTTCTGCCGGAGACATCCTGGTTGAAGAAAAGTCCCACACGACCTACGAGAATCTTTTATTTGCGAGGGACGTGGCAGTCGCCAGAGGTTTGCGGCGAGTTTTGATTGTCAGCGATCCGCTTCACATGAGGCGCGCGGTGTCCATGGCGATCGATTTGGGTCTTGACGCTTATCCTTCACCTACTCCAACCACGAGATATCAGAGCGCAACCAGTCAGATCGGGCTGCTGGCACACGAGACCTACTACTACATTGGCTATTTGTTTCGCCGGCCATTCATGAAGCAACCTGCGGTTCAGTCACGGAGCGACCATGCGTTGCGAATTGGCGCTGTGTTACCAGGAAATTGGGACCTGAACGAAAGCAACGATGAGATCGTGATCTTTCGCCAGGGTCCGGTTACAACTTATGGATGCGTGGGATTGGATCTGGCCTTGTTCAGAAATCCCGAGTTGTTTAAGGACTTCGTTAAGAGTACTGGAGGAGATCAGGATTACAAGATCAGATTACGTTTCGGTCCTAAAGTGGAACCTCAGGAATATGCAAGGCTGAAGGAGTCGAACGAAAAGATCAAAGTAACAAAAGGCACGACTGTTCCAAACCGCGAGTTTTACGAACACCATGCGATGCAATCCTACGATCCATCGTATCGAGAGCTACCTGAATATTACAACGATCAGGACAGCATTTATCTTGAAATTAATACAGTGCCATGGGCTTGCGTTTATCCCCATGAAGTTGCGGAGGAATGCGAGGACGTACTAAGGAGATTGGATACTCTTTTCCAGCGTTACTCCGAGCCTAGCAAGCAGAGAGTCGGATCTCTGGACTTCACTCCGTTACCAAGACGCCAATTTCCGTAGCCACCCTGAGAGCCATCTCAGGGCGGTGCGAAAAAAACCATGCTTCGGTGGCGGTTCGCCAACTTTAGTTTGCGCTTCTGCTTCCAGGGCCGTGAAAAACTGCGTCGCCATCATCTTGGCTGTCCCCTGGATCATTCGCTGACCAACGCTTGCGATGGTCCCGCCCAATTGCAGGTCGCCGGTATATCTTATGAGCGTTGCTTCGCCTTGCTCCTCGAGGTCCAGGTCACCAGATCCTTTCACGAACCCGGGGCCGCCTTTACCCGCAACGACGATTCGGTAATGCTCCGGCGGTCGCATATCTTCAAGGTGGACCGTCCCAGTGAAGACGCCTTTGATGGCTCCGACGCCGGCGCGAATGGTCGCGGCATAAGTGTTCGCGTCAGTTTTCTCCAAACGTTCACAGCCAGGAATACAACGCTGGAGAACTTCCGGATCGACCAGCAACTGATAGACGCGTTCGCGCGAGGCGTTGACTTCGTGTGTACCTTCGATTCTCATAGAAAGACAGTTTCAAGTTTCAAGTTTCGAGTTTCAAGTTCTTATGCTGATTCTGGTTTGGAACGTCGGGTCTTGCTCTGTTAGTAAGGCGAAGCTTCCCAAAGCCGAACTCGAAACTCGGAACTTGAAACTCGAAACTCAATTCGCTCGGGCAAATGCCGCTTGTAGCGCGCGTCGCGTATAAACCTCAGCCAGGTGACGACGATAGTCTTCTGAGGCGTAAAGATCAGAGTTGGCGTCAACGCCGTCGGTTGCGTGCGCAGCGGCCCCGGCGATGGTTTGGTCATTAAGTTGTTGACCTTTAAGCGCGGCCTCGACGGCCCCGGCACGGTACGCTTTCGAAGCAACGCCGGTAACACCAACGCTCGCTGATTCGCAGGAACCGTCGGCGCCCAGCCCTAACGAAACAGCTACTCCGACAACCGCGAAACCCGATGCCGGATGTCGCACCTTCTGATACGAATGGCCATAGCGGCCGCTGGGTTTTGCAATGCGGATCTCGCGCAGGATTTCGCCCGGAGCCAAAGCAGTTGTAAGCAGATCAACGAAGAAGTCGTCGGCATTAATCGTTCGCTCGCCGTTCGCGCCGACAACGACAATCTGAGCGTTTAGCGCAATGACTGCGGCGGGCCAATCGCCGGCTGGGTCGGAATGCGCGACGCTGCCGCCAATCGTGCCCTTGTTCCTGACCTGAACGTCGCCTATATGCGAGGCGCACTCGGGGAGCAGCGGACAAATCTTCTGTAGCAACGCCGAGGATTCGAGTTCGTAGTGAGTGGTCATAGCGCCGATTGAAATCTGGTCGCCCTTCTCGCGAATGTACGCGAGGTCTTTGATGCGGCCGATGTCGACGAGCGTGGCGGGCTGCGCCAGCCGTAACTTCATCGCTGGAATCAGGCTGTGTCCGCCGGCGAGTATTTTTGCTTCGTCAGGGTTAGCTGCGAGCAGGCCCAATGCCTCGTCGAGTGTTTTCGGAGTTTCGTAATTGAAAGCCGCTGGTATCATCGGTCATCTCCTTACTGGGACCGCGGGCGTCCCGCCCGCAATGAGCGCGTTAGCGCGAAAACCTTCGCGCCTGCGGCGCGCTGCGGGCGGGACGCCCGCGGTCCCAGTTATGCATTGAGTATTCGCCAAATTGCTTCTGGTTTCACCGGCATGTCCAGGTGCTTCACGCCGAAAGGCGACAGCGCGTCAACAATCGCGCCCACGATCGCCGGCGTCGCGCCAATCGTGCCCGCTTCACCGACGCCCTTAACTCCTAACGGATTCACCGGTGAAGGCGTCTCGGTGCGATCAAGCTCCAGCCAGGGAATGTGCATTGCTCGTGGCAGCGCGTAGTCCATCAAACTGCCGGTGACTAACTGACCCTGGTCGTCGTAAACAACTTCTTCGAAAAGCGCCTGACCCAGGGACTGAACGATGCCGCCATGGAGTTGACCATCGACCAGCATCGGATTGATCACCTTGCCGCAGTCGTCGACGGCGACATAGCGGAGAAACTTGATGTCGCCAGTTTCTTTGTCGATTTCAACCACGACGATGTGCGTGCCAAAAGGAAAAGTAAAATTCTTCGGTTCGAAAAAGTAGGTGGCTGAAAGTCCCGGCTCGGTGTCGGGCGGGAGCTCGCGGGCAATGTGCGCCGCGAGCGCAACTTCCTGAATCGTCAAGCTTGATTTGCCTTCGGTTTCAGGCTCCGGAATAGCTCCGGCGGGCGACTCGCCGACCGGTACCACAGGCACTGACGCTTCTGTAGTCGCGGCGGCCGCCGCTCGCGCAAAACGCCCACCAGCAAAAGCAATGTGCGCCGCCTCGGTCTTCAGAATATGCGCGGCGATCTTGTGCGCTTTCTCTTTTAGTTTCTGAATAGCGATGAACACGGCGGTTCCACCAACTGCGGTCGCGCGGCTGCCAAACGTGCCGATACCATACTGAACAATGCCCGTGTCACCATGAATTACTGTTACATCATTGAGGTCGACGCCGAGTTCGTCCGCAGCAATCTGTGCAAAGGAAGTTTCCTGGCCCTGACCATGCGGCGACGCGCCGGTCAAGATGGTGACTTTGCCTGTCGGTTCAATTCGCACCGTGGCACTTTCCCAGCCACCTGCCGGCATTGCCTGTGATGGACCAAGCGCACAAATCTCCACGTAAGTCGAAATGCCAATGCCGAGCAAACGTCCATCGGCGCGAGCCTTCTTCTGTTCCTCGCGCAAGGCCGCGTAGCCGATAATCGCCTGCGCCTTATCGAGCGCACCTTGATAGTTGCCGCTGTCATAGTCGAGGCCAGTCGCAGTGTGAAAAGGGAACTCGTCCGCGGCCGGGAAGTTTTTACGGCGAACTTCAGCCGGATCCATTCCCAGTTCAGCGGCGACGAGATCCATCGCGCGCTCGACAACATAAGTTGCTTCCGGCCTGCCGGCGCCGCGATACGCATCGGTCGACATTTTATTAGTGAAGCAGCCGGTGACGTTTATTTGAATCGCTGGAATTTTGTAGGAACCTGAAAGCATCAAGCCGGTCAACGTGGGAATAGCGGGCGTCAGAAGTTGCAGGTAGGCGCCAAGGTCAGCAAACACGTCGTAGCGCAGGCCGGTGATCGTGCCGTCGTTCTGGCAACCAGTCTCGACGTAACCTACTTGTCCGCGACCGTGGATCGTTCCCTGAATGTTTTCGCGACGTCCTTCGATCCACTTTACGGGTTTCGCCAGTTGCATTGAGATCCATCCGAGCATGGCTTCTTCCGCGTAGACGTTTAACTTCGAACCAAAACCACCACCCACCTCCGGCGTGATCACGCGCAGCTTGTTTTCCGGGATGCCGATCATCAGGGCTAGTTGCGTGCGCAGCAGATGCGGAATCTGCGTCGACGACCAAACGGTCAGTTCTTCTTCGCCGGGAAAATACCGCGCCAGCACGCCGCGGCCTTCCATGGCAATCGGCGCCAGTCGTTGATGAACGATGCGCTGTTTGAGCACGTGATCAGAAGCCGCGAGCGCCGCATCTATGTCGCCCTCGCCGGCAGTCAGTTTATAAGCAATGTTGTCACCGAAGTCTTCGTAAATCACCGGGCCACCTTTGGCAGCCGCTTCAACATCGACGACTGCCGGAAGATCGTCGTAGTCAACCACGACCAAATCCAGCGCATCGCGAGCAGCGTAAGCATCGCGCGCAACAACTGCGGCGATGGGATGGCCCACGAAGTAGACCTTGTCCTGAGCCAACACGCGATAGTCCGGGACCTTCAGACCCGGCAGCGCGCTCGCGCAAGGCACCGGTCCAATCTTGGCAACGTCTTTGCCGGTGTAGACTGCGACGACGCAGGGCGCGTTCAGGGCTTCGCTAATATCAATGCTGATAATTCGCGCGTGCGCGTACTGGGAGCGAACGAAGGCGACGTGCAAGGTGTCGGGGAGTCGAATGTCATCGACGTAATGTGCCAAGCCCTTAATCAACCGCGGGTCTTCGGTTCGCTTTACTCGCTCGCCAACATAATTGGCCATAGGTTCCTCCAGTAGGACAGACTTTCCAGTCTGTCCCGTTCCCTTACCAGTCCATGAGGACTGGCAGGAATGCCTGTCCTACATCGCAGACTTTTTCGCCGCCCACTCAACCGCTTCGACAATGTGCTGATAGCCCGTGCAGCGGCAAAGATTGCCCTCCAGCCCGTGACGGATTTCTTCTCGCGAAGGGTTCGCATTCCGATCGATGATCTGCGTAGCTGCCATGATCATTCCCGGAGTGCAGTAGCCGCATTGCAATCCGTGGCGCTCCCAAAATCCTTCCTGCATCGGATGAAGCTCGCCGTTCTTCATCAAACCTTCGATGGTCGTGATCTCGGCGCCATCCGCCTGCACGGCAAGCATGGTGCATGACTTAATGGCCTGTCCGTCGACGAAAATTGTGCAAGCGCCGCACAGCGAGGTCTCGCAACCAATGTGCGTTCCGGTCAGGCCAAGCACATCGCGCAGGTAGTGAACCAGCAGCAGACGCGGTTCCACCTCGTGCTGATAACTGACACCGTTGACACTCATGCTGATAGCTCTTTTCATGGCTACCTCATTTCTTGGATTTGTTTACCGGAAAGGCGAAATTCAGTAGTTCAGAGTTCAAGCTTTAGCCTGTCTTAACGAAAGTAAGCACAACCTAAAGGTTG
Source organism: bacterium (assembly GCA_040004575.1). GTDB lineage: Bacteria > Acidobacteriota > Blastocatellia > Pyrinomonadales > Pyrinomonadaceae > PSRF01. Next base: position 18,862 of record JBDUAQ010000018.1, read on the forward strand.
AACTCGAACTTCTTGATGCAATGCGACGTTGACCGAATTCTTTCAGCGTTTTATGCCAGTTCCGTACGAAAGTCAATGACTGTCGTAAGCGAATCTCTCAAGCTAGACGGTAGCCTTGTGAATTTGTCTCTTCAGTCGATGAATTGTTCTGCGCGCCACCTTGAGCTTGGCGTGGTCGTGTGCCGCGATGGCTTCGTCCCGCTTCGTCTTCATCTCTCGAATGCGCGCTTTGATTGAAGCTTTATCGACGCCGACGACCTCGTGGTGCTCATGCTTGATTCCGAGCGCCTTTGAAAGAGCGACGAGCAGATGCTCCTTGTTCAGTTGTGTGTAGCCTTGCAGCGCTTCGTGCTCATTGCCTTTAGCGATTTCGCGCAACTCGGCCACGGTCTTGTGCCTGAGCTGTTCATAGGTGTAATCCATTTGAAGATCAATGCTCCTTAACTATTGGGAAGAGTTCCGTGCCTCAGCCCAGGATTTGATTTAGATGTTTCTTCATGTGCTCAACGTAGTCACGCATGAACCAGTCAAGCGTGACGGGTTCGCTCTCGCTGAGACTGTCTGACGCAATCTGCTGCAGGTTGTGTTTGTAACGCAACTTCATCCGCGTCTCTTCGGGAACCAACGACATCAAATGCAGGATGTGCTGATTGTACAATCTCCAGAGTTGAACCAGCTCTGCCCATTCTTCGCCCTGGTAATTCTGGACGCGAACCCAGCCTTCCTGTTCATAGCCGGCGAAAACGAGATCGTCAGTAAACTGCGCCCGCACAAATCGCTGATGATTGTTGGAAGCGGAATCGATCAGGTGGCCGATGATTTCCTTTGGCGACCATTTGCCCGCCGCCCTTGGGACTCCACTCTGATCGGGTGGAATCTGAAGAAGCCGGCTCGAAGCGGTTTCGATTGTTTGACGAAAATCGGCGAGATAGTCTTGCATCTGCTTCACCGTAAAAATCGGAATTAGAAACCAGCAGGTCATGGCCCCCAGGTCCGACGGAATTGTAGAAATGCGGATCGCTATGATAATAACGCATCCTCAATGCGAAACTGCAAGCTGGGATTGGGAACCATGGAAGCTAAAAGCAGATACCGCAAGAAATCGATCGTAATGATCCTCGTGCTGGTAGTCAGATTCGTATTTGGTTTTCTTATATCCGCATGGATCTGCGTTCAGCCGCGGCTGATGGAGTCACAGAGATTTAGTCATGCGAAATGCCGGCAGTGACTCTCCGTCCTGCGTTTCTAGCTGCATCGGTTCCACTTTTTCATAACCCTTTGCTGTGTACAACGGTTCGCCTGGCAGCGTTGCCACCAGCTCAATCCGGCTGAAGCCCGCTAGGCGTGCAGCATCTTCGCAGGCTGCCAGTATGCAGCTACCGACTCCTTTTCGTGACCAATGCGGGTGTACGTAGAACGCTCTGATGCGTGCGGCTTCTGTGGCTGGGTCAAGCAATGGATCGATTCGATCAGTTTTCGATTGGTCGCCGCCAAACAAGGTCTTTCTCTTGCTCCAACCGCCGCTGCCGGCAAGTGAGCCATCAATCTCGGCGACGAAATAAGTTCCATCAAGGATCAGTTGAGTATCGACTCCGAAAACGTATGACAAGGCGCTCTTGATTTGTGCGGAGGTGTAATACCCGGCGCTCAAACCACTCACCGACTCATGGATTAATTTCTCGAGCGCCGGAATATCCCGGAGGTTTGCCAGTCGAATTTGTACGTCCATGAAATCTCCTTAGCTCGACTAAGGTGTTACCAAGACGTTATAAAGTAGAACCGAAACCAATTCAGAGCAACCAGGGGGAAACGCATGGACGACGAACAAGTTGAGGGGCGAATTGTCCGGCTCGCATTCGATGGAGACGCGCTTAGGTATCGGGAGTTTCTTGCGAAGCTCAAGGCCGGCTTGCCGGAAGGTACGGGCGTAGCGCTGCGCGGCAGCGTGGTGACAAACAAGCGCTGGGAAGACGGCAAGCCTTTTGATGCCGACGGTCGCGGCACGAGCGATCTCGACGTTACCCTCATTGGCGACAAAGTCATGGAGTTTTGGAACGAAGAAGCTTTCTACATTCCAGCCTTGCATACGAAGCCACTGTGTGATGAAGAGCCGGCAATTGCGCCGGCGCTAAACCGGCTGCGCGAAGAGCTGCAAAGACTTGCGGGCCGACCGGTAAACTTTCAAGCAACTGCCAATCTCATACTCTATGCGCGCGACGTTTTGTTTGATGAGCCTTACTGCACCGTGATAGAGGCACAAGCTTCGTGATTGTTAAGCTGCTGAGCTACAACATTCGCTTTGGTGGGCGCGGGCGCGAGAGTCAAATAGCCGAGGTCATTCGTTCAGCCGCTCCCGATATCGTCGTTTTTCAAGAGGCAATCGATCCGGAAGTCGTCAAGCAACTCGCTGCTGCCACTGGCCTACCTTTCTGGGCAGCACGCCCCGAACACTCTATCGGTTACATAAGCCGTTTAGAGACGAGCCATCACGAATGGCACTATCCCGCTGGCGCGAAACACGCCTTTCTTGAAATTGTTCTGGCGGGCAGCGAGGCGCGCATTTTTGGTCTCCATCTGAGTTCGATGTTTTCAAAGTGGGGCGAACGCAGGCGCGTGAGAGAAATTAGCGGCTTGCTCAGAAGCATCGAAAGACACCAGCAAGGTTTTCATACGCTGGTGGGCGACTTCAACACGCTTGCAGTTGGAGAACTCTTGGATGTTCGTCGGATGCCGGCCTGGATTCGTGGGCTTGTTTGGTTGAGCGGCCGTGACATTCAGCGCGAGACCATTCAGGTCGTGCGCGACGCCAGCTATCTCGATGGGTATCGATCACTTCACCCAACCGAGAAGGGCTACACGTTTCCGGTCTGGGACCCGCACTTGCGGCTCGACTACGTGTTCGTTCCCGAAGTATTCGCCGCTCGGTTGCTTGATTGTGAGGTAGTATCCGATCTGCCGGCAGCCACGCATGCCTCTGATCATTTCCCCTTACTGGCTAAGCTCGACTTCAGTTGATCTGCTTTTGCGTAGTGACGTATTTCAAAATCTCTGTGCGTCCTGGGAGTTCTCTGTGGTGAGTTCTTTGGCCGCAGTTAAATCCACCACAGAGACACAGAGAACACAAAGGTGGCACCGAGAAACTGAAACTAGGATTCAAGTAGGACTGACATTCTTGTCTGTCTTCATGCTGTGTCAAGGACAGGCAGGAATGCCTGTCCTACTATTCATAGCTCAGGGCGTCAACTGCGTCCTGTCGCGCGGCGCGCAGGGCAGGATAGAGCGCGCCGATGGTGCCCCCAACGAGTCCCACCAGCAACGCGATCAATATCCAACGCGGCTCTACTTCTACTGCCAGACTGGTCGTGCGCATCACGCCAAGCCGTGCCGCAAAAGTTAAACCTACCCCAACTGCTACGCCAAGCAAGCTAACCAGGATCGCCTCCTGCTCGATCACCCAGGCGATGCGAGTCTTCGACATCCCGAGTGCCTTGAGAATTCCAATCTGCCGCGTGCGTTCAGTGACCGTTGTGTACATTGCCAACAGAATCACCAGCATGCTGATCACGCTGGCCACACCGACCACAACTTTTATGAAGATGTTTAGCGCCGGCACGCCCGAAGCATAGATCTCGGGCAAGTCGCGCGTGAAAATAATCTGATCGTCCGGGAAATGTTTTCGGATGAGCGCCGCCACGTCGTCTTGTTTAGCACGCTCATTGACCGCGACCAGAATCGCGGACGCACGACCTTCGCCGCCTTCCTGGTCTTGCAGCGTTGAGAGGGGAATCTTGATGCGCCCGCCGCCGGGCGGTTCATAGATGCCAACTACCTTGAAAGGACGTTCAAAGAGCTGCACCGTGGAACCGATTGCCGCGTGACGTTGCTGTTGCCAGACACCATCCACGATGGCTTGATCCCCAAGCGTGAGTTTCTCGCCCTCCCGAAGCGAAATTCCCGTCACGTTCGCGTAACTGTCAAAGTCGATCCCGTCGATCAAGCGCGAGCCAAAACCGGCATCGCTGCGGTCCAGCGCCTGGCCAATCGCAGTAGTGGCGCGTACACCATCAATTCGCGCCAGCTCAGCCGCGCGCGAAACCGGCAACATCAAGGGGCTGGTCCCGGTGAAACCGATCGCGCCAGACGGGCGCACCATAATCTCCGCGCCAATGTTTGACTCGCGGCGACCACGTTCGCGCAAGACGCCATGCGCCAGGCCGACCGTGAACACTATAAGCACCACGCCAATGGCCGTTCCCATGATGCTGACGGCGGTGCGCGCGGGTCGATGAGCAACGTTTGAAAGTACGAGGCTGTCCATAAGTCTTTGCAGGTGTGGACTACGATCCAAAAGGCGGCGCCACGCATTTGGCAGTGTCCGCCAGGTTAAAATTAATAAGCCAATAGACGTCCAGACGATTGTACCCGCCTTGCGTACCACCGCCAGCGTAACGCCAATAGCCGCGGCGTAACCGAGTGTTTGTAGTATCACCTTAGTGCCGTATTCATATACACCAATGGTGCCAGGCACAAACGCAAACACAAAATTAATGACTTTTGTGAGCGACTCGATGATAAACGCTTGAGCGACGTTAGGCCGGTAACCCAGCATATGCAGGGTCACGTAGACCTCAAGCACGCTTGAGACATGTCCGAGCAGGTTACAGGCAATCATCCCGAAGAAAACGCCCGGATGATGCTTATAGAAGTCGTAAACTTTGGATTCGATGTGAGCAATGTGCTGGCGCCGTTTAAGAATTACTTTTGGACTTAGGCGCAGCCGCGCCATTTGATCGAGCACCCAGGTGAGCAGCAGGATGCGGCGCTTCGCTGCCAGGCCCGCTGCCGCGATACCCAGCGCGGCAATCAACGCAATCGCAACGAGTGAGTAATAGACGAGGGGCGGCAGGTTGTAGGTGAACAACATTACGCAGGCGCCGCTCAGAATAAAGAACACCACGGAAAGATTGTAGAGAAGGTTGTCGACCACCAGCGCCGGCACGCCATAAGTCAGCGGGACCCGCTTGCGGAGCAGTGCCACTTTGGTCGCTTCGCCGAGCAACGGACCGGTGAAGGTGAGAAAACTTATCGCTTCGCCGCCAAGTCGAGCAGCAAACGCCTGAAAGAAATTGAACCGGCGGTGTTCTTTGGGAACAGCCGAGGACATGGCAATCGTGCGGAAGACATGCCTCGACCCACTGATGCTGAGTAAGATCAGGAAGCCAAAGAACCCGATGCGAAGGAGCGCGTCAAAAATCGGCTGCAAGCCAACCCGGTTGATGACGTAGATCAGCAGGCCAAGGCCGAGCAGGAAGGCGATCGTTTGGAGCCAGAAAAAGGAGCGGCGCGAACTACTGGGACCGACCGGCTCGCCTTCATCGACGAGTTCGTCCAGCTCGCGAATATCAGTCTCTGGCCACTGTTCAGGTAACTGATTGTCGGAAGTGATCAATGAGTTGCAGTCGCTCCAGCTACGGCGATTTTTCGGTTTTCGGACTTCTCGCCATGGCCCAATACTTCTTTTACCGGACGGCCCGGAAAGCGGCGAAAACCTTTATCCCACAAAATTGGAATTGGGTTGTTATCATCGCGTAAATTGCCGGTTAACGCCAGCAAGGTCGGCACATAGCTCAAACTGTCGTACGCAGCTTCAACGACCGCAGCGCGCGGAATGGTGGTTTTGTCGCCACCCGCCAACATGAAGGTTGAGTGGGTGGAAATACGAAAGAAGGAGCCATGGTTTCCGCCGGGATTAAAGCCACGCACGTCAAAGTTCCAGTGGTCGTTGGCTACCACTAACACATCAGCCTCGGTGTTCTCCCGTTGTCGACGCAACAACAGGCGCAGCAAGCGCTCGTCAGCGGAGATCCCCGGTTCGTCGACTAACAGCCGCCCTACGGCATGACGAGCAAGTTGTTCGTGAAGGCCGATGAGCCCGTTAGAGTATCTCGTGCGATGCAGCGCCTGGAGCCATTCCAAATCGGTGTGCCATTCGCTAAGCCACTTCTCACGATTCTGATCAGCCACCTGCAACTGCGGATCCTCGAAAATTTCCAGCGGCAGGCCGGGAAGCCAGGGAACCGACTCGAAATGCAACTGTCCCGTCTCGTCCTGCGTCAGGCTCTTAATCGGAAGGTAACGAAAACTCAACTGCCCAGCGGCGTCTTCACGCGCGAGAATGAGGGCCTGTTGCTCGCGGCCCGCACTAACCCAGACAACGTCCGGCAAGATTTCAGTCTCACCGATCAATGGTTTGACTGACTCTGAAGGTATTCTGACGGCTAGCAGATCAACCGGATAATTTGTTACCCCAGCTTGCACGTTGTTACGCACGGTTTGGTTGTGCAATAGTGAGAAGTAGTCGACGTGAACAAAACTCTTATCCAGGTCGAGCGAGCCGTCTGGTTTCAACCCGACACCGCCCGGTGAGATACCGGCAACATAATTCTGAAGGTCGTAGACGCTGTTGTGTTCGCCCATTGCGCGGCGCGCGATCAGATCGTCGATCTTCAGTTTTGAAGGGTTGAAGTCTTCTTTTCGCAAAGCCAGCAGGTTAGTCACTGTCCGCGCATACTCTGAATAACCTTGCTCTTGTCCCATCCAGATATCCTGCCAGACGCAAACTCGCTTGGCAGCGTCGTCTCGTCCGGCAGCTCCATCTTCCTTAGTAAACTTTTTCGGCTGTGCTGCGCACAAGACGCGCTGTCGTTCGATGGCGCGGCGGAGTGCTCCCAACTCTTTATTCAAGCTGTCGAGATTCTGTTGCCAGTCGGCCCGTCGCGCTTCCAATGTATTGAAGAACTGATTGGTCAACGCCTTTCTAACGGGAACAGAAACATTGGGCAGTTGAAGTTGCTGCAGGATGATGTGGAGTAGATTGAGATTTGAATCCCTGAACTGAAGCGACGCACGCTCGTTGCCGTCAAAGTCGAGCATCGCGGTGGGATACTCATTGCTTTGACCCTTAAGGTAATAAGAGTCACGAGTTGTCGTGGTGATGCCCTGAGCAAATGGGTTGATCCCTTTGAGGGCGTAATCGAGCAGCAGCCGGCGCTTGGTGATCACATGGTGTCCGCCGCCTGCGGGACTGCCAAGGAGTTTGACGAGGTTGAAGCCCTGGCTGTAAACGCGCTCGTCCGTATTGAACCCGTGATCGGATAAGACGATCAATGTAGTCTCCGCGGCCACCGGGCTCTTCTGAATGGCCGTCCAAATCTGACCGAGCATCGCGTCCAACTCTTTCAAGGCAAGCAGGTGAGCTTCGCGATCGTTGTTGTGATGGGCAGCGTGATCGAAATCCGTCGTTACCAGTTCCAGATAGCGAAAGCGCGGATCGCCAATGCTCTCGATGAGTTCGCGCAGCAACTGATCGGGAACCGAATCTCGAAGGCCAAGCCCTCCCATTGTCCACTCGTCAAACAATTCCTTCGGCGCTTTCTTGAACCTGTTTTGAAGCGCCTTCTGAAAAGTCACGTATCGGGGACCGCGTTGGAATAGGGAAAAGGTTGCGTGGCGCTCGTTGTGCGGAAATGCGTCGGTCAACAGGGGAATGCCCAGCGAGTCCAGCACCTCGACGCCCTGCATGTCAACGCGCCTGCCGGCGGTGGTCTGGACGTAAAACGGGATGAAGTTTAGATAGTCGTAGGTTTGCAGCGT
>JBDUAQ010000154.1:0-8030 GCA_040004575.1 bacterium
GCCGTTGCGAAGAACTCTATGGCACGAGTGCGACCGATTATTCGCGGCAGTCTTTGAGTGCCACCCCAACCGGTAATAATTCCCAACCTGGCTCCGGGATGCGCGAAGACAGCATTGGTTGATGCCACGCGAATATCACAAGCCAGCGCGAGATCGAGCGCGCCGCCGATGCAGTAGCCGTTGATCGCGGCGATTGTTAGCTGCCTGGCATCGGCAATTGTTTGAAAGACCCGCTGGCCGAGTTGTGAAAACTGGAGAGCGGAGTCGGGGTCCAACTGTGCGAGCTCGCGAATGTTCGCTCCGGAAGCGAACACGTCTGCGGTGCCTGTGAAGATTAAGGTCTCGACGTCGTCACGGACCGTCAGTTCAGACAAGACCTTTTCCAGATCGTGAAGTGTGTTGATTGAAAGCGGGTTTCGTTGGGCCGGCTTATTGAAACGTATAACCGCGATCGCGTCATCCAGCTTTGTGACTATCGCAGGTGAAGCTTCCGCCATCGCCTATTCACGCGGCTTAACGTTTTCACGGAGAAACTTGACGATGTTTTCAGTCGACGTGCCTGGAAGAAAGACTTCCGCTACGCCGTTCGCCTTGAGTTTGGCGATATCATCCTGAGGAACAATCCCGCCTAGCAAGACAAGACAGTCGTCCATGCCTTGATCCTGAAGCAACTGCACAATACGCGGGCAAAGCGTGTTATGCGCCCCGCTGAGTATGGAAACTCCGACTGCGTCAACGTCTTCCTGTAGCGCGGCTGCCGCGATCATTTCCGGTGTCTGCCGCAAGCCCGTGTAAATAACTTCCATGCCCGCGTCGCGCAAGGCGCGTGCTATGACCTTAGCGCCACGATCGTGACCGTCAAGTCCCGGCTTCGCCACCAGGACACGAATTTTTCTGTCGCTCATGTTCTGCATTGTAGTCTTACTGGACGAATTGACCCAACGGCCCGTCGCGTTTGATGAAGGGTTTCAATTCTGAATAGCTGAAGAAATAACGTCCCTCGGGTTCAAAAGCTTGAATCACGTGGGGATATCCGGCGTCGTAAAGAAAAGTAATTCCTTTGGCGCCGACAGAGAAGTCGTCGAGATTCTCAATCTTAAACTCTAACGCCTCCTGCGCCTCACTGGCGATTCGTACGCCCTCAGGATCACTCTTAGAGTCTCCTAGACTCTTTAAAATCTCTTTCAGTTCAGTCTGTAACCTCTGATTCACCACGGCGCTGAGCGACGCCAGCTTGTCTGACACAAAAGTATCGGACGCCTTGATAACGCGGCCATTTCTTAAGTTGATTAGGAAATGCCTGGATTGATCGTCTGGATACGCGCCAGAGCCACTTTGGCTAAACGTAATGTCCAAGAGATTGTTTTTGTTGTGGTTCACTTTATAGCTGAACTCGTCCAGCCACCAGCCCCGCCGGTATTCAGCAAGTGACGAGTCGAAGGCATTCTTGATTTGCAGGATCGACTGGACTCGACGCAATACACGCTGGTCTTTCAACCCGCTAATGATGGGGTAGGTGACAGTCGCCCGTTTCTTTCCGGAATCCCTTAACCGGGCGTCGTGCCGAATGATCACTACCGTTCGAGGTTTCACGACTACTCGATCGTCGGGACTTGTAGTGACCCTGCCTACTTGAGAGTGGCTGACGGAGGCGGTTAGCAACAAAAGGAGAAACGACAATGAAAGAGCGCGCATTTGTTTCTAGGTTGTAGTCTTGGGAATGGAGAAGACGTTGGAAGACTTAGAAAGCGGGTTCTTCGTAGACGCCGTAGACATCGCGAAGTGCAGAGCAAATTTCACCAAGCGTGGCATATGCACGTACGGCTTCAATCGTGGCAGGCATCGTGTTTTCCTGGTTCTGAGCAGCCCGTTTCAGTTTCTCCAGAGCGTTTGCCGCCGCGCCGCCGTCTCGCTTTGCGCGCGCTTGATCGAGCCGTTCGATCTGATGTGCGCGAACCGATTCGTCAATCTCCAGGATCGGAATGGAAGAACCCTCCTCCATTTCGTACTTGTTCACTCCCACGATTACCTGATCGCCGCGCTCTACTGCTTTCTGGTATTGATAGGCTGAATCCTGAATCTCGCGTTGTGGAAATCCTTTTTCGATTGCGGCGACCATCCCACCCATGGAGTCGATTTTACGGAAATAGTCGAGTGCGCCCCGCTCCATCTTATCTGTGAGAGCTTCAACAAAATAAGAACCACCGAGTGGATCGACGGTGTTCGCGACACCAGTTTCTTCGGCGATGATTTGCTGCGTACGCAACGCGATTACGGCCGCCTGATCCGTAGGCAGAGCCAGCGCTTCATCGTAGGCGTCCGTGTGCAAACTTTGGGTGCCACCAAAAACTCCGGCAAGCGCCTGGATGGCTACGCGAACGATATTGTTGAGTGGTTGCTGAACAGTTAATGAAACTCCAGCGGTCTGAGTGTGGAAGCGAAGCTTGAGCGTACGTTCGTTTGTCGAACCGAAACGATCGCGCATCTCTCTCGCCCAAATCCGGCGTGCCGCGCGATACTTCGCGACTTCCTCGAAAAAATCATTGTGAGCGTTGAAGAAGAACGAGATTCGCGGGACGAAGTCGTCGACGTTCATGCCTGCCTTCAGCCCCCACTCAACATACTCAAGGCCATCGCGAAGTGTGAACGCGAGTTCTTGAATGGCCGTCGCCCCCGCCTCACGAATGTGATATCCGCTCACGGAGATTGGATTGTAGCGAGGCACATGTTGAGTGCAGAACTCAAAAGTATCCACTACCAGCTTCATCGCTGGTTGGATTGGATAGATCCATTCCTTCTGCGCGATATACTCCTTGAGAATATCGTTTTGCAGCGTTCCTGAAATCTTCTTCCAATCAGCGCTCTGTTCCTCCGCCACTACCAGATACATCGCCAACAAAACAGACGCGGGCGCATTGATTGTCTGGGAAACTGTTACTTGTTCAAGCGGAATCTGGTCGAACAATACTTCCATGTCGGCGAGTGATGAAACGGCCACGCCACACTTGCCAACTTCGCCTTCGGACAATGGAGAATCCGCGTCGTAGCCCATCAAGGTGGGCAGATCGTAAGCTACAGAAAGACCAGTCTGGCCCTGGTCCAGCAGGTATCGGAATCGCGAATTGGTTTCTTCCGGAGTGCTGAACCCGGCAAATTGGCGCATCGTCCACATCTTGCCGCGATAACCGGTAGGATGTATTCCGCGTGTATAGGGAAATTCGCCGGGAAAGGAAATGTCGCGAGAGAAATCTACCTGAGCGATATCGGCGGGAGTGTAGAGCCGGTCCACTTCTTCCAAAGAAACTGTTTCAAAACGCTCCTTCGCTTCCGGATGTTTTCTGAGCGCAGGTTCCAGCGTTTCAGTTTTCCACCGCTCAACTTCTTCCTCAATTGGAGTGTTAGTCTCTTTGATTTTGGACATACAACCCGCGATCATCCCGCTCGATTCGAGAGTTCGATATTAGTTGAGCATAATTCGGCTGTCAACGCGGGTAAACGGTGCAGTTTTGTTCTACTGAGAAGAAGGGAGCGCGGCTGTGATGGCAGTCACAACCGCGCAACTCGGCAGGCACTCGCGATGCGTGGTTTTCAAGCAGCGGAACTAGCGGGCAACCGGCAGGGAAAACAAATTTCGGCGCCGAATGAGCCTCCCCATTTGCTCATTCGACAGGTACTACAATCTCATTAGCTCGGACCATGTTTAGACGGGTTCGCGCCGCCGCTTCGATGGCGCGGGGATCAGAGCTCAGTTTCTGAATTTCCAAGCGCAAGGACTGGTTTACGTTGCGCAGCTGTTCGACGTCATTTTCCATGCGAACATATTGCTGAGACGCCAAAGACATTCGCGTTCTCGTACGCATTGTGACCGCGACACATACTGCAAATGTCCCAAGAATGATCATTCCGAAAATCACCCAGGATGGTATTACTCCACCGCGCCTGCGAACTTCGGCGGGGGTTCCTATGATGCCCGCCGAAATCTCTCTAACAGTTGCAAAAGGGGAGCTCACTCTGGGCACGACACGCTGCGCCCGAATTCGCTCATCAACCCAGTAAGAATTTATGACCCTGCTCAAGAAGCACCTCCAAGTCCGTCGCTGATTCCGATTCCGCGTAAATGCGAACTACCGGTTCTGTTCCTGAAGGCCGCATCAACAGCCATGAACCGTCCGCAAAAATAAACTTGACCCCGTCCATCCGATTGGTTCGCTCAACGCGCCGCCCGCCAATCTCTTTGGGATCTTCTTTCAACTTGTCACCGAGCGATTGCATTAATTCCGGAGTTAGCCGGATACCAATCCTGCCCGATTCCAGCTTGCCAACACGCCCGTATAAATCTTTCAATTGTTCGCTCAGGCTCGCACCGCGCGCCGCAACTGCCTCCGCTGCGAGCAAACACGCAAGGATGCCATCTTTCTCCGGATAGTGACCTTTGATTGACAATCCCGCCGACTCTTCACCACCGATAACAATCTTATTTTCATTGATTAGTTCTCCGATATATTTGAAACCAACCGGCGTTTCGTAGACCGGAAGACCACGAGCCTCTGCTACACGATCAACCAGATGGGAAGTTGCAACTGAACGGGCGGCGCCGCCGTCCCATTTTCTCGACTCCACCAAATAATCGAAGAGAAGAGCAATTAATTGATTGGGGGTTATGAACGAGCCGTTTGAATCGATTACTCCAAAGCGATCAGCATCACCATCGGTGGCAAGCCCCAGGACGCAGCCTTTCGATAGTACGACCTCGCGTAGCTCATCCAAGTGGCTGGCCTCAGGTTCCGGTGAACGTCCGCCAAAAAGGACATCACGCCAGTCGTGAATAGTTTCCACTTGCAGCCCGTGGCTACGTAATATTTCGTCAAGATATCCTCGACCAGTTCCCCACAGTGGGTCGTACGCGTAGCTGCCGCCCGCTCGAGCAATCACATCGAAGTTGATTTTGGAGCTTAGATCCTCCAGGTAGCCGGGACGAGCGGCGAATGTCTGCAATTCGCTAGACTTCGTTGGACTCGCTTGCGCCCTTGTGGAATTACTCGATTGAATGATTTGCTCAACACTCTTCGTTATTTCCGGCAAGGCGGGCGCGCCATCGCTGGTCGAGAGTTTCATTCCGTTGTACTGAGGCGGATTATGCGACGCGGTAAAATTGATTCCGCAGATGGCCCCCTTTGTGCGAATGACGTGCGAAATAGTGGGAGTCGGCACGGGCTCATCACACAGGAGAACCTGAAAAGCATTTTGGGAAATGACATTGGCGCACTCCTCGGCAAACCTCTCGCCAAGGAATCGGGTGTCATATCCGACGATCATTAGATTTCCGGCCGTCTTGGTGTTTCCGAAATGGGAGCAGATTGCCCTTGTGACCGACCGGACGCCGGCGAAAGTGAATTCGTCCGCAATTACTGCTCGCCAACCAGATGTCCCGAATCGAATTGCCATATCCGCAATTTAAGAGTCTGCTTAACCCAGATGTGTGTTTAGACACAAGATACTCGATATACCGCTGGTCAGAACCACTATGGAGTGTGCTTTGTTCATCGCCAATTCGTTGCCAGTCAACGGCTTAGGGCAAGGTTGGCGGAATGTAGCACCGGCGCTTAAGGGTGTAAAGCAATATCTCTGCAAGGCTTTCGCGACGTAACTTCAACGTTTACTTGAACTAACGCCGCTTAATGAACCAGGAGGCGAACGTAGGGCGTACACGAAAACAGCGGACTTTCTGGATAAGGCGGTGGCGTTTGAAGGTATTGACACAGGATTTCTGCGAAGTTAGACTCCAAGGTGCACTTTCGGGGGCGACAAGGTTCGTTCGCTTCTCAACCAGCGAAGGCAGTCATTGCCAGCCGCGTCTTGCCTCTCATTTCACAGAACATAGTGCCCCTTCCTGAATCACCAGCGGGCGCGATTCCATTGCTATCAGAAACCGGAGAGGCTCCATGCAAGAATTGACCAGTTCTTACGAGGAAGCGCAGGACGTTATCGACACAAGTCCACTTCCTATTGGCTCAATTGTTAAGGCGCTCTGCCAAGCTGCCAACGGGGGACCGGATCTCCTTTATGAGGTAATGCTCAAACTGAGTCTGTTGATTGAGGCTGCCGCCCCAATGTATGGGCTTTCAATGTGGAGCGTTGATGTGGGCCAGAGGCCGCGACTCACCTGGGCCGAGGGCCTGAACGAATTCGAGCTGGAAGTGGGACAGATAATTGTTGCCGAAGCACTAGCACCAGCAGCTTCACTGCCTGAGATCAAGGAAGGAGACTCTTCAGTCTGTTTTGTTTTGGCCTCATCTAAGCCAGGTCGAGTGGGTGCTGCACTGTACGGGCGATGCGTTCGCGCATTATCCTCCCCCCAGGCTCGTGACCTTAGCGCGATAATGGATGTGACGAGGCTTGCGCACTCGCACGTTTCGTTTGCACAACCTGTTCTTGCACTCGAACCTGGCAGTGAAAAAATAGGCAAAACGATCCTTCCGGGGATGATATTTGCGAGCCGGGCAATGGACGAGGTGGCGCACACGATAGATCGAATCAAGGATTCAAACTCCACGGTCCTCATTACTGGCGAATCAGGTACAGGAAAAGAGTTGGTTGCCCATGCGATTCACCGCCTGAGCAAGCGTTGTGAAAAAGACTTTATCCCATTTAATTGTTCAGCGGCCCCACCTGACTTGATCGAGAGCATGCTCTTCGGCCACCGGCGCGGAAGTTTTACCGGGGCGCTCCAGGATAGCGAGGGACTGATAAGAGCGGCCGAAAGCGGAACCCTGTTCCTGGACGAGATTGGCGACCTGCCACTAAACCTTCAGCCGAAGCTTCTTCGCTTTTTGCAAGAAGGTGAGATTCACCCTCTGGGGGATCGCGCGCCTCGGCGGGTCAACGTCCGTGTAATCGCAGCAACGCACAAGGACCTGGAGCAGCTGGTCCGGGAAAGGTTGTTCCGCGAAGATCTGTATTACCGAATCGCCACCCTCACCGTGAGTATTCCCCCGTTGCGAGAGCGGCCGGAAGATATCTCAGCGCTCATCTCTCACTATCTCTCTCATTACTCCAGACGCAACGATCGAATGATAGCCGGAATTACCTGGGAAGCCATTCACGCACTCGAAAGCTATTCCTGGCCTGGCAACGTGCGTGAACTCGCCGGCGAAATGGAAAGACTTGTATTGTATGCCGAGGAGAATAGTCAGATTACGCCGGAAGAGATTAGTCGTCACATCCGCCCAGTCAGTCCAGAGCAGTCGCTAGCTGAAAAGAGATCAGGGGAAAACCTTGAGCTGTTATTGGAAGACTACGAACGGCGAGTCATCACTGAGACACTCAAGCGCAATGACTGCAACGTGGCCCGCACCAGTGAAGCGTTGGGACTGGGTTCGCGCCAAACCCTGTATAAGAAAATCAAGCGCCTGGCCATTGACATCACGGATTTCCTACAGGAAGACACTGAGCCAGGTCTACAGTTTCGTTCCGATCGCAACTAAGCTACAGACATCACTAAGATATTCCGGAAGCATTCGAGGCGGACCTCGAATGCCTTTCCTTTTTGTACGCCCGGCTGTCGCCGCGTTAGACAAAGTACCAATTGTGACGACAACCGGAGGCGACATCTCGCTTCCTCTGCAAAAGCGGGCTTTTGGCTTCTCAGCGAAAGGTCGCGCTTAGTTCTTGCCGGTTCTGTTTGTTAACTCCAGGCGACAGAAAATCTGCCAGATCGGTTTCAAGAAAGCGTGTCAGTTAGCGTTTGCTGCTTCCTGCCTCGATGGCACGCCCCTTGTACAGCGGATGTTCATTCGCGAAGGCCACAGACGCGTCGCGAACAGTAGTCGATAAGACGCTAACGAAGAATCTCATGAAGCCTTTAACCAAAAAAGAGTTTGTATCGCTGGCATTGATCGTAGTCACCGCACCTGTGCTCGCGCTGGGACTCGTCCTGGCCATACGCACAGTAGCGGCTGGAAACGAGTTTCTGCTATTGGCACTGACTCTGTGTGGCGCTGTCGTGAGCGGGATCAATGGCTTTGGCCGCC
>JBDUAQ010000155.1:0-7979 GCA_040004575.1 bacterium
CTCCCTTCCGATCCGATCAGGTACTGGTAGACGGCGCTCAAGTCGTCGTCCACCGGCGCGATCGATTCGATATTGATTTCGCCTTCAGCGACCACTTGATTGAGAAGCAAATAAAAACCGTCTGCATCACGCGTCCTTACAAAAAGCCCAAGTCGATCATCGTGCAGTCGCGCCTCGACGACGTGGTCCTTGTCGAAAACTCGCGCGGCCAGCTTCGATGGTTTGTCGCAACGGATGAGGATCTGGATCGGACGTTCTTCTTCCATCTCATCGCGCACCCCATGAACATTTCCCTCCGCCACCACATAACCATTGTTCAGTAGAATCACCCGGTCCGACATCATGTCCACTTCATGCAGGATGTGGCTCGAGATAATCAGGTGCAAGCCTTCGGCCGCGAGTTTGCGAAAGAGTGCGATCGTTTCGGCGCGGACCATAGGATCAAGTCCATTCAATGGCTCGTCGAGAATCAGAACGGCCGGCTGATGCGCGATTGACTGCGCCAGTCGAATGCGTTGTCGCATGCCCTTGCTGTAGGCAGCCACTTTACGATTAGCTGCGTCGAGCAGACTCACGCGTTCGAGCGCGGTCGTGGTCAACTCTTCAGCTTTGTTCTTGTCGTAGCCACGCACGAGCAGGAACGACTTAATAAATTCTCTTCCGGTCAGTCCGCGCGGGAAGGAATCAAACTGCGTGCAGTAGCCAACTTTGCGAAACAGCTGCTCCGGCTGATCGGTTGGGATACCCAGAACAGTGATCTTGCCGCGACTGGGACGAAGCAGCCCGGTCATCAAATTCATCAACGTCGACTTCCCTGCCCCGTTTGGTCCGACGAGACTGGTGATGCCGGGTGCAATCTGAAGAGTGATGCGGTTCACTCCGAGTATCTCTCCGTAAAACTTGGAGACGTTGTCGCAAAGAATTTCGGAATTCGGATTGCGGATTTCGGATTTTGCTTTTGTCTCGATCATTAGACTCTCAACTGATCCCGTCTAGTTCCACGACCACGAAATCCGCAATTCGAAATCCGAATTCCGAAATTTTACCGGACCACTTCGTAGGCCTTAACTTTCCGCGACAGCAGCGCCAGACAAATTGCGCAAACGACAAACAGCGCAAACCACGACGCCCAGAGCGGCGGCTCGTTCACAACGATTTCGTGTCCCACCCGTCCATCCCAGTCCGTATAGTGGGTTGATGCCAGGACAAACGTGCCAAAAAGTCCGTCAGTAACATTTTTCATCAGCGCCCCAATACTGATGATGCTTCCCCAGCGTGTTTGAAACAGACCGTTAACAACTTCTCCGAAGATTGAGGGGATAAAAAACAACCCCAGCAACGCTGCGCTCGCAATCACTCGCCACTTCACCAGGGCAGAGATCGCTTGCGAGAGTAACGCCAGCAACAGAATCCACACCGCGCTGCCAATAAAGATCGCGCTCGCCATGGACAGGTTGTGGACAAACCAGCTCGCACCCTCGAGGTAGGATTCAAAGAGAAACAACAACAACTGCGGCACCCAGGTGATCGCCGAAAGCAGAATCAACAGGACCGACATTTTCCCCAGCACATATTCCGTGCGCGAAAAAGGCCGGCACAAATAGAGCGGCAAAGCATTGTTTCTGAGATCGCGCGCCACCAGCGGCGGTCCAACCAGCAGGGCGACGAAAAACGCTAAACTCGCTTGCACGTTCACAAACGTTTCGAAAAATGACGCGTCAATGGGAATCAACGCGCGAACGTTTACTTTCAAAATCGCGAGCGCGTTCACGTTGTGGTGGAGATAGATGAGAATCGCTTCCAGCAAGAGGGGTAAGAAGCAAATGACGAAGAATGCCGTAAACAGTTTCGACTTAAATACGTCGCGAAAGGCGTGGCGCGGTATCACCAGAAACCGGCTCCATTCAGGAGTCAATTTTCCTGGATACTGTTTGTAGGTATGCTCATAAACCGCCATGACCATTCTCCATTGCTTTCAGGAAGATGTCTTCCAGAGAATCGCGCTTGTAACTAAGCCGCCTGATCTGCACGTCAAACTGGGACGCCACCCGATAAATGTCCCGCACTTCAGTTCCGCCTTGTAAGACGACTTTAATGCGGTGGTCGCTGCTTAACGCGTATTCACAACCGAGCGCGCCGATGCCCTCAGCAAACTTGTCCTGATCGCCACGTATTTCCAGCAGCAGGAATTTGCGATTCGACTTGCGTTCTTCCTCGAGGTTGCAGTAAACGGCGAGGCGGCCATCCTTCAGAATCAGAATCTCCTCACAACATTCCTCGACATCGCGCAGCAGATGAGACGACAACACAATGTTTGCTTTGCCGCTGTCGCGAATCTCGCGCACCAGCCGGATCATTCGTTGACGCGCCGGCGGATCGAGACCATTGGTAGGTTCATCAAGGAAGATCAAACGCGGGCCGTGAACGATAGCCTGCGCGAGTTTGGCAAGCTGCTTCATTCCCAGCGAGTAGGTATCAAGACTGCGGTAGCGAGCCTCGCCCAGGCCCACGTAAAAAAGCGCTTCATGGGCCCGCTCGAGTGCAGCTTCGGAGGGCAAGCCCGATAGTTCAGCCATCAAACGAACGAAATGCACCGCGCTCATCTTCGCGATGTAGGAATCGCGCTCGGGCATGTAACCGACGAGCGATCGTATTTGCTTGGCGTCAGCAATTATGTCCTGACCGAAGATGTGCGCCGTGCCGGAGGAAGGCAGATGAAAGCCGAGGAGGGTGTGAATCAGCGTAGTTTTGCCGGCGCCGTTGGGACCAAGCAGGCCGATAGCGCGTCCGCGTAGTTCACCTTGCAAATTTTCGAGGATTGGACGTCCGCCAAACTTGACGCTCAGTCCATTGAGATCAATGACCGGGGCGAAGTTTGCCGGATTGGGAAGGCTGGCCGGTTCCTGAACTGTTTCAGATAACTCCATCTTGCAGACTTTATATCCCCGCTTTGATAATTCCAAACAAAAGCAAGACCGAAGGTCGTCCCCATCAACACGAATGCACCGATGAATGCAAACGCTTCTGCCGTGCCTAAAGTTCTACCGATTGCCAAAATTCCGATTAAAAAAACCGGCAGGTTGATAATGAGCGCCGAGGCAACGGGAAAAAGCGCAGCGGGACGACAACCACCGAGCCGCTTGCGTAGCCAGAACAAAGATGGAGCATAAGCCAGCGAGAAAAGTAGCGCTGCGATGGCTAAAGAAGTAACGGTTGCGCCTTTGAGGTCAACGGTAGTCAGGCTCTCGCCTTCCACAACTACGAATATGAACAAGATGGCCGAGAGTCCAATTAACCATGAGCCGAGCGAGATGCAGATTAGTTTCATGAACCCTCCTCAAGAATCAACTTCTCTGTGCGTCCTCCGTGCTCTCTGTGCCTTTGTGGTTGAGTCTTCCTTTGACTCCTTCCACCACAGAGGCACAGAGAACACGGAGGAGGCACAGAGAAAAACCAGGACTAGTTCTTAATCAACGCCGTCGTGCACCGTTACGGACAGGAGGAATGCCTGTCCTACCGCTTCATTCCCTGCTGAAGAATGTGTTGCATCTCCAACGAGTTTGGCGCGCCCAGCAAAGTTGCCGGACTCAAGCCGAATGGCCCGCCTTCAGTGTTCGCTGCAAACGTAATGCTGTCGCCCTGTGCGTAAGCATAGGCAAGCGTTGGCGGCATGTTGGCAGCCATTGCCTTGATTGCCTGTTGCTGTTCCTGTGGCAAGCTGCCCGCGGCGCTGGCCATGCGATCTGCGAATGGCTGCACCAGCGGCGCCAGGTTGTGATAGAAGACAGCCGAGAAGTTGGCGTTGCCGTCGGCGGGCAGACCGGCGGTGAAACGCGATGAGTGCAGCAGCGTGTAACCTGAGTTCTGCATCTTCACTGACTGCGCCACCATCGCCCGGCTGGGACCCATCACCACGTAACCATTCACGTAGGTATAGTTCACTTCAACTCCAAAATCGGCAGACTTCAGAGTGTAGTAAGCGCGACCCTCAAGATCGGTTCGCTCCCAAACCAGGCCGGCCTTGCCATACTTTGCCGCCTCTTTGTTGATCTCGACGACTATCCGTTCGAGCGTTTGCTGCAGGTGCGCCGAGTCGTTCACTTCAAACACCATCTTCCATGAAGGGGTCGGCAGAATTGGACCATCAATCGCGAAGGCAAACTCACCGCCGAGTGGCGCCGCAATATCCTTGCGAATGTCCAGACCGTGCTCGGCTTGCTGTTTGTCGAGGTTCTTTCGCAAGTCAGGCGAGACCGTTTCAACGACGCCGAGCAAATCGTCTACTAACTTCACCGGGTCGCGAACGACAAACCCTGCGACTACGTTCGCGTCGGGCGAAATGTATTCGAGTGAACCCATGGGCCCGGGATCAGCCAGCCAGGATGGAATGCCGCGCTCGGCTTCGTTGAAAGACACCGTCGCCGTCGTGTGTGTCTTCCCTTCCAGCTTCGTCTGATCCAGCACGAAGTATTTGAGGTTCAGGATACCGAGCTGTTTCAACGCGCTTTCATGCTGTGCGGCGTTCGCGCCCTTTTGCAACTCGGGCTTCGCCTTCGCGATTAGCCGTTCTAGATTGGCAGCCACAACTAAGCCTGCGCCTTCCTGATAAATCTGGGCGATGCGATTGTGGAACGCGGTTCCGGTGAAACTGCTTGTTTGGCCCTTCTGAATAATCGTTGCCAAACCCTGAAGTTGATCAAGCTTTGGACTCGCGGCCAATAGATCGTTTTGGATCCAAACGTAAAGCTCGTCTGTCTTCTTGCCCGGTTCAGTGGCGGGCGCGGTCGTAGTTAATGGATCAGGTATGAAGCGGATTGCCGGACGATTTTGTAAAGAACCCGCTTTGGTTTCACCCGCATACTTCGCGATCTGCTGCTCGAAAAATTGCTGGAAGCCCGCGGAGTTCTTCAGTTCCGCAAGTACGAGCGGAGCCGCCCGCTCGCCTTTTTCATCCATCGAGACTGAAACCGCGATCTCGTCTCCCAGGTACTCGCCAAATTCACGAATGCTGCCGACTACCTGATCCACATTCGGACCTTGGTGTCCGCCCTGTTCCTTTTCCCACCACTCACGCAGCGCGGGGTTCTGATTGATGCGCTCCTGCATGATCCGGTGCGACTCAACGATAGTGGACGTCAGATTAGGCAGCGCCGCATAGACGATCGTGTTTTCCGGCATCAGATCCAGCAGATGAGTTGAATTGCGCACGCCGGGCTGTGCAACCTTGCCCAACTCCTTGTTCAGCGAACCCAAAGCCGCCAGCGTTTCTGCGTAGCGTGCAGCCCCGCGGCTCCACGACACGTCATCCTTAACTGGAATGGTTGCGATGGAGGCATTCGTGGTCGCCTGCTCGCCGCCGTGCAACACGCGTTCGCTGCCGGCATGATCC
Organism: bacterium; assembly: GCA_040004575.1. Taxonomy (GTDB): domain Bacteria; phylum Acidobacteriota; class Blastocatellia; order Pyrinomonadales; family Pyrinomonadaceae; genus PSRF01. Next base: position 5,390 of record JBDUAQ010000155.1, read on the forward strand.
AGATGCACTTCACCTTCAATTACCGAAACGCGTGAACCCTTCGTGCCACTGTTAACGGAAAACACAGTGCCGGTAACAGACACGTGCGAACCATCGCCAGTGTCGACGAAAAGATGTCGCTTGCCTTGCTTGGCAGCTTCCACCACGATCGCGCCCCGATTTAAATGAATGGTGGTGCCAAGCGAGTTGTTAGTTAAGGAAAACTCCGAACGGTCTTTCATCTCGATCACTGAGCCGTCGCCGAGACGAATAAACGCATGCGCATCTTTTGCCGTACGAATACGCTCGCCCTTTTCGAGCTTCTCGCCAACGGTAACGGGCGTGCTGGTCGTGTCGGCAATTTGATAGACCTGTCCTTCAGCGGCCTGCACAGTTGCTTCCAGATTTCCGCCGAGCGGCGACCAGCGCTGAATAAACGGAAGCGCAATCAGCCCCAGTCCAATCACGAGCGCAGCAGCAATTCCCCAGCGCAAAACTACGGGCTGAATACTGTAGCGCCGCGCTGCCACCGCCTTTTTCGCCGGCGCGATTCTGCGCGAGCGCGCATCCTTCATCGCTTTACGACAAGGAATGCACTCGTGTGTGTGATCGACCAATAGAAGTGATCGAGCTTCGGATAAACTGCCCGTCAAGTAAGCGGGAATGAGTGACTGAAAGTCAGCACAGTCTCCGATCCTTTCAGCAGCGACGGTCTCGGTCTTAAGTGCAGACGTTTCAGAGGCCAGGCGCGCCCAAACGCGCTCAGCCGCTTTATCAACTACCGCTGCATCGACGTTCTCGTTGCGAATTTCGCTGGTAGCCTTGTCGAGGATTGCGTCAAAATCATTATTGCTTTTCATGATGTTTCTCCAGAAAGTGCCCTATCTCTTTTCGTAATCTTGTCCGTGCGCGATGCAACACGACACCCACAACCATCTGTGAAGTGTCGAGCATTTTCGCGATCTCCTGATTGTCGTAGCCTTCGTAGTAACGCAGCACAAATATCTCGCCCGCCGTCTTGCCCAGACCAGCTACAGCCTGGCGAATCAGCGTTTGCAACTCGCGATCGGCGTGCTCAACTTCCGGGTTTTGCCAGCGACTCTCAAGTCCCTCAAGCTCCACCTTACCGGGTTCGACCAATCTCGCCCGGGTCCGGCTGCGCATCAGATCGAGCGACGCATTGATGGCGGCGCGCGACAAGTAAGCTGCGGGATTCTCCGAAAGGTCGTAAGCCTCCTGGCCTTTGACGAGGCGTAGAAAGACAGTCTGCAGCACGTCTTCCGCATCGGCCGGACTGCCCGTAATGCGATGCGCCGTGCGGAAAACGCGGTCGTGGTGGTCGCGGAAAAGCGTCTCGAGCTCGCCCGGAGTTTCTGCGGTAACTAATCTCAATGTTTTAGCGGTTGCCTGCACTACATCCTCCAGAAAATCGTCTTTCAAACATACAAACGACCGCCAGGAGGATTTATTAACAACGAGGAGAAAAGGAACTAAGAAAGAGCGGGGGCAAGCCCACCTTCCTCACCCTGAGATTATATGAGTTGCTTAATTTTTTGCTGGATGAAAGCCCTTCAAGCCTTCCGACCAGGCAAAGATGGTTAGAGGCTAAACCGGGGGACCTTCGCTGGCGTCAAACTCCTCCATCTCCTTGCGCCATTCAGAACCCATCCGGCTCTGCAGTAAGCGAAGGCAACGATTCCAGCGAAGGATCGCGTCGTCGTTATTCACCGGCCGTATCTTCTCCGCGTCTTCAAAGTAACGCATTGCTTCTTCAAAGATTGGCAAGATCGTGTGAGCTAACCGTCCGGCTTTCAACTGGGCCTTCGCCTTTCGCTCGTGAACGATGCCGCGGTGATACGTACGATCATACTCGTCTGTTAAATTCCTAAATACGCTCTCGGCTTCCACATAGCGATCAGACGTGCTGCCGTCAAACTGGTCAGTGATAGCCAGACCTAACAAACGCAGCGCTGCTTGATTGTCCGCGTCAACGGCAAGAATGTCGCGACAGATCGACTCCGCTTCGCCCGGTTCATTGAGGTATCGATATACCTGAGCCTTGGAGATTGCTTCAGCTATTCCGGCTTGTGAGATTGGCTTGAGCTTCGTATCCATTGTCTGCGTTCTCCCCTCATTGCAGTCTCTTGCCGCTTATCTTCCGCAAGAACCAGCGCACCGGGTCGTAAAAGTCATCAACGACTCGCTCCTTAAGCGGAATTATGGCGTTGTCGGTGATGTGAATGTCTTCAGGGCAGACTTCCGTGCAGCATTTCGTGATGTTGCACAAACCAATACCGATTTCATCCTTGAGTAGTTGGGTTCGAGACAACCCATCCAGAGGATGCATTTCCAGGCCGGCAACGCGAACGAAGAAACGGGGTCCGCCAAACTGTTCTTTCTTGTCATGGTCGCGCAAGACATGGCAAACATTCTGGCAGAGAAAACACTCGATACACTTGCGAAATTCCTGCACGCGGTCAACATCGCGCTGGTCCATCTTCCATTCAACGCCCGATCTTGGTGTGAACGGCGGAATCTTCTTGTTGATCTCGTAATTCCATGAGACATCCGTGACCAGGTCCTTAATTACCGGAAAAGACTTCATGGGTTG
>JBDUAQ010000019.1:0-25917 GCA_040004575.1 bacterium
TGAACTCTGAACTACATCCGCTTCGTACCGCACCATATCATGTCGTCAATTGAACCTCCGCGAGACAAAGCGCAATCCAATTCGATTGCTGAGGCTGTTTCGCGAACGCTCGAGGAAAACTCAGTCGCGGCGCTTGCAACCTTGATCGAGGGTCCTGCTAATGCGCAAACCAATGTCGGCCCAAAACTACTCATTCGTGACTTCGGAGTTCCGAGTGCTATAGGCGGTCTGGGCGGCAAGGAGCTTGATCGCGCGGTGATGGACCAGGCGGCGAGGTTCCTCGAATCAAGGGCAGACACGCGCATCTTTCAAGTAAAGGAATTCGCGCCGGAACTAACTGGCTGGAGCGAAGCGAAAATTCTGTTCGAGCGTATCCAGGCGGAACCAACTCTGGTGATTTGCGGTGGGGGCCACGTGGGAGCTTCGCTCGCGAAGCTCGCGAGCCTGATGGGTTACCACGCGACTCTGATTGACGATCGGCCGGAGTTTGTGACGCGCGCGACTTTTCCCGAGAAGAATATCGAATTAGTCCCTGCTGAGAATTGGTCTGAGGCTGTGAAAACGGCAGTTGGTAACGGACACGGCGTTAGTGTGGCAATCGTCACGCGCGGGCACAGCGAAGATGAGCAATGTCTGCGTGCTGTAATTCCCGTCGACGTTGACTACATAGGGCTCATCGGCAGCAAACGGCGCACGAACATCGTGCTTGATCGTTTACGTCATTCAGGCGCGGACGAAAGCAGTCTCGGAAAGGTTCACGCTCCTGTCGGACTCGACATCGGCGCGGTTACGCCGGAGGAAGTGGCGCTCGCCATCATGGCCGAGATTGTGGCGGTGCGTCGCGGTGGGAAGGGTGAATCGCTTTCCGCGTGGAGACGGGCATCAAAGCCGGGGGAATAGGATGATAAAAGGGGAACAGGGCAAAGGGTAAGAGGGGAAAAGGGGAAGAGGGAAAAATGCCACGACGTTTTCGCTTTCCCTTTTCCCCTGCTTCCTTCCCCCTAATGTTTTAGATATTTCTCCGGCAGCGGCGTCTTCTCGTCCTCGGCTTGCCAAAAAATGGTGACCACCCACCAGCGCTTGCCGTCGTTCATCAACTGCATGCTGTTGATGCCACGTTGAAAGGGCTTTGCGTCATCAGGCGCGTGTCTTGATTCATACGTGCTGAAGGCGTGCACAATCTGGCCAAACTCTTCAGTCACGCGCGCCGCTTCTCTTTCGAAGAACCCTTCCTTCTCAAAGAAGCCACTGGCGCGCTCAATATATTCATCAACCGTTAACACGCGCGAGCCATACCCGCCCTCCTTGCGTGGCCCGGTGGGAATCAAACGCGCGCCGGGAATAAACAGCGAACGCATGCGATCCCAATCGCGCTTCTTGCCTGCGGGACCGGAGATGACATCGTAAACGGCGGCGATGATCGAATCGATCGAAGCGACGTCAGCAGCATTCGCCGCGGGCGCGGCAGGTGTTTGAATCGTCAGTGGTTTTGCTGTCGGTGTTGGGGTAGGCATAGGTTTCTGTTGCTCCTGTGCTGCTGCTACGCTCGCAACACAAAAAATGATAGCTAAGGTAATCAGAGATGTAACCGTGGTTGAGATCAGTTTCATATGCGCTCCTCGATTCGATTTCTTTTTGCAACGCCTTTATTAAAACATGCGCTCGATAACTCCAGCAAAGCTCAGTCGAGGGGTTGTGGTGTAGACAAAAGTCCGAACCGGGAGCGGTAGCGACCGGGTGATGTTGTCAAACCATTCATTCTGGAAATAATTATTCCTCCAGTCGTTGCAGGTAAGGATCGGACCCGGTCGCTACCGCTCCCGGTTCTGACTTTGTGTGTTTGGAGCTTTTACTGTTTGAATGTTAAGAACAAATCAGTCATGTCACTGGAAGTTGAGAAACTTGAGCCCGCCGCGAGAGTGACGCGGCGCCGGACAGCGATGTTCCGCGCCCTGTCACACCGCAATTATCGGGTCTTTTGGATCGGCGCCTTTCTTTCAAATGTGGGCACGTGGATGCAGGCAGTAGCCCAGGGCTGGCTGATGCTGCAACTGACGAACTCCGCGCTGTGGCTTGGCATTGATGGTTTCATGGCGACAGCGCCGGGTTTCTTCCTGACGCTGGCTGGGGGCGTTTTTGCCGACCTGGTGGATCGACGTCGCCTGCTTCTCTACACACAGGTTGTAGCCGGCGTAGCGGCCACTGCTTTAGCCACGCTGGTTTGGACTAACCACGTAAACAAGTGGATGATTCTGGGATTTTCGTTTCTTACCGGCTGCTGCATGGCGCTCGCCGGCCCGTCGTATCAAGCGATGACGTTTGACCTGGTGGGCCGTGAGGATCTGGCAAACGCAGTAGCCTTGAATTCGTCGCAGTTCCAACTCTCGCGCGTGATCGGTCCGCTCTCAGCCGGCCTCGGCTTCAAGTTCTTCGGCCTCGCCGGGTGTTTCTACTTGAACGGTCTTTCGTTTGTCGCCGTCGTCATCGCGCTGCGCATGGTGCATTTCGAGGAAGCAACTAAGTATGTGCACTCGGTTAAAGATCGCAGCGCGCTTTGGCAGGATCTGCTTGACGGTTTCCGTTATGTGAGACGCCGGCCGCGGGTTTTTTCGTTACTGTCAATCTCTGCAATTAACAGCCTGTTTGGCGCGCCTTACATCACCATGATCCCGATCTTTGCGCGCGACATTTTTCATCTTGGCGCGACTGGCCTTGCCTGGATGATGGGCGTTGCCGGCGCAGGTGCATTCTTCGGCGCTTTGTTTCTCGCGTATCTCGGCGACTTCAAACGGAAGGGCTGGTCCGTCCTCGGCGGAGCCTTTGGTTTCGGCATTTTCGTAATGGCCTTCGCGCAGGCGACTCACCTGGTGTGGTCGCTAATCTTCCTTTTCGGAGTTGGGTTCACCGTCGTCACCTCGGTAGCGGTCACCAACACTTTGCTCCAGCAACTGGTAACTGACGAAATGCGCGGGCGCGTGATGAGCATGTTCATCCTGTCCTTCATAGGCGCAATGCCCGTTGGAAATCTCCTTGCCGGGGCTGTTTCGCATCGCTACGGCGTGAAGTTCGCACTGGCGGGCGGCGGCCTTTGCATTGTCATCTACGTGATAATCGTGGCAATCAGGAATGACCGATTGAGGGAATTGCGCTGACTTTCCGCAAGAAGACGCCGCCGGGGCCGTTCTATAGCCCGAGCGAGGTGGGTAAACGTTTGCGTAGTGCCGCGAGGAGATTATGAAAGTTCTAAAACTTCGAATACTGCTTCTGTCGATTTCAGTGCTGTTTTCAATTGCGGCCTCGGCCGCTGCGCAGGGTGTGATTGTGCCCGGGCCGTGCGAGCGCTGCCCGCGACCGCCACGTCCCATAACACTGCCCCGCAGCCTGCCAATCAAGTCCATCCGGATAGACACAAAGATTTCATCGCAGGTGGCTACCACCCACGTCGAACAGATTTTTAGAAACGACACGGATGCGACGCTGGAGGGAACCTACTTCTTTCCCATCCCCGAACAAGCGTCGATTACGGAATTTGCTATTTGGGATGGCGACCGTCGCCTGGTGGGTGAAGTGCGCTCGCGCGAAGAGGCGAGGCGTATCTACGACGAAATAGTCAGGCGGCAACGCGATCCAGGTTTGCTGGAATACGCCGGCAAAGATCTTTTCCAAGCCAGTATCTTTCCCATCCCGCCGCACTCAGACAAGAAACTTGAAATCACTTATTCGCAAGTGCTGCGAGCTGAGTCGGGCACCGTCGCCTATCGTTATCCACTGGGGACGGGCAGGCAGGCGACGCCGGTCGGCAGCGTCTCCGGGCGTATTGAACTCGATAGCAAAGAACCGCTGCGGAACATCTATTCGCCGACTCACGCGGTTGAAATAAAACGAAATGGCGATCGCCGCTCGGTTGTCACTTTTGAGAGTGGCAAAGAGCCACAGGATTTCCAACTGTTCTACGGGCTGTCGCGCGAGGACTTCGGCGTCACGCTCCTGACTCATCGCGAACCAGGAAAAGATGGCTACTACCTCCTGATGATCTCGCCCAAGGATGACTGGTCGGAACAGGAGTATACGGCGAAGGATATCGTCTTCGTTTTGGATACGTCGGGATCGATGGCCGAAGCGGGAAAGATGGAGAAGGCACGCGCCGCTCTGCTTTACGGCATTCGGATCCTGCGACCGCAGGACCGTTTCAATGTTGTGTCTTTCGCCGGTGAAGAGCGTTTGATGGAAACGCGGATGATCACGGCCGACGATGCGGGTCGCAAACGCGGCGAAGAGTTTGCGCAATCGTTGCGTCCAGTCGGCGGGACAAACATTAATCAGGCATTGATGGCAGCCATGCAGCAGTTTGAGCCCGGCAATCGTCCCAAGATTCTCATTTTCATGACTGATGGCTTGCCGACCGTAGGCATAACAAATCCCGATCAAATTGTAGGCAACGCGGGTACGGCGCGAACACTGGGTCTGCGTCTTTTCACTTTCGGTGTCGGTTACGACGTCAACACGGCTTTGTTGGACAAACTGGCCGCCCAGAATGGTGGCGTGGCCGATTATGTTGAACCGAAGGAAGATCTGGAAGTTAAGGTTTCAAACTTCTTTTCGAAAGTTAACTACCCGGTGCTTACCGATCTAAAACTGGATATGGCCGGAGTGCAAACTGATCTCGTCTATCCGCGAGCGCTTCCCGATTTATTCCGCGGCTCGCAAATAATCTTGATTGGCCGTTATCGAAATCCAATCGATATGGATTTTGTCAGGGTGCAGTTGGGCGGTAATGCCAACGGCGCCAACAAGAACTTTTTCTACAACAACCTTCATTTCCCGCTGCGCGAGGATGCCAATGATTTTCTGCCGCGCTTGTGGGCTACGCGCCGCGTCGGTTGGTTAATGGAACAGGTTCGCACCAACGGCGAGCAGCAGGAGTTGCGCGACGAGATTGTTGACCTGGGAACACGCTACGGCATCGTGACGCCATACACTTCATACCTGGCGCTCGAGCCGGGCGCAACATCGCAGGATGCTGCTCGGCCCGCCAGTAACACCGGATTCAGCGGCGGGCAGGTATTTAACGCCCCGCCTTCGCCGGCAAAGGTGGCAGAGGCTAGAGCGACCACCGGCGCCGCGGCTGTGCAGCAAAGCAAGCGCGCACGTCAACAGCAGGAGGTGATGAGGGTTGACGCGGACAGCGCTTCCTACGCGATCAAGACGACCGGCGGCAAGACGTTTTACCTGCGCGAAGGCGTTTGGACCGATTCGGAGTTTAAAGCCGGCGGCAGCTTGCTTGAGACTGTAGTCAAGTTCGGCAGCGACGAATACTTTTTGCTGTTGAAACAGAAGCCGCAACTCGCAACGTTCTTCTCGTTAGGCGAACGCGTGATAGTGATCCTTGACGGGAGAGTCTATCGCGTTAATGCCGCGAACTGACTGGTGAGGGGAGTGCTAATCAGGCAAGGGCCACGTGTTCAAAAACGCGTGGCCCTTGGCGCTTAGCAGGAGGCAGGAGCTGGTGGCAGACGGCAGGATTTGAAAGATAGTGGTAGGCCGGCCGTCTTGTATTGAGGGCGGCTCTTAGGGTACAAGTCTAAATCAAACTCAATTTGGAATAACGCATTTGTAAATCGATTCGAGCGCGTGTGCGAACCGGAATCTAATTCAGCGCTCTCGAGTCAGGAGTATTAGTCGAATGACATCATCAAGGAATAAGAGCAAGCGGTTGGCAGTCGCGGCGTTTTTTCTGATTGCCTTCGCGGCGCCGATTAAGAGCCAGCAAGGGTGGGTGGCGACGCAGGTAGCTCCGCCCGCACAGGACTTGATTGCGGTTTACTTTCTCAACGACAAACGAGGCTGGATTGGCGGAGACAATGGCTTTCTGAGCCGCACCGAAGACGGTGGACACAGTTGGGTCAAGCAAGTCGTGCAAACAACTGCCGCGGTTAACGACATCTACTTTCGCGACAAGGATGCGGGATTTCTAATCGCCGGCAACGCGATCTTTACGACGCGTGACAATGGCGGGCACTGGAGCGAGGTGCGCCGCTTCCTGCCCAGCGAATTTGACGGCGCCGATGTGGAACTTTACAGCGTTCGCTTCTCCAGCAAGAAGAAGGGCTGGGTGGTAGGCTCCGTCAGCAAGCGTGAGCACGTCGTCGACAGCATTCTGCTCTATACCAACGATGCAGGTAAAACCTGGCAACGGCAGCGCGCCCCGAGTAGGCTGGAGTTGCTTCACATAGATTTTGCCAACGATAAGCGTGGTTGGATCTCCGGCGCTCAGGGGACCATTCTTACTACCGTGGATGGCGGAGCCTCCTGGACAAAACAAGAGACGGGAACAAAAGCGACGATCTTTCACATCGACTTTCGCGACGAGAAAAAAGGTTTGGCAGTCGGCGAGCGGGGAACGATCCTGCGAACCCTGGACAGCGGCATTACCTGGACTCCGGTTGCGGTGAAAACACACTCCTCACTTTTGAATGTTCAGTTCGTTACCGATGAGCACTGTTGGGCAGTTGGCCGCGGCGGGACAATCCTGCGCACCGACGATGGGGGCTTAACCTGGATCGAACAGGAGTCGGGTTCTAAACAGAATCTCTACGGATTGTATCTGGTGAAGAAGATCGGTTGGGCTGTTGGCGGCGGCGGCATGCTGCTCCGCTACGAGCTGTGATCGAAGCATGATCGAATGAGTGCAGAACCGGAAGCGGTAGCGACCGTATGCCACACTCACCTCGCCAGATTTGCTAGCAGAAAACGTGTAGCACAGGGGTTGAGTGCTTGGATCCGGTCGCTACCGCTCCCGGTTCTGCGTTGTTGCTCGTTAAGGATTGCGGTCTCGATTTGGCTTTACGTTGAATGCGTTACTCTTTATTGCCAGTGAAGGGCAACGGCGGGGCGCTCTCCAAACTGATGTTGCCTTCCATCTGCTTGTCGGCAAGCTCGCCGGCGATCTGGGCTTGCATTGTTTGCCCGGCAATGTCGAAAGAAATAGTTCCCGCAAACGACTCGCCGTCAAAAGTCACTGACAATAGTTCGCCGTTTCCCATCTCCGAAGTAACTTTTCCCGAGAACCCTTTTCCGATGTTATCGAGGATTAGCGTGGCTGGCATGCTCTGGCCCAGCGGTGTTTCGATCAGCAGCGACCAGTTTCCCGCCAGCGCGGCCGCCTCCTGCGGCGAGTATGACGCGGCCACAGGCTGTTTCTTTCTCTTTCCCGCAGTGTTGTAAAACTCAATCTCTTCAGCGTAGGGTTTTACTTGCTCCAGCAGTTGCGCGCCGTCGCCGACGATAACTATCGCTGCCTCGTCCGGCCGAACGTATTTCTTGGCGACTTCCTGGACCTGGGAAATCGTTACTTCCTGGACGCGATTGCGATACGTCTCGAGATAGCCTTCGGGTAGGCCAAGCATCTTGATCTGCAGGAGTTGATCGACCAGTCCTTCCTGAGTCTCCAGTCGCAGGGGAAATACTCCGGTGAGATACGACTTGGCATCGCCCATCTCTTTTTCGGAAACCGGCTCGTTACGGATACGATTTAATTCGTAGAAAAACTCTTTGAGCGAGTCGCCGGTAACTGGCGTTCTCACTTCTGCAGTCGCGCGAAATGTGCCGGCAGTGCGGCGCGCGTCAAGACTTGAATAAGCGCCGTAGGTATAACCCTTATCCTCACGTAGATTCATAAAGACTCGCGACGAGGCATTTGCGCCGAGCACTGTGTGCATCAACAGCATCGGAAAATAGTCGGGACTCGTGCGCGTGATGCCGGCGTTGGCAATGACGATGTTGGTCTGGGTGGAACCCGGTCGATCGACGATGTAGGCCGCGCGAGATGTTCTGACAGGCGGGGCAGGAAAGTTGTCCCCGATTAGGTTACCCGGCTGCCAGCCCCCGAATAAATTCTCAACCTGATGCAATACTGAACTCTGATGCACGTCGCCGGCAACAAACAACACGGCGTTATTGGGAACGAACGTTAAGCGGTGGAATTCGACGAGCCGCTCGCGGGTGGTGGCATCGACAGATTCAATAGTCGGCGACGTAACGTGATACGGATGCTCGCCAAACATCACCCGCGCAACCATCTCGCCCGCTAAAAAGGAAGGTTGCGCTCGTTGCTGTTTGAGACTTTCCTTGGTGTTCTGTTTAGTTAGTTCTACTTCACTCTCAGGAAACACTGGTCGCAGCGCTACATCCGCTAGGAGTTCGAGTACCTCATCGCCAAAGACTGTGAGCGATGAAGCCGCGACCGTGGTGTGGTCAGAATTTGCACCGGCCTGGAGCGTGGCACCGAGCCGCGCCACCTCGTCGGCGATCTGGCGACTAGTCCGCGAGTCGGTTCCTTCGGTCAATAGTCCGGTTAACATGTCCATCAGTCCCGGCAGTTCGGGTGGATCGTGTGCGTCGCCGGTGCGAAACGCCAAACGATAACTGATGAGCGGTAGTCGCGAGTCTTCGACAACAATCACCACGAGTCCATTTGGCAGAATGGTCTCGTAGGCGGTAGGTAGCTTGAGGGGACGTGCGGGAAGCGGTAGCGGCGGTTGTTTTAGCAAGTCGGTTTGTGCGCTCATTATTAGTATGCAAAGTTAGGTGTGCAAAGGTCCCGATCCTCGTTCAGTTTGCTTTGGTGGATCTGCGGGCTGTTGCGGTTCCAATTGGTTGCCAACTGGCGTGCCCACCGCTGCGCTGGCATTTGCGACTGGGTCGATTGGGGGACCAGATGGAACTTGAGGAGGCGGCGCAGCTGGTTGTTTGGGTTCACCGGGCGCCTGGGGCGTTGCCGAAGGCGCGACTTCAATGGTTTCGGCTGATACGTCTTCAGCAAGCGCTGCGGGAACGATGTCGAGGACCACGCGGTTTTCCACGTCGAGATAACGCTCCACTGCGCTCCTGATGTGCTCGGGAGTAATCGCCAGGTATTGATCGAGTTCGGAATCGAAGAGCGTCGGATCGTCGTCGTAGAGGGCATACTCAGCCAACCGTTGCGCGCGGTACATGGCCGACTGTCGACCGCGAACGACGTCATTACACAGTCCGTTTTGCAGTTTCTCCATCTCGGCCGCGGAAGGTCCGGACGTTCTTAAGGACCGAATCTCATCGAAGATTTGGTTCCGAATTGTGGCTACTTCTTCACCGGGCTTCGGTAACGCAAAAATGTATAAAGCAGACGGACCTCGGCGCTCGTCAATGCCGCCCTGGATCGACACCACCGATTCGTCGCCCTTCACCAGCTTCTGATAGAGCCGCGAGCTATCGCCTTCGAAAATGAGATCGGCCGCGAGTGAGAGAGCATAGAAATCAGGCGTCCGGCGTGGCGGAATTTTCCAGCCGAGAACAAAGGCCGGGGCGGGAGCCAGCTTATCGTCGTAGACTTCCTGGCTCTGAGCTACGTCTTCCGGCTCGCTCACATCGACGGGAGGCGGAGACGGCTGACTGGGAATTCCTTCAAAATACTTCCGAGCCAGTTCCATAGCCTCACCACTTTCAAAATCCCCGACAATAGTCAGCACGGCGTTATTCGGTGCGTAGTAGATGCGGAAAAATTCCTGCACGTCTTCGATCGTTGCGGCGTCGAGGTCTTCCATCGAGCCAATAGTGGAATGCGCGTTTGCGGGGTTCTTGAAAATCAATTCGTTAATTCGCAGGAAAGCGTTGACGTAAGGTTGATTGTCGTAGCGCAGTCGCTTCTCTTCCTGTACTGCATTGCGCTGGTTGTCCAGGTTCTCCTGAGTAACCCGGAGCGATCGCATGCGATCGCTTTCCAGCCACAGCGCGAGCGGCAGATGACTCGCCGGCAGCGTCTCGTAGTAATTCGTACGCTCGGTGGAGGTCGTGCCGTTCATGGTGCCTCCGGCATTGAAGATGTGTTGGAAGTGCGCAGCCTTGGGAACGTTTTCGGAGCCCTGAAACATCATGTGCTCAAAAAGATGAGCGAACCCGGTGCGTCCGATTCTTTCATTGCGAGAACCGACATCGTAATAGAGAGCCACCGACACAACCGGCACGGCGTGGTCTTCGCACAAGATCACGCGAAGGCCATTAGCAAGACTGAATTGTTGAATTGGGGTCGGTGAAAGCTTTGGTCTTTCGGCCACTTTGATCTCGATTCGTGGGAGCTTATTACTGAGCGTGCATCCCCCTCGTAAGGAATGGCACGCTCAGATTAGAGGATAAAAAGGGGGCCAGGGTTTGCCGCTCAGGATGGAGGCTCGTTGACCATGCCTCGCAACTCTGCACGCAAGCGCTCAATTTCGGCAAGCTTTTGCTCCACTCGCTTAAACAGCGCCTCCTGCGTCTTGATTCCTTCTTCGACTAAAAATCCGGCGGCCTCGGCGCGGTTACGAAAAATTCCCGCTGCCACGAGTTGGTCGATTTTCTCCTGCGCCGCCGGCGAAACCTTTACGGCCACGACGTAATCATCCTTCACTGACATGGCACGTTCAATAGTCCGACTGATATCGCGTCCAATAGCGCTCAGGGATTCGGGAATCCGCGCTGCGATGTCTCTAACTGACGACGCGGTACGCGATCTGTCGTCGGAATCGCTTTCAGCTTCGTCGTCTCTAAGCATTAAGTCGTCAACCGTTTCCGTGGAGCTCGGCTCTTCCTTTTTAAAAGGACTGCTCTGATATGGATTGCTCATCTTTGAAAAACTCCTTCGACCAAGAATTCGCTACAACTGATTGCTAAGTACGTTCTTGATCTCTGTTAAGTTCATTCTACGGATGCGCTTGAATAGCCGTCAAGTTGAGCGTCCTCCTGCGGCAAGAGCGGATGACCTTGCTCAGTTGTGCGTCATTGGCTAGTATTTATTGCGACATAACAGCCGCCAGCTCCACTCTTAGTTGTGCGAGCTGTTCGGAGTAACCAACTTTTCTAATCCGCGGCTCCAGGGGGTTTTACAGTGAAAAAGATATTCTCGCTCGCGCTCGTCGCGCTTTGCTCGCTCACACTTAGTATTCAACCTTTCGTTTTTGCCCAGCAAAAACCAGCCCCCGCGCCCGGAAGTACGTCCGCAGGCCGCGCTCCCGCAGGGTCAACCGCCACCAGCCGTCGCACCGTGCACGGCAGTTCCATTGCGATTCCGCTGATCGAAAAAGACTTCGATGAGGCGCTTCGGGTGATTCAGGAAAATTACGTAGGAGGGAAGAAGCTGGACTACAAGTCAGCATTCAAGTCGTCAATCATTGGCATGCTGAGGTCGCTTGATCCCCACTCAAACTATTACGACCGAGAAGAATATGAAGAACTAAAAACTGATCAGCATTCAGAATACTTCGGCATTGGCGCCTCAATTCAGAACTATCTGCTGGGAGAGCAGCCCGATACATTTATTACCGCAACGTTTCAAAGCTCCCCGGCGTCGCGCGCCGGATTGCGTTTTGGAGATCGAATACTCGCCGTTGACGGCGTTGCGATGACAGGCAAGACGTCGCTCGACGTGCGCGACAAGATTCGTGGACCAAAGGGGTCGATGGTGAAGATCACTCTGGAACGCGCAGCGGACAAACGCGTTCAGGTAGTAGAGATAACGCGAGATGTGGTCCCGCAGCCTTCGATTCCAGACGCTTACATGCTCAAACCCGGCGTGGGTTATGTAGACATGACGCGAGGGTTTAATTACACGACTACCGATGAACTGGAGGAAGCTCTGCAAGCTCTCCATTCACAGGGCGCAAGTTCGCTGGTCCTGGATCTGCGCAACAATCCCGGCGGCTTTTTGGATCAGGCGATTCAGGTTGCTGAAGTGTTCCTGCCAGAGGGCCAATTGATTCTTACTCAGAAGGGCCGAAATGGACTGCGGGATAATACCTTCAAGTCGAGAAACAGGTCAGCGGATCCCATTCCCCTCGTCATCCTGGTAAATGAAAACACCGCGTCTGCCTCGGAGATCGTTGCTGGCGCCATGCAGGATCACGATCGCGCTTTGATTGTGGGCCAAACCAGTTTTGGTAAAGGCCTCGTGCAGAGCATTATCCCGCTCGATTACGGCGCCGGACTAACGTTGACTTCAGCAAAATACTACACGCCCTCCGGCCGTCTGATTCAACGCGATTACGCTGACAGCAGTCTCTACGACTATTACACGCACGGCGGCTCAAAACGCCTGGACGAAAAACAAGAAGATATCAGGCCAGTTGGACCGGAAAAGAAAACAGATACTGGCAGGACGGTCTATGGCGGCGGCGGTATAGCTCCGGACGAAAGTGTGAAACCGCGGACGTTCACTGCGGCGCAGCGACGTTTGCTAAGCCCGCTGTTCGCATTTACTCGCGAGCTGGTGAATGGCCGCATCTCCGGTCTTCAGTTTTATCAAATAGCAGGCGGCATCGACTATGGCCATGAATTGCAGCCCGGCGATTTCCCAATTTCTGAAGCCGCCTTCAAAGCCTTTAAGGAATTCGTCGCCGGAGATCCAACCTTCAGGAGCCTGTCGCCCCTCATCGACCACAACCGCTCGTCTGTGGAAATTCAGTTGCGCTTCAACATCGTCACCGCCGCCTACGGCCGCGTCATAGCTGACCGCGTGCCTGTTACCAGCGACGACCAACAGGTTGCTAAGGCTGTAGACGTGTTGCCGCGTGCCCGCGATCTCGCCATGTCGGCTACGAAACATCTGCAACAGTAGCAAGTAGGACAGACATTCCTGTCGGTCCTTTTACTAAAACCGCAACGAGGATTTCTGACAATAGGGACAGGCAGGAATGCCTGTCCTACTTTGCCTTTTCTACTTCTGTTTCAGCCGTAAAACAGAATCTTGCGTCTAAAACCCGACTGTGGTATTGTCCGTAGCCAGAAAAGAGGACTGAGATCAATGCCGCGCACCGCAAAATCGTTAATCAATACCGAAGAACTAGGACGAGCGATTCGACGCCGTCGCGAGGAACTAGGGCTGAGTTTGCGCGACGTTGCTGATCAGACCAACGTTTCAGCCTCCACTCTCTCGCGTATCGAAAACGGCACCGGAAAGCCCGACGCCGATAACATCGCCCGCCTGACAACCTGGCTGGACGTGCCGCTCGAACGCATCCTTACGCGCGGCCGCGAGGACGCGAACGACCCCAAGGCCGTCGTCTATTATCCGCACGAGTCGACGCCGGAAATAGTTGAAGCGCATCTGCGCGCCGACCGTAATCTGTCACCTGAAACCGCTGACGCTTTGTCACAGTTGTTTCGGGTCGCCTATTCGCAGTTTAGTCGAAACGAGCCCTCCGGTTCGGCTCGCAAACGTCGTTAAGGCTCGTCTTCACCGCAAGCTATAATCCAACGCATGACCGATTACGAGTTACCGCCCGGGGAAAAGTGGCGGCAGTTTGAGCTGTACGCTTTGGGCTTTCGCGATTTTGCGGGCGTGCGGCCTGATGTGCCGCTCGATCCATTTCGACTCGCGAAGTTTGCCAACCTGTTGGTTGTCAGCTTTGATCAAATTAAGGGACTCAGTCCTGTCGTACGTGAACATCTGCTGGGCGAGGCTTCAGAGAAGTGGTCGGGAGGCGCCTGCTCTCTTCCGCTGCCCGACGGCCGCAGAATTGTCATCCTTAATCCTAATCACGGACGCATGAGAACAAACGCTACCCTGATGGAGGAGGTGTCTCACGTTTTTTTGGGTCACCAGCCAAGCCGTCTGAAAATGGTAGCAGAGACTAAAGACGGCCGGACCGTCTCGCGAGAGTATAGAAAGGCGGACGAAGAAGCCGCTTATGCCACCGGCGCGGCAGCACTTGTTCCGTTTTCTGCTTTGCGGAGATTCGTGCTTGACGGTCAAACTTCGCAGCAGATTGCCAAATATTTCCATGTTAGCCGCGAACTCGTCGAGTATCGCCTGAAAGTGACGCGCCTTTGGAAAACGTACCGCGCCGCGCATTCGGCCAAGTAGGGCAGCATTCCTGCTGTCCCTTTGCCGGGGTACAACCTAAAGGTTGAACTCTGAACTACTTGAGTTACGCTTCCACGAAGTAGTTTAGAGTCCAAGCTTTAGCTTGATGGAAAATTAGACCGGTAGGGATGCCTGTCCTACTTTGACCTTGAGCGCTTATAATTCGCTTTTGTTCCTGGCCCATTATCCCGACCCGTAATGTCGGCGGAGTTTCAAATAGTGAGTGAACAAACAAGAGAGCTGACTTTGCCCGGTCTGACTACCACAGACAAGCTGCGCATGTTGCTCGACATCACCAAGAAGATCAGTCGTTCACTCGACTTGCAGGAAGTTCTCAACCTTGTAATGGACACGCTCGACTCTCTGATTCCGTATGACGCTGCCGGCATCTTCGTGGTCAAGTGCTCGGATAACGTTGCCGAAGGTGAAGAACCCTGCGTGTTTCAAGCGGAAGCAGTCAGGGGTTATGACATCGAGGAATTGACGAACCTTCACCTGAAACTGGGCGAAGGACTTATTGGCCAGGTGGCGCTCACAAGCGAACCAGTTACGTCTCCTGACGTGCGCAAGAACCCAAACTACATCAATGCTCGGAGCGAGACGCGCTCTGAGATGGTCGCGCCAATAATCTCCAATACGGAAGTCATTGGCGTTTTTGATCTCGAGAGCGATGAACTGGACGCTTACTCCGAAGACGATCTTGAAGTTCTAATGCTGCTCGCCTCGCAGGTTGCCATCATCATCGAAAAGGTAATGCTGCACGAGCAGTTGATCGAAAAGAAACGTCTCGAAGGTCAGCTTGAAGTTGCTCGGCAGGTTCAGTTGGAACTGCTGCCGGCCAAGGACCCGCAATTAGATGGATACGACATTAGCGCTTACAACTTCCCGACGGAGGAAGTGTCAGGCGACTATTACGATTGGGTACGAATCTACGACGATCAGATTGGGTTGGTCATCGCCGACGTGTCCGGGAAGGGGGTGCCGGCAGCTTTACTGATGGCGTTTCTGCGCGCCAGCCTGCGGGCCGCGACGCACATTGGTTATTCGCCCCATATCTCGATGGCGAAGGTAAACTATCTGCTTTGGGAGTCTATTGAGCGCAATCAGTTTGTAACCGCTTTCTATGGCATTCTCGATGTCACGAACAAGACCCTTACCTACACTAACGCCGGACATAATCCGCCGATTCTGCTAAAGCAAAATGGCGACCTGAGCTTCATCGAAAGGGGTAGCGTACCGCTGGGGATGTTTAGAGACACTCGCTACCATGAGTATTACCTGACGACAGAGCCGGGCGACATACTCATGCTTTATACCGATGGTGTTACTGAGGCGCAGAACCCGCAGGGTGAAGAGTTTGGACGCGATCGTCTGGCACAGGCAGTGAAGCTCAATCGCCAACTGGGCGCCCGCGAACTCATCACTGCGGTGCACGCAGAGGTGCTTGAATGGACTGGCGGGCGCGGTGCTACTGACGATGTCACCTTCTTTGTAATTAAGGCGCTGTGAGCAGTGGTCAGTGGCCAGTGGTCAGTGGCCAGTAGTCAGCCGAAGGATTAGTTCTAAAAATTGTTTTTCTTACCACTGACCACTGTTTTTAGTGTCCCGTCAGTGAACAGTGAGCGTGATCACCACCCGGCGCCAGCGCCGCGCGATAATCTCCGAAGTGAAACCTGGTTTCAGCTTCAGAAAACGCGTAAACATCGAAGCCAAACGCATCGAGATAGTCTGCCAGGTCATCGGGTGATAGGAGATAAACGGCGGGAGCGAAGCCCGCTTCAGCACGAATTTCCAGCAGGCGCTCGAGCACTTCAAGTGGTGCAAAGAAACTGCGATGCCTTATGCGACCAACATGGGAAACTTGCTGTTGCGTCTGGGAGACCTGGGCGGGAAAACACACGTGCCCGCAGCCGAGGTTTCTGCCAAAGAGGACGACTCGATGCTTGAAATGATAGAAAGATAGTCGTAGGCTAACCCCGGCAAAATTCAAGATAGGATTTGCAAGGTTCCGGCACTCTCCCCTGAACTTCAGTTCTATTCCAACATTTCATCATGTACTTCGGTCCACTCAAACGAGTAATTGCAGCGCTTTTCTTCGTCGCGCTCCTGACATTTTCCTGCCTTGCTCAAACGTCCACCAGCTCCGAGTACTCAGGTGTGCAAATTGAGTTTCCCGCCGGAGGCCAACTGCGGGTTGTAAACGAGTTCGGCGACGTTACGGCGGAAAGCTGGAGTCAAAAGTATGTATATCTCATGGCAAATGGAGCGTCGGGCAGTTCAAGACTTTCGTCCGTGGTTATTGAGCAAGCAAACCAGGGCTTTGTCATTCGTGTAGTGCAGAGGCCCGGGAGCCCAGTCGCTCCGATCAACCTCAGCATAAAGTTTCCGGATAGTGCGCAAGTGGAAATCGAGACCAGCAACGGGCAGGTTTCCCTGCGAGGCGTTCCCGAATCTGCAACCGTCAAGTCTGCAGGCGGTGACGTGAAGGTGGAGCTTCCCGAATTAACTAATGCCGATATCGTCGCGCGAGCCACTAAGGGTTTAGTTATGTCTGAGCTGTTGAGCGAGAACGGTCACGTTCTTCAGGTCCGCCTTGGTAACGGAACACATCCACTGCGAGTCAACTCCGAAACCGGGAATATCACCGTCTCGCTAACGAATGATTCCAGTGATCCGTTGAGGGTCGAACCCTCCGGCAGAAAGTCGCCGGAGCCTGCGCTATCGGAAGTTCCCACGAAGGGAGCAGGGACGCCGGCTCCGGTGTTAGACACGCAGGAGGTAGACGAAGGTGACGTGGTTCGGGTTGACTCTCAACTGGCAACGGTGAACCTGAGCGTCGTCGACAGAGAGACAAATCGAGGCGTGGTTGGCCTCGCGCAATCTGATTTCAAACTCTATGAAAACGGCACGGAACAACAAATCCTACAGTTTGATTCATCCTCCGCACCCTTCGATCTGTTACTCGTAATCGATCTGTCAGGTTCCACTCGCGACGTCCTCAAACTCATTCGCGCGGCAGCGCAGCGTTTTGTCGCGGCAGCCCGTCCTTCAGATCGTATTGGCGTCGTAACCTTTGCGGGCCAGGCAACAGTAGTTTCTCCATTGACGCTTGACCGGCAAACTCTCAACGCGCGAATAAGCGCCATGGACACGGCCGCCGGTGATACAAAGCTTTACGATGCGCTGGATTTTGCCGTGAACCAGTCGCAAAAGAGCGCGAAGAACCCGCGTCGTACCGCGATCATCCTGATGAGTGATGGTCTGGACGGAAGTATTCCCGGCGTGCAGGGCGATGGCTCGAAGCTTCCCTACAAGGATCTGCTCAGCCGCATTGGTGAATTTGATGGTGTGGTGTATACGCTGTGGCTTGATACCGAATATGAAGCCTTGAGTCCGCTGGATACGCAGCCCGAGGCGTTCGATGCGGGCTACGACCGCATGAAGGAACTGGCGGGCGCGGGCGGCGGCGTCTTCTATGAAGTTGAACGCCTCGAGGATTTGGCTGGCGCGTATGAGCGAGTGGTCGCCGATCTGGGAACAGTCTACAGTCTTGCTTATCGTCCATCAGACAAAACTCGCGACGGTAAGTGGCGAGCTATAAGAGTAAACATCGTCTCGCGTGCCGGAGCGATCGCGCGCGGTAAACGTGGCTACTATGCAAACTGAGCGGTGTTCCGCCGCACATATGGAACTACGTCGGACCAGTATCCTGAACCTGCTGTTTACGCTGTTTATTCCGCTGACTTGTCTGGGCCAGTCAGGCGAGCCAGTTGAAACGATACGCATCGAGTCTGACCTGGTTGACCTGAAAGTCAGCGTAGTTAGTTTGAATCCTCAGAATGCTTCGCCGGAACTACAGCAAAAGGATTTCCTGATACTTGAGGACGGAACACCGCAGGACATCGCGTTTTTTGCTGCTGCCGACACGCCTTTCGACCTCGTCCTGCTGCTCGATCTATCAGGCTCGACCAACGACAAGCTCAAGCTAATCCGAAAATCGGCCAAGCGATTTGTTGACGCTACACGCCCGATTGATCGTGTCTCAGTAGTTTCTTTTACTGACATCGCACAGGTCGTTTGTCCCTTGACGCAGAATCGCCGGCTTCTTAGAGATTCGATTGACGATATTGAAAAGCCCCAGGGCGGAACCAAGTTTTGGGACTCACTGCGTTATGTCCTCGCAGTCCTCAACGCTTCCGGAAGCTCGGCGCGGCGGACCGCGGTGGTCGTGATGACTGATGGCGTCGACAACGCCCTGCCTGACGTTTTTGGTGATGGTTCCCAGACCAGCTTTGATCAACTGCTGGGCCTGGTGCGGACCGCGGAGACCATTGTTTTTCCCATCTATCTCGACACGGAAGACGAAGAGTATCGGCGGCACCGAACGCCGCACCGAGTGTTTGCTCTGGCCCGCGAGGAGTTGGGCCAATTGGCGTCAGCTTCCGGCAGTCGCCTTTATCGAGCGAACAAGTTGAAGGACCTGGATGACGTCTATGAGCAAGTGATCGGCGACCTCGGACGGATTTACAGCATCGGCTATCGTCCTTCCAATACCCTGCGAGACGGAAAGTGGCGCTCAGTAACTGTGCAAATCCACGATCGACAGGATGTCATCGCCCGCGCCAAGCAGGGCTACTATTCGCGGCGCCTGCCAAATTGATCGCCCGAACAACCTGATTGCAAACTAGCGACGGGAAATGCTTGTAAATACCAATGAGAGGACTATAATTAAGCCCTCTCCCAGGCAGTGAGCTTAGCCGGTTCGAATCAAAGGAAAACTCCATGAGAAAAGCACTACTTACTGTTGTACCGACGCTTATTGTGAGCGCCTTGGTACTGGCCCTTCCTCTGACCAGCTATTCCCAGAACCGGGAAAAGTTCGTGATTTCCGCAAAAGCGGGCGGAGTAAATGCCGTGACCGGCCGGGCTTCGATGCGCCCCCATGGAAATACAGAATGGCAACAGCTCACTATCAAAGAAGATTTGGAAGCCGGCGACGTGGTCAAGACGGGCCTCGATGGTCGGGTTGAAATGCTGCTGAATCCGGGATCTTATATGCGGGTTGGCGAGAATTCGGAGTTTGAGTTGGCTGACAACTCCCTCGAAAACCTCGAAGTGCGTCTGATCAGGGGCACAGCCATTGTGGAAGTTACCGGCGCTGACGATGAGGAGTTATTCATTGGAATTACGACCCCGCACACGCGCATGTCAATCATTCGACGTGGACTCTATCGCGTTAGCGTGGTGCCGGGCGACAACACCGAGCTCATCGTGAGGAAGGGTCGAGTGATGTTGGAAGGCTCGCATACGAAGGTGAAGGGTGGCAACAAAGTAGTCTTCAGTGCCAACTCGTTTTCGGTTGCCAAACTCGAAAATGCCGACAAGAAAAATTGGGATCCCCTGGAACGTTGGAGTAAGGACCGGGCGGAAACTCTTGCCAAGGCAAATAGCAGACTCTCGGCACGAACGCTTACTGCCTTTGCCTCCAGCTTTAGAGACGACTGGTCGTGGCCGCTGTGGGGTCGCCACTCAGGCTTTTGGCTATTTAACCCAGGTATTGGCTGCTACACGCTTTTTCCTTTTGGCTACGGGTGGCAGTCGCCCTACGGACCGACGTATGGCAGATTTTATTACTTCGATGGCTATTGTTGTGGCCGGGGTCCAAGTCTTGGCAGTCCGATAGTCTTCGGGAATGGCGGAGGCTCCCCAACGACTGGCTCCGGAAGTGGCGGCGGCGTTCCCACTTATAATCCTCCCCCGTCACCCGGTCGGAATGCTGACTCCCCGATGATGGGTCGCGGAAAGCCGGATATCTCACCTGGAGGCGACCTGCCGACCATCAGGCCGCCAAAAGAATAGTTGACGACGAAGTAGTCCGATCAATCGAGCAGTTAGTCGCCCTCCTTGAAGAGCCGGCTAAGCTCAGTCTCTACCAACACTCTTACTTCCGACAATTTCAAACCAGCCAAAGCCAGATGTGTAAGCGCGGTTCCCAATTGACTGCGGAGTTGCTCTTCAGTCGGGTCGCGCAGCAGTCGTGAAGTCACCACCGCGCCTGCCCCGTGCCTGATTTTCACCAGCCCTTGCTTTTGCAGTTGGCGGTAGGCGTAGGCGATCGTATTGAGATTAACACCGAGATCCGCAGCCACCTGTCTAACCGGCGGCAGGGATGACCCTTCGGGCAATTCACCGCCTGCAATCAGGGCTTTGATCTCGTCCACGACTTGCTGGTAGAGCGGTCGCTTGTCTCTCTCGTCAATCGTTATATACATATTGTCTATTGCACATATACACTAGACAATCGCGTTTGTCCAGAAGAACATTGAGACATTCTCTAGGCTTTATTGGGAGGCGAGCTTATTTGCCAGCACTAGCGCGGACCGGGTAAGGCCTTCGATGCCACCGGGGTAGGTGGTGTCGCTAATAATGAAAACGTTCGGGAGAACAGTTTGGTAGCTGGGTCCGTCAAGCCAAAACTCCCCCGGCGACGGAACAATGCCGCCGACCTTGCCAAGCTTGCGCCGAGTCTGGTCATAGAAACTTCGCGGTGTGGCGGTCTCAATCACCTCCACGCTGCTGCCCAATTCCGGCATCGCCGAGTGGAGTTGCTGCCAGCAACGTTCCAGCATCTGCTGATCCTTCTCCTCGAGTTCAGTTTCGTCGTTATGGAAGGTGAACCAGTCGTCGACGTCGGTGAAGGCTTGAACGGTCACCGCGCGTTTTCCCGCCGGGCCTCGCGCATCCCAGCCGGGTGCAGCCCCGAACATCAGTTGGTTTGCTTGCGGCTCGTAAGGCTCGTCTTTCTGCCAATCAGTTAGGGCCAGGACGTGGTCTGAAGTAAGTGTACCGGCCGCGCTTTCATCCAGCGCCAGGTACATAAGGTAAGCCCCCCAACCACGCAGCCCGTTCAATTGTTTGCGAATTTCAGTAGGCGTGCGGTTGAGGCCTACAAGCTTTCCGTAGGTGTCCCACACCGTTAGGTTGCTG
Organism: bacterium; assembly: GCA_040004575.1. Lineage (GTDB taxonomy): Bacteria > Acidobacteriota > Blastocatellia > Pyrinomonadales > Pyrinomonadaceae > PSRF01. The sequence continues at coordinate 20,861 of JBDUAQ010000019.1, forward strand.
ACAACGGCTTTCGAGAACGTTACTGTTTCTCCGCTCAAGAGGTCGACGCCAACGGCCGCGCCCGTTGAATCGTAGGACAATCTGAGCACCGGCGTATCCAAGCGGATTCTGCCGCCACTCTGCTTTATCGACTCGGCCAGCTTGTTCCCGAGCGCTGAAGCGCCGCCGCGCATCGCGAACATACCGGATCGAGGGCCACTAAGCATGAACGCCGCAAGCAGATGCGGAACTTCCGCGCTACTCGCCTGCGCCAGCGTTTGCAATTGCACGTCTACGAAGCGACGAAATCGCGGCGAGACTGTTTCGAGATACTCAAGAGTTGAGTGATGACCGGCTTTGAGTATTTCCGCGCCTACTCGTCCTTCAGATAGAAGACTGTAGGCGCGCCGCGGTTTGGAGGCTGACAATAAATCCGGCGCGCGTTCAAAAGCGCGACGCAACGCTTTGCCTAATGATTCCAGTTTGCGGTAAAACCCAACCGCCTGCTCGGCACACTCTGGAAAACTCCGACGCAGGTTCTCTTCAAACTTCTCCTGATCCCCGGCGAGTGCGATCTCAGATTGGTCTGGAAGCCGTACCACATAGCTCGGCTCCAACAAGCGAACCTCTGGAGGATCAACCGGCAGTTCCGAGAACACACGATCGTGGATCTCGCCTAGTTTCCATCCTGTAAAAAGTCCGTAACCTTGTTCAAAGCTATAGCCAAATTTGTCAAAGCTCGCCGCGCAGCCGCCCACTCTCGGTTCTCGTTCCAGGAGACAGACGTCAACGCCGCGTTGTGCGAGCAAGGCAGCGACAGTCAGCCCGCCGATGCCGCCGCCAACTACAACAACTTCGTGAGCCATGTCTAGGTGAAGAGCCTTGCGACGGTATGGAGAAATCCGGCCGCGGCATTATTCTCGGTTGGAGATTTTCCCACAAACGGTTGTACCACCAGGAAAGCTGCCTGTATGCCGTTAAAGACGAGATGCAGTACGAACGAAGGCAGGAGGCGTCCGGTGCGAGCGCGCAGCAAAGTCAGAGAAACGCTCAGCAGCGTGATCACGACGACGACGCCGAGATTATTGAGGTACTGGAGCAGGTGAACCCCGGCGAACAATGCTGATACCAGCACCACGGCCCACACCATACCCAGGGAGCGTTGCAACGCCGGATAGAGCACGCCGCGAAAAGTTAGCTCTTCCACCAGCGGAGCAGTCGCGACTGCAAGGATGGCAGTGGCAAAACGCGTTCTCAGGGAACTGGCAATGACCTGATCCAGTGGAGTTTCTTTACCGCCTAGCGCCTGCGTAATTAATACGCTCACGCCCAACAACAAGAAAGCCAGGCCGACAGTTTTCCAGGGTCCGAAATTTTTGGGCCAACTCCAGCCCAACGTTTGCCAGAACGGTCGTCGCCCGCGTTTGGTAACCAGGAACCAAACTATCAACAGCGTCAGAATGTGTGCGGGCACAATCCCGAGAATTGAAAGGAAGATCAGAGTTGGATCTGTGGCCAATCCCTGGGTGGTACCGACCGTAACGGCTTTGTAGACCACGTAAGGCACGGCAACGACAAACTGCATCAAGATGAGCAGCGCCACACTGGTCACCCACACCAGCACCGCCTGGCCAAGTCCCCAGGGCGGATCGTCCGGGTTGACAACTTCGAATGCAGGCGGGTTGGGCTCCTGATCGGAATTAGCGTCGGGCGTCTCGATCAGCAGATTGTTTGGCGAAGCCGCTTCGTTAGTAGACACTGTGGTAGCGAGTGTATGAAGTTGTTTTGTAGTGGTCAATCGGAGACTAGCTTCAAACTGCCGGATAAGCTGCCTCCAACATTGAAGGACCAACGCGCGGGGCCGCCAGCATCACCCCGATGATCGTTTTGGCATCTTCGATCTCGCCGGTAGTAATCATGCTTAATGCCTGCGAGAAGGGAATTCGTACTACCTCGAGAACTTCATCGTCTTCCAGTCGCTGCACGGTTGCCGTCAGTTCAGTCGCCAGGTAAACCCACATCTTCTCTTCGCAAAACCCCGGCGACACAAAGAACTCCGACAACTTCTCCAGACGGCCGGACACGACACCAAGCTCTTCCTCGAGTTCACGTTTCGCACCTTCCTCCGGCGCTTCCCCGCGGCGCAAGGTCCCAGCCGGTGCTTCCAGCAGATACCGCACGGCCGGATGTCGATACTGCCGGACGAGCGCGATCGTGCCGTCGTCGAATATGGGAATAATCACCGCGCTGCCCGCGTGATGCACCACCTCACGCTGGTAAGTGACTTCGCCTTCGCTTACGGTATCGACAGTGACTTCGATGACGCGTCCGCGGAAGATAGTTTCACTCTTAATTACTCTCGGTGGTTCATTAGGGATTTTGCCGGATGGTTTCATATTGAGATCTCGTTTCAGGTTGTCAAGGTCAACAGCAGGCGACGTTCAACTGAAGCGACCCGCTAGCCCGTAGCGATGTTCCAGCCATTCTCTCACTTCGCCGACGAGATAGAGCGATCCTGTGACGCAAATCATTTCCCGGTTCGGTGCCGCCAGGGAAATCGCGCGCTCCATCGCCGAATCGCTCGAGGCAACAGGTTCGGTGCAAACTCCAGGCGCATATCTCTCCGCCAGTTGCCGCAAATCTTCAACTCTTGCAGCGCGCGCGTTACGCGGTTGAGTCAATATCAGATGGTCGGCAACTGGAAAAAGCAGCGCGGCCATTTGGTCAAGTTGTTTGTCGGCCATTGTTCCAAAGACAAGCGTGATTGGAGTGCTGGTCAACTGTTGCGCGCCATCAAGGTAGGAGCGCAATGCGGCTGCCCCGGCTGGGTTGTGCGCTCCATCGAGCAGCACGAAAACTTTCTCGGCCTCGTCAGTTGAGTTTTCAAATACTTCCAGCCGACCCGGATGCCTGGCGCTCTGCAAACCCGCGATGATTGCGTCGCGGCTGATTTTGAAACCTGCCGAGATGAGCGCTTCTGCCAAAGCAATGGCCGTTGCCGCGTTCGTCAGTTGATGCGTACCCCGTAATCCAGGCTGAACGTTCTCGTAAATATCTTTTTCGGTGCGGAAAGTGTAACCGGAGTTCATCTGCGTTTGGGAAATGTTCGCAGTTGTCCACGCTGGAGTGACACCGCACTCGCGGCAACGGTCGATGATTACGCGACGCGCGACTTCCGGCTGCGGCGAAACTACTACTACGCTGCCAGGGCGAATGACAGCGGCCTTCTCGGCAGCAATCTCGGGGAGCGTCTCACCCAGGTACTCCTGATGATCGAGCGATATCGGCGTTATAGCGACGACTCTTGCGCGGACTGCGGTCGTTGCGTCGAGGCGGCCACCGAGTCCCGTCTCGAGAATTGCCAACTCGACACCTGCCTGTCTGAAAGCCAGCAGCGCAATGGCAGTCACATGTTCAAAAAACGTGGGTAGGGCTTCCAACTTTCCGCTCGCGACCAAATTCTCCGCGGCTGCTCTTACCTCGCTCGCTAATTTCGCAAAGCTGTCTTCACTGATTTCGTTGCCGCTAAGCTTTATTCTTTCGGTGATTGAAACGAGATGCGGCGAAGTGTAAAGACCGGTCGAAACTCCGGCGGCGCGGCAAATGGAATCGAGCATCACAGCCGTCGAACCTTTGCCGTTCGTGCCGGCAATTTGCACTGACTCATAGGATTCTTGTGGGTTGCCGAGCGTGGCGAGTAACAACTCGGTATTCCGGAGTCCCAGCTTCATAGTTAGAGTCTCGTGGCCGAGACTGAGCAGGTACTGGGTCGCTTCCGCAAAGTTCATGAGGAGATAGCATTATCACCTCGCCAACTAAACGGCAACGGACCAGTCGGCAGGGGCAGACGGCAGGAGGCAGGAGGCAGGAGTCAGAGGAGGCAGCGGTAGGCGCAGGAGCAGGAGTTCCTGCCGTCTGCTCCTGCCGTCTGTTTTAATTGCCGGAGCTGGCGCGAGTGCGGAGTCGTTCCATCTCCGAGTTGCTGGAGATTTCCGGATTCATCATGAAGTTGAGCAGCTTGATTATGTAGTCACGGATCTCGCGGCGATCGACGATGGCGTCGACCATACCGTGGTCGAGCAGGAACTCCGACTTTTGAAAATCCTTCGGTAGTTTTTGCCGTATCGTCTGTTCGATCACGCGTGGTCCGGCAAAACCGATCAGCGCTTTCGGTTCCGCGATGATGACGTCTCCCAGCATCGCGAAGCTGGCCGTGACGCCGCCGGTAGTTGGATCAGTCAATATCGAGATGAAGGGAAGACGCGCCTCATCGAGCTCCGCGAGCGCGGCTGAGATTTTCGCCATTTGCATTAACGAGAGTGCGCCCTCTTGCATGCGCGCGCCGCCAGAGGTGGCAAAGATGATCACAGCGCCATGTTCTCTGAGGGCCCGCTCGATCAGGCGCGTAACTTTCTCGCCGACCGCCGATCCCATCGAGCCTCCGATAAACGACATGTCCATCGCACCTGCGAGCACCAGGTGATCGCCCACCTTGCCGCGGCCGTTGATGATCGCTTCCGGCAGCCCGGAACTTTCTTTTGCCTGCTCGAGTCGCTGGGGATAAGGCTTGGTGTCAACAAACTCGAGCGGATCTATCGAGATGACCTCGGCATCCAGCTCTTCAAACTTGCCATCATCGAAGATCATCGCCAGGCGCTCGCGCGCGCCGATGCGAAAATGATAGCCACAATGAGGGCAAACCTGGAGCGATTCCTCGAGCTCGCGTTTGTAAAGGTGCGCCTCGCAGCCGTCGCACTTAACGAAGACATTCTCCGTTTTAACGACGCGTTCCTCGGGCGGCACGGCTTCAATTTGCTTACTTTTATTGCTAAACCAGGGCATAGGGAAACCTGTCTACCGGATCGCTGTCGTCGAGTTCAGTGTCGGGATAACGAGAGGTTAGCATAGACGGCAGACAGGTTGAAGCACCTAGTGTGCGGACTCATTGTGAGCGAATCAGAACTCAATGCCTTGTTGGGCGCGGATGCCGGCGGTGAAGGGGTGTTTTATCTCGGTCATCTCAGTCACGAGGTCGGCGGCTTCAATCAATGCGGGTGGGGCGTCGCGGCCGGTGACGA
>JBDUAQ010000020.1:0-25750 GCA_040004575.1 bacterium
ATTTCTAACATGGCCCACAAGCTATAAACATCTCGTTCCTAACGGAACGAAACCAACAAGTCCTGGATCGATGTCTGTTTAAGTAATCGCGCCGCCATCCACGATCACAACTTCGCCGTTCATGAAACTATTGCGATCGCTCACCATAAATGCTGCATACTCTGCGAGTTCTTCCGGACGACCCAGGCGCCCGGCTGATGCCCAAAAGTGATGCATCTGCAATAGGCGCTCGGGAAGTGCCTGCGCCAATTCTGTGTCAAAAATTCCGGCGGCAATCGCGTTAACCTTGACGCCAAACGTTCCCGCCTCGCGCGAGAGACACTTCGTGAATCCAATCATCGCCGCCTTTGAAGTTGCATAGTGAACAGCAGTAGGCAACGCCCGCATCGCGCCAATGGAAGTAATGTTGAGAATGCTTCCCTTCCGCTGCCGAATCATCTGCTTGTAAATAGGTTTGGTTACCGCGAAAAGGCTGCCGACGTTTGTATTGATCACTTCGTCCCAGGCGCGATCAGTCGTTGTAGCAAAATTATCGCCGCGATTGATCGCAGCGTTATTAACCAGAATGTCTATGCCGCCCCACTTCTCAACAATCTCACGCGTTAGCTTCTTCAATCCCAGGCGGTCCGTCACCGAAACCTTGAAGCTGAGGGCTCGTCGCAGATGGGCTTCTATCTTCGCGACAGTGCTAGTGGCAAGATCGTCTCGTGAGTTGTAGTTGAAAGCGACGTCAGCGCCTTCGCGCGCAAAAATGTCGCAGAGCGCGGCGCCTATGCCGCGTGTGCCGCCGGTTATGAAAGCGCGCTTACCTTCGAGCAATAGGCCCACTCTAATTAGTCTCCTAAAAAACCCGCTTCGCCGAACGCAAGCGGGCCACTTCTTTTTTGAAATTTGCTAATTTTTGAAATTGATTGCCGTGAAATTAGACTCTGAAAACAGGAAACAGTCAACGAGCGGGAACCGAAAGCGGAAGTAGTTCAAACCATGCACTGGCAGGCGGGATGCCCCCAAGAGACCGGACGCCCCAGCAGACTAGACCGAGACAACCTCAGCCAGAATGGCTTGTTCCGACGCCTCGGTGGAGGCGGGAATTAGCGCTGTGATCTCTTCAACAATATGGCGAGTGGCATTGGGGATTGCGAGACCAATCGTTGCCGCCCGCATTGCGGAGTAGTGGGCGGTGTCTTCAACCATGCGACGAATCACCGGAACAATATCTCCGGCCCGTTGCAACAACACACCCGCGCCGCGCCTCACCAGCATGTTTGCTGTGCCAGCCTCCTGCGGCATGGGCTCGGTGATCACGTCGGCGATAATTGGCAGGCGGCAAGCGAACGCTTCAAACGTGGTCAACCCGCCAAGCTTCGAAATCATGACGTTGGCGGCGCCCATCAACTGCTCAACATGTTCGGAATAGCCGATTACCTTCACCGGGAAGGAAGCACTGTCAGCCAGCGCTTCGGCGTCGGCCCTAAGCTCTTCATTCCTCCCCGCCAGGAAAATAGCCTGGATCTCAAGTTCCCCACGCACCAATTCGCGGAAAATCTGCGGGATGTTACCGCCACCTTCCCAGCCGGCGTTGACGAACACCGTAAATTTTTCCGGATCCAAACCGAGTGCACTGCGCGCAGCACGCGCGGCCTCTTCACCAGGATAGGCAAACTTATGATGGACCGGCATGCCCGAAATCTTGATCCGCTCCGCCCCAACGCCGTAATCAATCAACTGCTGCCGGGCCTCAGGAGTCGCCACCAAATAGAGCGTGACATCGTCGCAAGCCCAGGCCTTCCAGAACCCATAGGAAGGATCGGTGACTACCGATACCAGTGGAATTCGATCGGCGAGTCTTAACTCTTTGAGGACGCGCGCGAAGATGTGTTGCGTCAACGGGTGAACACTGACAACGACATGCGGGCACCAGCGCTCAAAGAGTTCATTGACGTAGCCTATGCACCGCTTATGAAAAAACTCCCGGGTCTCAGGGCGAAACTTGTTCATCGCCCAGTAGAGATATTTCATCCAGTGTTGCCGGTTTCTCAGCACCCAATTGTAGACACCAACCATCTTCGCCGTGATGGAGTGGGATTCCTCTACCGCACGGACAACGCGAACTGCATACGACTCCCCCTCAAAAAACTTGTGAACGCCGGCAACGATTGCCGCCGCCGCAGAGCGATGTCCTCCGCCCGTGTCGGAAGAGATGATCAGGATTTTTGGAGTGCGCTGAGACATAACACGTAATGCAAACTAGTTTGCGGTTGGCTGCAACTAAGATTGAAGTTTTGGCGATCGCAAACTAACAGTTTGCGTCACATCCTATGCCCCGACCGTCATCCCCTCCGGCTCAGGCTGCATACGATCCATTTCCTTGCGCGCCTTCTTCATTTCTTTTTCCAGCTTCTTGATTTGTATCAAGTGACCCGGATTAAACGGTAACGACGGGTAATAACTGTTGGACTCGTGCGTACAGAAACATCCGTCCAGGGCCTTCTTTCGTCTCTCCTTCATCGCCGGCGACAGCCAGAGTTTTTGGAAGTTCCAATCAAAATCTCTCAGGTTGCCGATGGGCGCCAGGTTCTCGCAAGACGAAACAGTTCCCTCGTCGTAGATAACGCCCCCGGCAGTTCCCGCGTAGCACTTCATCTGCGCCGTTTGCGTTTCCTGTGCTTTTGCGATCAGGCCGTGCATGTAGATATCGATTGCCGCCTTGAAATAACCGGCGTTGCCGCCGTAGTTATTCTTGATCGCTGCGTGGCGCGAATCGTCGTCAATCATCGCCGCCAGTTTCTTGTAGCGCGAATGATCAATGTTGAGCTCGACAGGATCGGCTGAAGGTGGCCGAATGTAATTAAAGTTAACTTTGTCAGGTTTCAGGTCGTACTTCAAAAAATCGTACCACTCAAAAATCGTGTCCTGATTGGAATTCATGAAGCAGGTGCACGTTTGCACATCAAGCTTCGGATACTCTTGCTTGATCGCTTGCAGTTGGCGTGCAGTATCGATGGCAATGTCCCACGAGCCTGGCTTCTGACGAATCTTTTCGTGTGGCGCCTTAATGCCGTCGATGCCGAGCGCGACGGTGACGTTAAGCTCGGGACACTCCTCGAGGATGCGTGTGATGTCAGGAAAGATTCGTTTCTGAATCTGCCCGTTAGACATGATGTAGATCGACTCGAGCTTGTTGTTCTTATAAAAGGCCTGTGCGATTTCGGGAAGGTCTTTGCGCGTGAACGGCTCACCGCCGGCGAGAATCAACACTCCCAGGTTGCCCCCCAGAGTCTCCGAGATTTGTTCAATTTCGCTGGTCTTCATCTGCAACTTCTTGCGCGGACGATCGTCCAACTCTTCAGTGAAGAAACAGTGCGTACAGCGCATGTCGCAGACTGACGTCACCAGAATGTTCAGCAAAATCGGAGAAAACGGCTGACCAATAGCCAGCTTGGCGTATCGCTTTAATAGCTCTCTTGTCGTGAAATCCATATCAACCTCAACTTAATAAACGCACCATATGATGCGAAACAGAGATTAACAGATAAGACCTTTTAACGTAACCCCATCATCATAACTGTAATAGTTTTGTAATTGACTTCTTCTCCCAAACTCACGGCTTGCGTCACAGGAAGATGCTAGGAACTGGGGGTGAGTTCGCTGCTACTTGGGATCTCAAAGGCCCGGAGGCAACTTGCCGCACGAAAGATCGACGCTGATAAAAGCAGCAATCCGTAGTTGATGAAGCCTAGAGACGTGAGTACCTGGCTTAAGAAGACGCCGCAAAACATCTTGCTGGTCAACGTCAAAAAGACAAATGAGAAGGTCACCAACAGCTTGAACAAACGGTCGGTCAACAGCCGCGAATGCCACAGGTGCACGACGTAATGATAAGCGGGAACCAGCAGCACGAGGTGATGCACTTCCGTCCAGGTGGAAAAGCTTGGTATCAGGCTAAAGACCAGCGCGTAGCCTCCCCACTCGGAAACCAAAGGAGCGGCTTTGCGGTAACGAACGGAATACGCAATTATCGCGAATGCAATCGCAAGAACCAGAAGCCAACCCAACCACACGATCACACGAGGAGGAAGTTCAAAGATTGTAAATTGATAGGCACGCCCGTGATATTCAAACGTCGGCGCCGTTTGAAAGAAGCGACCAAGCTGCGCCCGCAGCGATAAGTTTCCCACCCCGTTCGGTATACCGCTGACAACGGCATTAGTCCGGAAGACTTTGTTGAACCACTCCCGGTGATAATAGAAATCTGTTTTCAGTCCAACTACAACGGCGGGAAGTAGCACCCCAACTATTCCACCCAAGCCGATTCCTACGAGGACCTTTACGCGTTGCCTGGCGAGAAACCAGAAGACAAACGGCAGCGTTGTTATTTTCAGAATGATCGATAACCCAATAGCCACTCCCGCCCTGACGTCCTGCTTCCGCGATAAGAGGCGCAAGCCAAGGACCGCCAGCGCCAGCACGAAGATGTTGGATTGCCCGCCTTGTAAATGAAAAAAGATGAAGCGCGCCGTCAGCAACAAAGTGAGTGTGAAAACAGTCCAGCGTGTTTTCGCGGGAATCGAGTAGAAAGATTGTTCCGTCATGCCGGCGTAGAACGCGGCCATACTCCAGCTAAGCAGTACTACAGACGCAAGATTCCAAAGAACGATGACAACTCCAATGGGCAGAAACACGAGAGGTATGTTCAGGAAAGCGAAGAACGGTGGATAGACGTAGTAAAGGCCGCTGACGGTGGGAATATTGACCAGATCCTGTCCGGATAACATCAGGCGCGCGGCGTGAACGAACACGCGGGGGTCCCCTCCCCAGTGAACGAACCACATCTGTTCAACGGAACAGACCGCGATCGTTAACAGAATGAGAGTTGTGGCCAGGAGGCGGTATTTCGGAAGCCGCCGGTAGAATTTGTCAGAAGTGTCAGACAAGGGCGCTGAAGTTTCCTCAAACCATCATGGCTGTTGAGATCAACTGCAATGACTACAGGTTGACCCGATCATTTCTCACGTTGTTGATACCCAGCGCGCGCATCCGGCGGTAGAGATGGCTGCGGTCAACGCCCATCAGCTCTGCTGCGCGCGAGACGTTGCCCTCAGCTTCATCAAGTTTTCTCTGGATAAACTCACGATGATAGGCATCGGTCGCTTCCTTGAAAGACGGGAAGCGGAAAGAAGCGACGGGCGCCTCGTCCTTTCCATGAGGCGGCAAGTCGCCGGCAGCCACCTTGATTCCGGGATTCATGATCACCACGCGCTCGATCGTATTACGCAACTCGCGAACATTTCCAGGCCAGGAATAGTTCTGTAACTCTTCCACCGCCTCCGACGCGAATTCCTTGGGCAGCTTCCCGTAAGCCTGGGAAAAGTTTTGGTTGAAATATTGAACCAGCATTGGCACGTCTTCGAGACGGTCGCGCAAAGGCGGCAACTCAAAAGGAATCACGTTTAGCCTGTAGAAAAGATCCGGCCGAAACTTGCCCTGCTCAATCTCAACATCGAGTTGCTTGTTGGTAGCCGCAATGATTCTGACGTCCACCTGGACCGACGTGCCGCTGCCGACCGGTTCAAACCTCTGCTCCTCAAGTACGCGTAAGACTTTTGCCTGGACGCTAGCGCTCATATCGCCAATCTCATCCAGGAAAAGTGTGGCGCCGTCGGCCAATTCAAACTTACCCTTCTTCGCCGCGGTAGCGCCGGTGAACGCGCCCTTCACATGGCCAAACAGTTCTGATTCGATCAACTCTTCGGGTATCGCCGCGGAGTTAACTTCTACAAAAGGCGCGCCGGCTCGGCGAGACTTGGCGTGAATTGCATGTGCTACCAGTTCCTTGCCCGTGCCCGACTCTCCGTAAATCAAAACGCGACCATCCGTCGGCGCTACGATCGAAATCTGTTTCCGCAGCGCGCGCATCGCCACAGACTCGCCGACCATCGTGTATTCCTTCGCCAACTCTGCCGACATTTCCGCGTTGATCAGTTCGAGCCGTTGATGGCGCAAGGCGTTACGAACGGTCAACAGAGTCCTCTCGATCGACAGCGGTTTCTCGATGAAATCAAAGGCGCCCAGCTTTGTAGCGCGCACCGCAGTTTCCACGTTGCCGTGACCGGAAATGATCACCACGGCAGCATCCGACCCGGCGGCGCGCAACAGCCGCAGTGTCTCAAGGCCGTCAATGCCCGGCAGCCAAACATCCAGCAGGACACAGCCATACGCGCGCCGCTCAACCGCTGCCAGGCACTCTTCACCCGTCGCGACGGCGTCGGCGGTGAAGCCTTCGTCTTTCATTACGGCGCACAGCGTTTCGCGAATGCCCGGTTCGTCATCGACTATGAGAATTGAGTCCATAAGTGATAGGAGGCAGGAGCAGGCGGCAGGAGCAGGACGGTCTCGCGACCCGTGAAGAGATTACGTTTCCTGCCTCCTGCTCCTGCCTCCTGCTCCTGTTTCTATGCGTTCATCGCCGGCAGTTCAATCACAAACCGCGCGCCGCGTGGATAATTCACTCCGGCGCGAATCCGACCACCATGCTCGAGCACTATTCGTTGCACAATCGCGAGACCGAGGCCGGTGCCGCTCCCGCGCGTGGAAAAATAAGGTTGAAACAGTCGTTTGAAATCCGCCGGTCGAATTCCATGTCCGGTATCAGCAACCTCGGCAATCAGAAGACTCCGGATGGGATCGAAACTCGTGGAAATATTGATCAGCCGCTCGCCCTCGAGGTCGGCTAATGCGTTGCTTGCGTTATCGATCAGATTCACAAACACGCGGCGCAGTTGTTCAGTATCCAACATCGCTGCCGGCAGGTTTGAATCGAGTTTTGTTTCCACCGTCACGCCAGGAAGCCGACCTTCGTATAATGCGCTCGCGTGACGGACGACTTCATTCAAGTCGGCGACTTCCAAACGCGCCAGCGGCAGACGCGCAAAACGCGAGAACTCGTCAACCATCGCCTTCAACCCGGCAACCTCGCGCGCGATTGTTTCAGTACACTCGTCAATAACCGCAGCGACTTGAAGTTCATCGCTCGTTCCCCGGCTAAATTCCCTGCTTCCGTTTGCACCATTCTGATCACCATTTGCGGTAGCGCGCCGGTAGCTCTTCGCGATGCGTTCGGCAGAAAGCTGTATTGGCGTTAAGGGATTCTTAATTTCGTGCGCCATGCGCCTGGCGACCTCGCTCCAGGCGGCGACCCTTTGCGCTGCCAGCAATTCCGAGAGGTCTTCAAGCACGAGCACCACGCCGCGCTTTTGCGCCGGAGAGGCCCGCAAGGCCGTAGCCGTCAACGCCACGGGAAGCGGTGTGCTTTCCGCATCGTCAGTGGCGCCGGTGAGTTGCGCTTGCTCCGTTGCCTGTCCGGTGCGACGCGCGCGCCGAAGAATTCGATCCATGACCGGCCAATCTTCCGTGCCCATCAAGTTTTCGAGCCTTCGCTCGTTCAACGGTCCAGAGTTAAGCCGCAAGATTCGTGACGCGGCGGCGTTAATGGTCGTGACACAATCGTTCTCATCGAGCGATACGACTCCCGTGGAAAGCGACTGGAGAATTGCTTCGATGTACTCCCGCCGCTCTTCGAGCGTAAGGTTCTTTTCGCGGAGTGCCGCTGTGCCGGCTTCAATCCGCCTGCGATTGTCTTCGAGCTGCGCTGTCATCTGGTTGAACGAGTGGGCCAGCAAGGCGAGCTCGTCTTCAGCAATGGTCGTGACCCGGTGCGACAAGTTTCCGCGCGCTATTTCTTTTGATGCTTCGGCAAGAGCCTTGATGGGAGTGGCGATCCCGCGCGCCAAATAGATAGCCACCCAACTCGAAACAAACAACAGCATCAGCGTCATCAGCCCAAGCGTTGACAACCCCAGCGAGCGGACTCTGTGCTGCCGTGCGACCAGATGCCGATACTCTCCTTGTGATCCGGTGATCGTGTCGCCGAGACCGCTACCTGCGCGCCGCAACGGCACAACTATCAGTCGCTGGTCGTCGGAAACTGGAACTACCATCGCGTCGAGATCTTTGCCGTCAGCCAAACTGTCGTCGGTCCCCTTCAGCGCGCGCGCTTTTTGCATGAGGCTCTCAACCTCTTGAAGCTCGCTGGCTGCCAACGTCCCTCTGCTCTCCGCAATCACGCGTCCGCCGGCGTCAATGACCTCGACGGCCGAGAGTTGTCCACTCGCCACGACTCGATCCAGAGTCGCCTGCTTTTCCGCGTCAGACTGCGGCTTCATTACGACCGCGAGCAGCGATGCGGTGTCGCGCAGGTTGCGGATTTGGGTATCCAAAGCTTCGCGCTGAACTTCCTGCGCCTCGTTCACAACTCTCGCTGAAAAGCCACCAAACCACTTTTCCAGCGAGCGATTCAGGAACAGGTAAGAGAAGACGGCCATCGCGATAATCGGAAGAAAACTAATGGCAATGAAGTAAACAAGCAGACGTGTCTTGATCTTGGATCCGAGTTGAAGCTCGCGCCGCTCGCGCCGCAACTTGAGCAGGTTGCGTACGAATATAAAGGAGAAGACTACGAAGGCGACGAAGTTGAGCGTAGACAGCGCATAGAGCAGAAGCGTGTCGGACGCCGTGTCAGGCGGGATGACGGTCCACAACCAGAGTTGTTGGGAGACGATAATCGACAGCAACACCAACACCGTTATCCCAAGCGACCACAACACAATTCTGCGTCGCCGAGTCAGTCTCCTGGTGCGTGTCTCCGGCAACAACTCATAAGGATTTTCGTGCTGATCGTTCATGGAAAAGTGGCCCAAGTTTACCATACAGAGGTAGGACAGGCATTCCTGCCTGTCCGCCGCGGGGCCTTATTACCTCAGCGGGGACAGAAGGAGATTTGCCATTTGTCATTTCTCATTTTTCATTTTGCTGGCTCCTGACCAATGACATATGGAAAATCTTTGTCATCGTCTAGAATGCCCGGCGGACTACTATTAGCAGATTGCTCTCCGTTCGGTAGCCAATGCATCTCAAACAGGTATTCATCAACTCGGCAGGTCGCCTTCGCAGTGGTTGGCGTCTGCTGATCTATGTGCTGCTCGTTCTCATTCTCTCGGTGGTATCTGGAGCCGTACTGAACAAGGTTTCGGAGCTATGGTTGGGATCGACTCCCAGCAGTGGAGTGGCTCACTATCTCGAGAACCTTATCTTCCGCGCGATCTTTCTAGCTGTCGCTCTGATAGCCGGATTCATTTGCACGCGCTGGCTTGAAGGTTTGCCCTGGCGCGCGCTCGGCTTGTGGTTTCATTCGCGCTGGCTGCGCGATTTTTTCTTCGGGTCAGTGATCGGTGTTACTTCGCTGGCGCTGGCCACAGCTCTGGCAACTGCGGGAGGTGGTTTGAGTTTCACGATCTCCGGCCGCGCAGCGATGGTTCAGGTTGGACAGACTCTGGTTTTCTCTGCCGTACTTTTCATTCTTGCCGCGCTCGCTGAAGAAGCACTATTCAGAGGCTATCCCTTGCAGACGATGACGCGCGCAAGCCTTGCGTGGCTTGGAGTCTTGCTGACCTCAGTTCCCTTTGCCACCGTTCATCTGCGAAATCCAAATGTTGCCGCGGGCTTCACGTTCACGAACACTGCACTGGCGGGAGTTTGGCTGGCAGTCGCTTATCTCCGCACGCGTAGTTTGTGGTTCCCGTTGGGAGTTCATTGGGCCTGGAACTGGGCACAGGGATCAATCTTTGGTAGTCCTGTCAGCGGCATAACCGACCTCGCCCCTCATCCACTACTACACTGGACTGACCTGGGTCCTGCCTGGTTGACGGGCGGAAGCTATGGCATCGAAGGCGGGTTGACCTGCACTATTACACTCATCGTTTCAACTGTTTTTATCTGGCGTACGCGGCTGGTTACAGCAACTCCTGAGATGAAAATACTGACTTCGCAGGAAAAACCGACCCGGGTTGAGCCCCCTGGGCCTCCGGCCCCACCCGTCTTTCCCTCACCGCTCGCGGAGAGGACATGAGCGCCATGTTAACACTCTCCCCATTTCTCCCGTCTTAATCGGTGTCAAGCGGATAAAAGAACTTCGAAGGTCGCGGCGACTCCGAATGAGACAGCACAATGTATGAACTCGAAGCCACAGCGGACGTGCTCGTTATGACCGGCCAGGGAAAAGCTTCGATCGATCCACGACGCGTCGAGGTCTCGCCCGCCGCGATCGCCGCCGCACGCAAACTCGAATCTGTTGAGTCGCAGGAATCGCCTGAGTCCGTGATTGTAAGGACGGTTCTCGCCGGCGATCGCGACATGTTTGCGCGCCTTTACGAACGCTATGCGCCGCTCGTACACGGAGTGCTGCTGGCTCGTATGCCGCGAGGCGAAGTCGAGGACCTGGTGCAGGACATTTTTCTGCACGCGCTCAGGAAACTGCATACGCTGCGCGACCCGAACGCATTCGGTCCCTGGATTGCGATGATTGCTCGCAATCGGGCAATGGACTTCCATCGCAGGTCGCACGAGACCGTTGAAGTTACTGAAGATCTCAAGAGCAGTGATTCCAGCAGCTCGAAGGCGGAAGAGATACTGGCGATTATTCGGACTCTGCCTGACGCATATCGCGAGACGCTGGTCTTGCGCCTGGTCGAAGGAATGACAGGGCCAGAGATTGCGGTGCGCACTGGACTGACTGCGGCGTCTGTTCGCGTCAACTTACACCGGGGCATGAAACTCTTACGCACCAAGCTCGGCGTTAAGGAGGGCTCATCATGAATAACGACGACCATTACCTGTGGAACAAAACCGGCGAACCTGATCCTGAGGTTCAACAACTAGAAGAGATTCTTGGGACGTTGCGCTATCAGTCGCGGCCCCTGGAAATTCCCGCAGGACTGCAGATCGGTCGCGAACGAAGTTTCTTTCGTGGCTTTGCGGTGCGTTTGGCGATTGCTGCAACGATAGCGTTGCTGTTGCTCGGGCTCGGACTGTGGCTCGGGCTGCAACGTTTGCAAACGAGGCAGCGGCCGGAGATTGTAAAGAACAGCGGCGCGGCGCAACCAAATCCAACGGCGCCCTCTCACGAGGAAAACCGAAATTCCACTGCGGCCGTTTCTTCGCCCGCGCCGGAACAGAAAAGCGTCAACGAGCCACGCCGACATCGCGTTAACCAATCGCTGCTAGCAGGAAATTCAAGTCGCGTTCACAACGCAGCCGGTAACGCAACCGTCAAGAATCAGCAGCTCACCGCGAAGCAGCTCCAAGAAGCCGCAGCCGCGAAAGAGCAATTGCTGCTGGCGCTTCGCGTAGCAAGCGCGAAATTGAACTTCGCGCAGAGGAAAACACAAGACCTGAATCAGAGAGAGCCAATTCACAATCAACATCGAATAGGATAAATGGAGCATTATGAAAACACTTGCCAAGACACTATTGAAATTCGCGCCAATGAAGTTTGCATCGCTGCTTGTTCTCGTCGTTCTTGGCGCGGCTGGAACCGCGTTGGCGCAAAATCCTCGGATCGACACCAGTCAGCTCAGCGCCCTCGCCGCGAAAGCGAGCGAGACGGTGGACGTGAATCTTGACGAGCAGATGATGCAGTTCGCGGCGAAGTTTCTTTCCAACAAAGATTCTGACGAGGCGAAGATAAAAGACGTCGTCAACGGCTTGAAAGGGATTTATGTAAAGAGCTTCACGTTCGAAAACGAAGGTGCATATAGCGAGGCGGACCTCGAAGGAATCCGTTCCCAACTGCGCAACGCTGCCTGGAATAAGATTGTCAACGTGAAAAGCAAGAACGAAGGCCACGTCGAAGTCTACCTGATGCAAAGTGGCAACCAGATAAGCGGCCTCGCAGTCCTGGCTTCAGCTCCGAAAGAGATCACCGTCGTCAATATCGTCGGGCCAGTAGATCTCGAAAAGTTGTCGACGCTCGAAGGAACGTTTGGCGTGCCGGAACTCGGGATCGAGCGTCCGAAACCAAAGCCAAAGCGCAAGAATTGATCTCGCGCCAATTGCGCGAAGAGTGATCTCGGGCGCAAAGCGCGAAGGATAAAGGCGCGGCGCCGCGTCTTTATCAGACGGCAAGAAGGAGAAACAAGAAAACAGAAGTCCTCCAACGCCGAACAGCGGCGGTGCTTTCCCCAGAATTAACAACTACCTTTGCTTGCCAGGTGACTTGCATCGTAAATCCGCGCAGACCTAATCGTTGGCGCGGACCTTTTATTGAACTAGCTGCTAGAATGCCCATTGAGACAGGAGGTCATCATGGCAAAGAGGATAAATGATTTGAAGGAACTAAAGATTGAGTGCCCGCCCAGGGAAAAGCTCTCGGCTAAAGAATCGCTGAAGCGGACACAGGAGTTTTATAAGCGAAAGGAGCGATTGATTGCCGCTATCAGAAAAGACAAGAGTTGAAGTCTATTTACGTGATCTACCACGCGCCGTCTATCAGGACTCACTCATTGACGGCAAAACAAACTCAGAACCGCGAGGGGGGAGCGACCGGGTGTTGCTGGCCTCCCACGTTCTAGAATCAAATCCAATGGCTTGAGTTGAACGCGCGTATTCCGGCTTGATTAATCACGCTAGTTATACCCGGTCGCTACCCGCTCCCGGTTCTGACTTCATCGACCCACAGTTTCAATGGAAGCGGCAAGATCCTGTGACTACGCAGCAGATCATCCTGATGTCCGGCGCGTATCTGATCGCGCTCTGCATCGTCATCTATTTCACTCGCGCTACGACGCGGCGCATCCTGGGAGCACTCGTTGGTGGGACAGTTGTCTCACTGCTGGCGTTGAAGATTGTCGCTCTGTGCGAAGCGCTCGGGTGGTGGCACATACCGTTTCTGGCAACGCCATCCTTTCTGCCTCTGTTCTTCCTCGGGCTCGCGATCTCATGTGCGCCAATCTATCTAGTCACCTGGCGAGTGGCGCGACGCTTCGGCTGGCGCGGACTCGCCGTGTGTGTTGGCATCGTTGCCGTAATTGGCCCACCACGAGACTATGCGTACGCCGCGACGTTTCCGAAGTGGATGGTCTTCGGTCCGGGCGTTGCACCCATCCTCGCAGACTCCGCGGCTTACATCATGATTGTGGTTGTGGGGCACGCCGTGATGCGCCTGGTGGCCGGCCCAGCCCGCGAGGACCGGTTGGCCAGGAAGGATACCTAACACATTCTGTAACCAAGAGCGGGGCCAAGCCCGCCTTCCTGACCACGAGCTTAACTCTGTTGAGTGACACAGCTAATTTGAAAGGCCTTCAAGGGAATCGCAATACTCGACTGGGAAAGTCTCTCAGGTTGGGAAGGTGGGCTCGCCCCCGCTCTTTCGCTTTTGACACGGACTCTTGCCTACCGCTGTTCAATGGGAACGTACGGAAGATCGCGTGGGCCGATGTATTCGGCGCGCGGGCGGATGAGTTTGTTGTCGGCGTATTGTTCGAGGATGTGGCCGGTCCAACCACTGATGCGGCTGACGGCGAAGATGGGCGTGTAGAGGTCGAGCGGAATTCCCATCATGTAGTAGGTCGACGCGGAAAAGAAATCTACGTTTGGATAGAGACCCTTCTCGCGCATCATCACTTCTTCAATCTTGCGAGACATCTCATACCACTTAGGGTCACCTGCAGCTTCGCCAACTTCCTTGGAAAACTTACGCAGATGAGTGGCGCGCGGGTCTTCCGTCTTATAAACCGCATGGCCGAAGCCCATCATCTTTCGCTTCTCCACGAGGGCCTTCTTCACATAGGGCTCGACATTTTCGAGTGAACCAATCTCCAGCAGGGTCTTCATCACATTGGTATTCGCGCCGCCGTGAAGCGGACCTGACAGTGCGCCGATAGCTGCGGTAACCGCCGCGTACATGTCCGCCAGCGTTCCAGCGACGACGCGAGCGGTAAACGTTGAGGCATTCAATTCATGATCGGCATGAAGCGTAAGACAAACATCAAAGATGCCCGCGTCGCGTTCGGAAGGCTTCTCGCCGCGAAGGAGATAAAGGAAACTGGAGGCAATACTCAAAGACGGGTCTGGCGCTAACGGTTCCAGCCCGCGGCGGATTCGGTCAGACGCGGCAACTATCGTCGGAAACTGCGCGGTGAGTCGGATAGCCGTATTGAGGCTTGTCTCTCGAGAAATATCGCGCGAGTTTGAGTCGTAGAATTCAAGCGCTGAAATCGCCGTCCGCAAGACGTCGATCGGATCGGCTTCGCGCGGAAACTGCTTCATCAGGGCGATCAACTCCGCGGGTATTCCGTAAGAGCCCCGCAGTGATTGCTCTAGTTCCGAGAGTTCAGATTTATTCGGAAGCCGCTTGTTCCAAAGCAGGAAGGCTACTTCCTCGAACGTGGCGTGCTCCGCCAGATCGTGGATGTTGTAGCCCTGGTAAATGAGTTCGCCCTTTTCACCGTTGACATCGGAGATCGATGAAGTCGCAGCCGCAACTCCTCTGAGTCCTGCTGCTGAACTGCCGGCTGACGCGTTTGCTTTGTTAGTCATGAAAGTCTTTGTGTTGGACCGAAGATAACAAACAGGACCAAGTGTGACAAGTTCGCCAAAGAAGGCCCGGAGGGCCGACATTTAGTAGCCACGTCCGTAAGGGCGTGGACCATCGACGGCAAGGATCTTCGAGGCCCGCGAGGGGCCGGCACCGACTTGAGTCTTCAAAGGTAACGCACCTTCGGCGCTCAATCTCATAAGTGACTTCTCAACCCCGCGCTAACGCACGGGGCTATTAAATGCCGCCGCTTCGCGGCTGGTCATTAAACTGTCTTGACAATCACCTCATCGCCGCGGCGCGCCTTCAAGAGTTTCGCCGCCGAATCATTCGTCGCGGCTATCTCCAGAAAGCCCGCACTTCCCCAGATCGCAAACAGCTTGTCTCTGCCGCCAGTTTCTTCCGCGAAGTAGTTACGAAACGACGTCACCGATTTTCCCTTGAGTCGCAACGTCGCGCCTGCCGCGATCATCTTCGACGTCAAATCGCTTGGCGTAATGTTGGTGACGCAATTGCCGAAACGATCGATGTGAATTATTCGCGCCATGACTCTCCCGTCACGAGAAGTCGTTGGCCTCAGCGGCGACAAACGGACGATCTTGGAAATCGACGTCCCCAACTGCGCCGGTTTGACGCCCAGCGACAGCGCCGCGGCCACCGGCGCAAAAACATCGCGACCGTGGAAGGTCGTGCTCACCGGCTGACGCCAACATTTTTCATTCGTGAGATGAAACAGCTCCGGTTTGACGCCGAGCTTCTCCTGAGTCTCACAAACGTAACTAAAGATTCCGTTGTCAGGACCAACAAAGGATTGGTTGCCTGTCTTGACCAGTATCGGCCTACGAGCCGAACCCACTCCCGGATCCACCACCGCCAGATGAATCGTGCCCGACGGAAACGACGAGCAGGCGGCAAGCAGAGTGAAGGCTGCAGCCTCAATGTCCTGGGGTGGAATATCGTGCGTGATATCAACGAGGCTGACTTTTGGACTGGCGGTTAGTATTACTCCTTTAACGGCTGCGGCGAAGTAATCCGCGTTCCCAAAATCCGTAAGCAGCGTGATTACAGGAACACGGGGACGGGGAGACGCAGAGACGCGGGGAAGCGTTTGGTCACCGTGTCCCCGCGTCTCCGTGTCTCCGCGTCTGTGTTTCACTTATTGGAGTTTTACTGAACGCGCGTCTCACTCGAGGTGCGAATCTTCATTTGCTGCCCGCGATCAAGACGAACGTCCTGGCCATGTTTGGTGACGACACTGCTGGTGCCGACTGCGCCACCAATGGCGGCGCCGATCGCTGCACCTTTGCCCCCGCCGACCACGGCACCAATGATTGCGCCGATGCCGGTGCTGGCGCCTATCTTCGCAATATTATCCTTGGTTGAGCTTCTTCCTTTCACACCACCTTCAGAGTCAACCGTGCCGGCGCCATCTCTGTTTCCCATATCGACTAGTTCAACCACCTCGGCTTTGAACCCGCTCGTGCTACCGTCCGGCATGTGGATCGTTTCAAACTCGAGTTGGAGTTCTGAGGTTCCCTTCACTTTTCCGGCGCGCTTAACTCTCGTCACGCGCCCATCAACTGTTGCGCCCGCAAATTCTCGCGGCTCGATGACGCGTGCCTGAAAGCGATCCCCGCGCTGAGTGGCATCAGTGGAAAGACTCGACTCCAACTCAACCGTCAGAATTGTATCGCGCGGAATGATCTGCGGGATATTCGTTGAGCCGTTGACCTGACCATTTGTAGTTTGACCGGCGTCAGTTTGGGTGGAGTTATCAGGGCTGTTGGCCGTGCCACCATTATCAGTTGGCCCACGCCGCGAGAGCCCGCTGGGTATGTTTGAATTGAAAGGACGGCCTTCGTAACCGGCGTTATAGCCCGATTCATAGCCTTGCTGATAACCGTCGCGATAGTCTTCGATGGTGCCCCAAGCTTCGTTGTAACCGCGGTCAAGGATTCCATTGATAGTCCTATTATCGCGGGCGCCATGATTCGCAAGGTCACGAGAACCCGCGCCGAAACCGTCTGAATAGCCGGTACGATAGCCGCGTTCCAACGCAGTCGCCTGATTTGTCTGACCCTGCAAGCTGGAGGCTTGCGAAATGGAGGTTGTAGTTCTCGCCCATGAGGTCATCATGAGCGCAATCAAAACTGCGAGGGGAATTCTCAAATATTTCATTTGCTGTTCCTTCCAGAGATTTACGGCGATGAAGCTGCCGTAGGTGTCTTGGGAGAGCCGCCTGATCCATCGCGATGTTATTGTAACGCAAACTGGTAATTTGCGGGCCGCAAGCTTTTTGCCTGGGTTGCCCTCCTTGACCGTCTCTATGGTGCGCCCTAGACTCAAATCGCTCGAATACCTGCTTGTCTACTGAGAGCCCGACTTCGAGCAAAACTGACTTGCCCGTTCAGATGCCGGTTTTGGGTAACTGGTTGGCATTGGTTGGCTTCGGTTGGTAGGGGGGTTGGTAGGGGCGGCCGCAATCGCATGGCAAAAACACGCAAGGTTTATTTCGATCATAGCGCTACGACACCCGTAGACCGCAGCGTTGTGGAAGCAATGCTGCCATACCTGACGGAAAAGTTTGGCAATGCTTCCAGCGTGCATGCCTTCGGCCAGGAAGCTCGCGCGGCCGTCGATCGAGCGCGACGCGAAGTGGCGGCCCTGATCGGCGCGCGTGCCAATGAAATTGTGTTCGTCTCCGGAGGCACAGAGGCGAACAACCTCGCTATTCGCGGAATCACTGATGCCAGTTTGTTCAGACCGAGCCTGTCAAATGGCGGCTCGTCCCGGAAGGGCCACGTGATCACGTCCAGCATCGAGCATTCATCCGTACGTGGAATTTGTGACGAACTTGAAAAGCACGGCTGGGACATTACGCGGTTGCCGGCTTACGAAGAAGGAATCGTAAAGGTCGAGGACGTTCGCGCCGCGTTGCGGCCCGACACCGTGCTGATCTCAGTCATGCTTGCTAACAATGAAATCGGCACCCTTCAGCCTGTCGCGGAAATCGGCACGCTCGTCCGCGAAGAGCGCGCGCGTGGGCGCCAGCTTTGGCTGCACACCGACGCAGTGCAGGCAGCCGGACGAATTTCCCTGGACAGCGAAGCGCTTGGTTGTGATCTCCTATCGCTTTCCGCTCACAAACTTTACGCGCCGAAGGGAACGGGCGCGCTCTTCGTGCGACGCGGAGTCCGCTTGATTTCACAGAACGTCGGCGGACATCAGGAGCGTGAGAGGCGAGCCGGCACGGAAGGCGTCCCCGGTATTGTGGCCTTTGGCGCGGCGGCAAAACTTGCTCGCGAAGAGATGGAACAGCGATCAGGACACGACGAGCGGGTGCGCGATCGTTTTGAAGCGGGCGTAACAGAGCGCATCTCAGACGTCGTTTTCAATGGTGACCGCGCGCGGCGTTTGCCGCACCTTTCCAACATCTCGTTTCGCTTCATCGAAGGCGAAGGGTTGTTAATTAGTTTGGATCTTCAGGGCGTTGCCGTATCGACCGGTTCAGCCTGCTCTTCCGGAACGCTTGAGCCGTCGCCGGTCATACAAGCACTCGGTCGTAACGACGAACTCGCTCGCGGCGCGATACGCTTCAGCTTTGGTAAGGACAATACACAGGAAGATGTCGACTACGTTCTCGACGTTCTCCCCAGCGTCGTCGAGAAGCTGCGACAGATTTCGCCGCTCAATAAAGTTTCAGGTTTCAAGTTTCAAGTTTCAAGTTGATCCGGCACTCAGGAAATCTCAGCTCTCTGTGCGTCCTCAGTGCCCTTTGTGCCTTTGTGGTGAACCTTGGAGTATCAACCACAGAGACCCTGAGTACACCGAGGACGCACGGAGGAAATCACGTCCAAAGTTAGAGTTTCTCCATGCCTTATTCACCGGCTTTCAAGGATCACATTGCCAATCCGCGCAACGCCGGCGAACTACCGGACGCTAATGCCAGCGGCGAAGAGACGAATCCCGTTTGCGGAGATCGATTACGCCTCTCGTTGCGCGTGCACGATGGTCGTATTGAAGCCGCAGCCTTTCTTGCGTATGGCTGTCCACCGACGCTGGTTTGTGGATCGGTTTTGACGGAGTTGATTGTCGGCAGGACCGTTAGCGATGTAATGCTACTGACGCGTAATGAATTGATCGCCGAGGTTGGTGGTCTACCTTCACGAAAGCAGCACGCTGCGGCGTTGGCGATTGAAACTTTGCACTCAGCAATTGAAAACAAGAACAGCGGGGGCAAGACCGCCTTCCCGACCACGAGCTGAAAGGAGTTGCGTGGTAAATCTTGATCGAGCGGCTTTCAAGGCCAAGCTGCCAAATCAGGCACACAACCTCTCAGGTTTGGAGGGCGGGCTTGCCCCGCTTCTTTTTCAGAGATGAGACGAGTTCAAGGATTCGTAGGGCGCGGGCGCGATGGCTGAGGGGATGCCAAAGGTCGCTGATGGTATTCAGGTCCGCAGTATTTTCTGGGCTCAGTGCCAAGCACGAAAGTCCTGGTGCGGATCACCGGACAAGTCTCCACAGCAATCAAGCCCGTTGTCGGATCGATGTCGAGTGTTATCGTTCCTTCCAAACGTCCATTCTCATTAGTTCGCAGTTCGGATCTCGGAGTCTTTCGGGGCGATGGGCTTGGAGAGGGCTCCAGACCGGGCGCTGGCACAAATTGTTCCTGGGTCAGCGGCGATGCTTCCATTTCCGGTGTCGCTTCGGTCTCAGGTTCCTCTACGGATGCAGTTTGCGGTGAGGTGCCGTTGATGAAGAGTTCGATGCGCTTGTCGGGATCGTCGGCTGCGGCTGGACCGCCAGTCTTCGGATTGATGGCGACCTGCTCGATGCCCGCAGGCATTTGCCAGTCGCCCTGCCACTCCGGATGTTCCCCGAGCGCTGTTGCCATGAAATCAGTCCAAATTGGCAGCGCCGAGTTTGCCCCCGTAAGACCGAGTTGTGAACCGTCGTCGAATCCCACCCAGACGACGCAAACAAGATTTGGCGTGTAACCGGCAAACCAGCCGTCGCGAGAAGTTCCTGTCTTGCCCGCGACGTTTGCTTTGAAACCGCGCGCGCGCACTCCCGCTGCCGTGCCGCGATTGATCACGTCTTTCATAAACGAAGTCATCACGTAAGCGACGTCCGGACGCAGCATTTCGTTCTTCTGCGGGGTCGGTGCCGCAATCGTTACCCCGCTGCCGGTGGTAATGCGGTTGATAGCAATAGGCGTGGTTCGTGTTCCCAACGTGGCAAAGCCCGTGTAGGCGGAGGCCACTTGCAAAGGCGTCGCCTCGCTTGTTCCCAACGCCATCGCGGGATAGGCGTGTGCCGGTTTCGGCAGTCCCGCTCTTGCTGCCAGGTTCATAACACGGCCAATCGTTACCTCCATCGCCACGTCCACCGTTATCACGTTCAGACTATGGACCAGGCCATCGCGCAAGGTTATCGGCGCGTGACTGTAGCTATCGCCAAAGTTCCCCGGCGAATATTCCTGGTTGTCGTATGTAAAAGTCTTTGGCTCGTCGATGTATGTCGTAGCGGGCGTGATAACTCGCGGCACCGGATCGTAAGCCGTATTGAGCGCGGTCGCGTAAACGAAAGGCTTGAACACTGAGCCTGGTTGACGCAGCGCATCAGCCGCCCGATTGAGTTGGCTCTTGCCATAGTCGCGCCCGCCAACCATCGCCACTATTTCCCCGGTCTTCGCATTCATTGCGACCAGCGCGGCCTGAAGCGTCCCAGGCGCAAAACGCTTCGACTCAATTTTATCGAGCGCGGCGAGTTGTTTCGAAACGGCGGCGTAGGCAGCCCGTTCCAGATCCAGATCCACGGTGGTGTAAATGCGAAGATGATCCGCGGCGCCGGGTCCGGCAATGATGTCGCCTAACTGACCTTGAACGTAGTCGGCAAAATATGGCGCGTCGGATATGTCAATCCGGCCTTTCGTCGGCGCCACTTGCAGCGGAGTTTGCTTTGCCTGATTCGCTTCCTCTCCGGAGATCGCGCCCGTTTCCGCCATGTTGTCCAAAACCTGATTGCGCCGGGCAGTCGCCGTGTCCAGGTCGTGGTAGGGGTTGTAGCGATTCGGACTACGAATAATTCCCGCCAGAAAAGCCGACTCCGGTAACGTAAGACTGGTGACGTCCTTATTGAAATAGGCGTCCGCCGCTTCGCCAAAACCATTTATCGAAAAGCCCGACTGTTGGCCCAGGTAAACCTGATTGGCATAAAGGGCAAATATCTGCTCCTTCGAGAGACGCGTCTCGAGGATGACCGACATATAAGCTTCGGCAACCTTACGCTTCAGAGTCTTCTCGGGCGACAGCAACAGATTCTTAACTAACTGCTGCGTAATGCTCGAACCACCCTGACGCGCAAGCGGAGAATTAGGATCAGAATCGTAGCGGCGCACCAACGCTCGCAAAATGCCGCGCATGTTTACGCCGTAGTGTTCGAAGAAGGCTCGATCCTCAGTGGTGACAATTGCCTTGACCAGATGAGGCGGCAGGTCATTGAATCCGATCACCTTGCGCTTCTCCCGCTCGCGCCCCGTGACAGAACTGATTAATTCGGGTTCAAGCCACGCCTTGTCCAGTTTTGTATTGCTCTGAATGTCGGTAATCGAACTGATTGTTTTCCCGGTGCGTGCGAATTGCACTCGCACACTCTGAAACTGGCGCTGGCCATCCACGGTTATGTTTTCGCTGGGCTCAACATCGACGCTTCCGTCGCCAAGCGCGTAACGCCCGCGCGCTTTATCTGCCTGCTGCGACTTCTCAACGTAGCCCTCGTGTTTGAGAAACTCAATCAGCTTGTCCGGTGTGAGCGCTTGGCCGACGCGAAGCTGTTTCGGCGCCGCGTAGATTCCGGCAGAACGAGTAAAGATTTCACCCTTCAGAAGATTGTCGATACGTCCCGAGAAGACGCTCCAGTAGTAAACAAGACAGAAGATGGCAACTGTGGCCAGCACGGCCACAGGAATGACGACGACCGGACTTAACAGCCGGCGAAAAACGCGCCGTCTGAAGCTCACCTCAGGTTCAGCGTAAGCAACGATCCGGGATTTGGATCTTGGGTCCTTCCGCGATTGTTTCCCGGTCGGGGGTATTACTTCGGGTGGGTATCTTGCTGGCATAAAAGACAGGCGATAGACCTTTGCGGTCTCGGCATCGCGGCGAAAAAATTGGTCAGTCGTCCATCCTCGCGTTCAAATGCTAACCTCTGGATCGGATCGTGTCCACTTTAGTCCTGTACCCTTCCGTTTAAGCTTAGGCCCGAAGGGCCGATATTCAATAGCCGCGCCCGTTAGGGCGTGGATCAAGAAATGTGCAACATTAGTGAGCGCCGAAGGTGCGACACGAAAAGGAAGGGTTGAGGTCGGGGCGGACGGCATGAAGGTGTCGGCCCTCCAGGCCTCAAAAACTCATCACACATTCTCGACCACGCCCTCACGGGCGTGGCTATTAAATACCGGCCCTTCGGTCCTCTGTTGTCTAACCTTAATTGACAGCTTGTCGTTACTTTAGTTAACGTGCGTCCGCCCAATCTCCGCTTAGATGCGATGTCTGATGTATGAGTTTCACCCCGACCGGCACACCATCGTTATCCGGGAATAATCGCCGAATTCTCTTCGCAGTGGCTGCCGTCGTGGTTGCTATTGGATTTGGTGCGCTCGGCTTTCATCTAATCGAGGGTTGGTCGATACTTGATAGCCTTTACGTCTCAGCCCAGACGGTAACTACCGTAGGCTATGGCGACCTGACGCCGGCCACGCGCAATGGCCGCATTTTTTCCACGGTTTTCATGCTGGCCGGTGTGGGCGTTGTGCTTTACGCTCTTACCGCGACGGTACACGCGATAGTTCAATCGGAGCTGTTCGCCACGTTTGGCCAGCGGCGAATATCACGACGAATGAACAAACTACGAGATCACTTCATCATTTGTGGCGCTGGACGCGTAGGCTCGCACCTTGTTCGCGGGCTGCTCGGGAGCGCCGAGACGTTTGTCGTTATCGAGAGAGACCCGCAGAGAGTCGCCGAACTGACCGACCTCGGTGTGATTGTGTTAGTGCGTGATGCCACGCTCGAAGAAAGCTTACGGGACGCCGGTGTCGAACACGCGCGCGGACTTGCCGCCTGTTTGCCCGACGACGCAGATAATGTTTATGTCGTGCTTACGGCGCGCGATTTGAATCCACAACTACACATCGTTGCACGCGCCGCTGAAGAACAGGCTGAGCCCAAGCTGATTCGTGCCGGGGCCAATCGCGTCGTGGCGCCCACGATTATTGGCGGTCACCGTATGGCGATGGCGCTGACAAAACCCGCAGTGGACGACTTTCTCGGCTCGATCACCGCAAACAAGTTGGAGTTGGCGTTTGAACAACTAGAGGTCGATGCCGAGTCAGCTTTCGTGGGACAAAAACTAAGCGAGACCAACATTCGCGCCGAGCTTGATATCGTTGTGGTCAGTATCCGTCATAGCGACGGGCAGATACTCTTTAACCCCAGTGGCGAAGCAGTGATCCAAAGTGGCGACATTCTTATTGCGATCGGACACGCTGAGTCGCTGATGAAGTTGGCGGCGCTGGCCAAAGGCACGATGAAGTCCAATGTCCAAAGTCGCACCTCCAAAGTCTAAGTACTTGCTTTTTGACTTTGGACTTTGGACATTGGACTTTGGACGTTTTTATGAAAATCCTTGTTACCGGCGGCAGTGGTTACCTGGGCACACACGTCCGGCATTTTCTTAATGCCGATGATTTCTCTCGTCGTTCCGGTCACGACATACTTAGTGACTACGATGTCCGGATGGTCACGAATTATGATGCCGTCATCCATCTCGCGGCCTACCTGGACAAGAATCCTGATGGGGCTGAGCTTTGCTTTCGTACCAACGCAGAAGGCGCCGCGAACGTCGTCAAACATGTGCGGCCGGGAGCGGTCTTTATCTACGCATCCAGCAAAGACGTTTACGGCGCTGGCGCTGACTCTTACACAGAAGTCCCTGAGACTTGTCCCACGGATTACGCCGGACAGACGGCCCTGGAATGGTCGAAGTTAATCGGCGAGCGCTACGTGGAGTATTACGCACGGCAGCGAGGCGTTCGCGCCTGCATCTTCCGCATGTCCAACGTCTATGCTCGGCTTTCAGCAGGGAACGATTCCGGCGTTGTCACTCATTACGTGGAGTCGGTGAAGCATGGCTGGCCGATCCGGCTTCCTTTGGGCGGCCATGCGGTTCGCGACATCCTCCATGTGGATGACTTCTCGCGCGCGTGTCAGGCCTTCATCGACTCATCACATGTCTACGGCCTGTATAATCTGGGCGGTGGCAAAGCAAACTCAGCGACGTTGCGGGATATTGTTGCGACGGTTGGCAAGATGATTGAGCTCGAACCCAATATCGTGAACGATGAGACCTTGCCGCATCCGGTGCCCGTCAATTACGTTTCTGACTTGACGCGCATTCGCGAGCAACTCAGCTGGAAACCGGAAATAGGAATCGAGGAAGGACTCCGAAGCTTGCTGTAGGACAGGCATTCCTGCCTGTCCTTAGCTTGAAAGCGAATCTTGTTTTATTCACACCTGGCTTCAGCCAGGTGGCTAGCGTCTCCAGAGAAGCCGGAAACCGTTTAAACTGTTTCCATCTTTCTTGTCCTTCCGGATCACCTGGCTGAAGCCAGGTGTGAATGAAATGATCGAGTTAGCAGGAATGGCTGAACCAAGTGCCAAGAGTATAAAGCGGATCGTCGTTCGCGGAACCAACTGGGTTGGCGATGCGGTGATGACTATCCCCGCTCTAAGACAACTCCGCCGGTTGTTTCCCGATGCCCACATCACGCTCGCCACGCGCGCGTGGGCCGAAGGGCTCTTTGCCGACGCCGACTTTCTCGACGACTTGCAGGTTCACGAAGGTAGCGGCCTGCGGTCTGTTGTCCAACAAGTACGCCAGTGGCGCAAGGGCAACTTCGATCTGGCGATCCTGTTCCCTAACTCACTTGAAACCGCCCTCGTCGCTTCCCTTGCCCGCGTACCATTGCGTATTGGCTACGCCACGGATGGGAGGCAGCGGTTGCTCACGCACCCTTTGGTATTGCCGGAATGGCGCGAGTCCAAACACGAAGTCTTCTATTATCTGAAAATCGTAGCCGAACTCGAGTGGCTCATCACGCACGAGCAAACTTTTCTCGACACCCGACCCGATGGTTCTCTCGACGTAAGCGACGCTCGCAAATCAACGGCTCGCGATTTTCTTCATGCGCGAGGAATAAACGAGAGCAGTTCGTTGGTCGCGCTCTGTCCGGGCTCGATCAACAGCCGAGCCAAGCGTTGGCCGACGGAGCGTTATGCGGCGCTTGCGGATCAACTGATCGAAGAATTAGGCGCTCAGGTTCTGCTGGTCGGCTCATCTGCCGAAACAGATGTTGCGCTTGAAGTCAGCCGGCAGATGCGTCACAAGCCAATTGTGTTGACAGGTCAGACTGATCTCGCAGAGCTTGTCGGGATTCTCAGTGTAGTGGATCTCTTGGTAACGAATGACACGGGACCTGCTCACATTGCTTCCGCTCTCGGGCGCCCAACACTTGTCATCTTCGGCCCGACAAATCCCTTAACGACCCGCCCGTTTTCATCTTTTGGCGAGATTGTGCGCCAGCCGCCGGATTGCGCGCCATGCATGTTGCGCGACTGCCCAATCGATCATCGCTGCATGACCGCCATAACGCCGGCCCACGTTTTCGAGCGCGCGAAGGCGCTGTTGTCTAACAGGCCTGAACTCGCCTGCCAACCAACGCAGCTTTCCGAGGCCATCGATAAACTAAAACTCGCTGGGCATCTGGAATGAAGCGCGCAGTTTTCATTGACCGCGACGGCACGATTTCCGAGGAGGTGGGTTACATCAACCATTCATCCCGGTTTCGCGTGTTCCCATACGCAGCCGCCGCCATCAAACATCTAAACGATAACGGCTGGCTTGCGATCATAGTTACCAATCAGGCCGGGGTGGCGCGTGGCTATTTTTCTGAGGACATGATCCAAACTGTGCACGCTGAGATGACGAACGAACTCGAGCGCGGGGGCGGCAGGCTCGACGCGATTTACTATTGCGCGCATCATCCTTCGGTTGGGGAGCCTCCATATCGTTTCGATTGCGACTGCCGCAAGCCGAAGCCCGGGCTAATCTCACGAGCGGCCCGTGACTTAGATATAGATCTGGCCGGGAGTTGGATGGTGGGCGATCGCTACAGCGATGTGGAACTGGCGCGAAACGCCGGCGTCCAGTCAATGTTCGTTTTGAGCGGCTACGGCCGCGGCGAGTGGGAACATCAACGCG
>JBDUAQ010000156.1:0-7794 GCA_040004575.1 bacterium
CCTACCGAGCAACCCTTCAGTGCTTCCTTCCGAAACTCGAACCCAGTCAGCAATGACTGGGTTCTCCCTCTTTTGGGCTTCCATCATTCCCCGATCATCTCGAAGCAACTGTTACAACCAACTCTATTGAATGTTCCCGTCCTCTCTGGTAGTAAATTGAGTTCCGCTCTTGAAAATGTCCGCGCTCTAAACCTAATCGACTCCCTTTTCCAGAAATTCTTTTCCGTGGCACGCAAGCTGCTCTAGAGATAACCGGCACGCACGGAAGACCCAAAGTAAAGGTTGGAAGTGCCCCCGCCGCCATCACTTCTCTGAGCGCCGCCTGCCGCTGCGCCAGCCACCCGCCGAGCAACCCTTCAGTGCTTCCCCCCGAAATTGGAACCCAGTCAGAAATGGCTGGGTTCTCCCGCATTTAGCGTCCAGTAATTCCTTTTGCTTACTCAGATCGCCATTCATCCATAGTCGAGTTGTAGCTCGTCAACAGTTCCCAAAAAGCCACGCTTCAAATGCTGGTCACACTGCGACGGATTTTGTCACTTTGACGGTGACGTTTTCTGTCTTCTTGACTACCTTTCTGCCCGATTTGAGTAGGTTCAAACCCGTCAACCATCCTCCCAAAAAATATTTTTTGAGGACTTTGCCTCGCAGCATTTTTCCACGCGCAAGCCGGCAGCCTCCGAAACTCTACCTGGCCGATCAGGCTTTTGGTAAACTCCGCATCAATGCCGGAAGTCATTCCCACGCCGTCACAGGAAGCACATAAAAACTCGGGACGCTTTTCATCGTTCGCAACCCGCGTTCGCTCCGAGGCCCCTTCACTGGCCGACTGCGGCGTCGCCCTCATTTCAGCGGCACTGCTTATTGTTTCGTTTCCGGATTTCAATCTCTGGCCGCTCGCCTGGATTGCGCTCGTTCCGCTCTTGCTGGTTGTGGCCCGGCGACCTCGCCCGTTGCGCTGTTTCTACCTGGGCTGGCTCTTCGGCACTGTCTTCTTCTATGGCTCTTGTTACTGGCTCACCTATTCCATGATCCACACGGGCGGCATCTCGCCGTGGCTAGCCTTTCCGTTATTGGTTCCGGGCGCAATTCTGGTCGGTATCTTTCCGGCAGTTTTCGTCGTCCTGCTGACCCGGGCGATCCGGAGTTGGGGCACTGCCGCTCTGTTTCTCGCGCCACTGCTTTGGCCCGCATCGGAATGGGGACGACTTGAGATTACTGGTCAGCTCTGGAATGCCATCGGTTACTCCCAGGCTTACCATCCGCTGTTGATTCAATCGGCACGCTGGGGAGGAGTTTACGCGGTTGGATTTCTAATCATGCTCACGAACGCCGCGCTTGTCTTCGCGCTTCTGCGTCGGAACTCAAGAGGCTTCGCGCTTGCTGCGTTAGCGATCCTGCTCGGGGGCGCAATTCTGATAGCTCCCAGCCTTCGAACGCGGGTAGAACTCCGCCCTCTCAACTACGCAGACGCAACTGTGGTTGCGATCCAGCCAAACGTGCCTATGGATCTCAGCAAATCTGCGGATGAGATGCGACAGCTAACCACGAGCCACTTTGATATCAGCGAGGCTGCATTGCGACAGCTTTCGGACGATGGAAAACCTCGCCTCGTGATCTGGCCAGAGTCGCCGATGAACTTCAGCTACGGAAGCGACCCTCCGCTGCGCGAGCGCCTTGCAAACTTCGCGAAAGCAAACAAGACATCAGTGCTGTTGAATTCTCAGGAACTCGCGCCGAATGACGGTATTTACAACTCGGCGCTGCTCATAAATGAGGAGGGTAAGCTTGTCACTCAATATGATAAGATTCGCCTGCTGCCGTTTGGCGAATATGTTCCGCTACCGGAATGGTTACCGGGAGCGGGTTTGATAAGGGCGATAGTCGGAGATTTCACGCCCGGCACGAACTACCCGCTGATGCCTGTTGGTAAGGTGCGCGCTGGAGTGTTCATTTGTATCGAGTCAGCCTATCCGGCGATCGCGCGAAAGTTCACGGCCGCAGGCGCGGACGTTCTGATCAATATCTCGAACGACGGCTATCTGGGACCGACTGCAGTGATGCGACAGCACCTGGCGAATGCGGTCTTCCGCGCGGTTGAAAATGGCCGGCCGCTGCTGCGGGTTACAAACACCGGGATTACCGCCTTCATTACACCAGCAGGCGAAGTGCGGGACGCAACCGCGGGGTTTAAGCCGGAGGTCAGAATCTGGACAATCGCGCAAGTACCGCAGGCCCTAACGTTTTATACGAAGCACGGCGATCTCCTCGCCATCGCTTGCGCTGTTTTGAGTTTGCTGATTTTTGTATTTTCGTTACGCAGGAGAGGCGACGCTATCGCCGCCGGTTAATAGTTGCCTGGTCACTATTGTGGAGGGGTTAATGGTCGAGACTTTATCAATTCAGGAATTAAGAAACGCTAATGAAGAGGTGCGCACTCACGTCGAGCAACTCGGGAGGTTTCTTTGATGTTGCGGCCGGCCGCGAAGAACTCAAGCGGATTGAGAATCAGGCTTCGTCACCTGACTTTTGGAACGATCAAGACGCCGCGCAGAAACTGCTGCAGAAGCGCACGGCCCTGGAAAAGAAGTTGCAGCGACAAGAGCTCTTTGAATCGCAAATAGCCGACGCCGGCGTGCTCTTTGAGTTTGCCGAGGAAGATGAAGAATCTTTGAAAGAACTTGGCAAGCTCCTTGAAAAGCTCGGGCACGAGGTCGGAATCGCGGAAACGGAAATGCTGCTCGGCGGGGAGAATGATGCGTTGAATGCCATCTGCACTATTCATCCGGGCGCGGGCGGCACAGAATCGCAGGACTGGGCCGAGATGCTGCTGCGGATGTATCTGAAATGGGCGGAGCAGCGCGGATTCAAAACCGAGATCATCGACTATCAACCTGCGGAAGAAGCGGGCATAAAGGGAGTAACGTTCCGAGTGGAAGGTGAATACGCTTACGGACTGCTGGCGGCCGAAGCCGGAGTGCACCGGCTGGTGCGCATCTCTCCTTTCGACCAGGCAGCTCGTCGTCATACTTCTTTTGCATCGCTTTTTGTTTATCCGGAGATCGATGAAAACATTGAAGTGGAAATCAATGACAAGGACTTGCGGGTGGACACGTACCGCGCTACGGGCGCCGGTGGACAGCATATCAACACCACCGATTCCGCAGTCCGCATCACGCATGCGCCGACAGGAATCGTCGTGCAGTGTCAGAACCAGCGTTCGCAACATCAAAACCGCGCTGTAGCAATGCAGGTATTGCGATCACGGCTCTACGAATTGGAACTTGAAAAGCGTAAAGCCGAAACCGCTCAGCTTGAGGCAAACAAGTCTGACATCTCCTTCGGCTCGCAGATAAGAAGTTACGTGCTCGCGCCTTACCAACTGGTGAAGGACACGCGGACCAAGCTGGAGCGCGGCAACGTTGATGCGGTGCTCGGCGGCGACATCGACGATTTCATCAAGGCCTTCTTGCTGGCTAAGAAGGCAGCGTAGTTTGAGCTATTTGGATTTGTTGTAACTGACCACAATTCGGAGTCGAAATGGCAAGTACCGAGTTTGAGGAGCAACCAAGAATAATTACTCCGCGTACGCGCCGAGATGAGATTGTGGCGATCCTGCTGCTGGCGGTGGGCCTGCTGCTCGCGCTGTGTCTCGTCTCGGCCGCATTCTATCCCAACGACCCATCCTGGAACTCCGTCGGGCAAACGGAGACGCACAACTGGGCCGGCTCTATCGGATCGAATGTTGCCGCGCTCCTTTTTCAATCGATTGGGTTAGCCGCATATCTTCTCCCAATGTTATTTCTTGCCGCGGCCTGGCGGCGATTTAAGACGGTCAGCTTGCGCGCGCCTTTCTCACGGTTGCTCGGGCTAGTGCTCTTGACGCTGTCCGCCGCGTCTCTGATCTCAATCTCAAACATCCATCCGATTTTTGACGCCAGCGTTCACCCGGGCGGAGTTGTCGGAACACTGATTTCACGCGGCCTGGCAAGTGGACTCAACACCGTCGGCGCAACTGTGCTGCTGATTGCTGTCGCCGCTACGGGACTGCTGCTCGCGACGAGCTTCTCCTTTATTGGCTTGTACGAGAAGCTCAGCAGCCTGATCGCTGAACGCTTCGCTGTGATAGGTAGTTTGCCTGCCAGATTTCGTTCGTGGCGTGCAGCTCGTAGTGAAGAGAAGCGACTGCGCAAGGAACAGCGTGACCTGATCAAGGCACAGACGTTGGCAGCAAGAAACGCTTTGCAAGGCTCGCCTGCCATGAGCCCGGAAGAGCGCATCGCCCAACTTATGAAAGACGGCGCCACACCCGCGCTCAACGCCGAAGCGATCAGCCGCGGTGAAGCAGCGGGCGCTCAACTGGCAACAATTCAGGGATCTGCGGAACCTGCGCGCGCAGCCGTCGCTGGGGCTGGAATTCCCGGCGCAAGGGTAGGCGAGGGCGGTTCTACTCGCCGCTCGATCTTTCCCGGCTCCAGGGGTGCGACTGCTGTAGCAGATGACGATGACGAAGCGGAGGAAATGGTAAAAGGCGCGTTTGTGCTGCGCCCCAAGGGCGAGGCGCCCGCGACTGGGAAACTTCCGTTTGACGCCGATCGCGCGCGCCGCGTCGCCTACACCGAATATTCCATGCCGCCGTTGGGATTTTTGAACGAAGCCCCGCCGCCCAGCGAGCAGGCTGATACGGAACTGCTTAGTCTGGCAACGCGACTCGCGGAAAAATGCAAAGAGTTTAATGTCACCGGGCAAATCAAGCATATCTGCCCCGGACCTGTGGTCACCACTTACGAGTTCAAACCTGATCCCGGGGTTAAATACTCGCGCGTAGTTTCGCTGGTTGACGATCTCTGCCTCGCCTTAAAAGCGGAGTCGATTCGCATCGACCGCATGCCTGGCAAGCCACACGTCGGTATTGAAGTGCCAAATCCGCGTCGCGAAACGATCTTCTTGCGCGAGGTCATTGAGTCGCGCGCGTTTCGCGAGTCACCTTCTAAACTGACGATCGCATTGGGCAAAACCATAGACGGGCTCAACTATGTCGCTGATCTGACAAAGATGCCGCACCTTTTGATCGCAGGAACTACCGGCGCTGGTAAGTCTGTCGGCGTCAATGCCCTGATTGTTTCAATTCTTTACCGCGCGCGGCCTGACGAAGTTAAGTTTATCCTGATCGATCCCAAGCGGCTCGAGCTGGGACTCTACGAAGACATTCCACACCTGGCCACGCCAATAATTACGGATCCCAAACTGGCCTCACGATCGCTGAAATGGGCCGTTGGTGAGATGGAAAAACGCTATCGCGACCTCGCCGGCTGGGGCGTGCGCAACATCGATGGCTACAACAACGAAATCATGCGGCGGAATCTCGTCAAGGAATACGACGAGCGAGGCGAACCGCATAAACCACTTCCCTACATCGTAATCATCATCGACGAACTCGCTGACCTGATGATGACTTCCGGCCGTGAAGTGGAAGAGTCCATAACGAGA
Organism: bacterium; assembly: GCA_040004575.1. GTDB lineage: Bacteria > Acidobacteriota > Blastocatellia > Pyrinomonadales > Pyrinomonadaceae > PSRF01. Next base: position 5,488 of record JBDUAQ010000156.1, read on the forward strand.
CTCGCACAAATGGCACGCGCAGTCGGCATTCACCTGGTCCTGGCAACTCAACGTCCTTCAGTTGACGTGATCACCGGCCTGATTAAGGCAAACTTTCCTTCGCGTATTTCTTTCCGTGTTTCGTCCAAAGTTGACTCGCGCACAATCATTGACACTAACGGCGCCGAACACCTGCTCGGCCGCGGCGACATGCTGTTTCTGCCGCCGGGTACGTCGCGTCTCATTCGCGTTCACGGAGCCTACGTTGACGAAACTGAGATTGGCAAAATCGTGGCGCACGCCAAAGCCCAAGCCAAGCCGGAGTACAACGAAACGATCACTCAGTCAGAAGAAGAAGCCCTCGGCCTTGAGGAAACCGACGGCGAGCATGACGAGCTTTTCGAGGAGGCGCTGCGCATCTGCGTAGAAATGAAGCGAGCGTCTACCTCTGTGTTGCAGCGCCGGCTGCGCATTGGCTACGGCCGCGCTGCCGGAATTCTCGACATCATGGAACGCGAAGGATTGATCGGGCAGGCTGACGGCTCACGCCCACGTCCCGTGCTCGGCCGCGCTTATGAAATGATCGCGCACTGGGACGAAGGCGGCGACGAAGAGTAGCCTATGTTAGGTCTCGAACGAGTGGGGTTCCAGAAGGAGGATTTGCTCCCAGACGAGGTACGGGACGGTCAGGAAATCGCGCGTCGTTCACTAACGCTGTTCGGAGTGGTTGGCCTAGCATTGGGCGCTCCTCGCAACGACATTATCACCTGGTTGAAGGAAGACGGTCTGTGGAATGAATTGTCACCCACGGAGTTGGCATATATATTGGTTGAGCAGCCGACAGAGAAGCAAACCATCAATGCTTCGTGGCAGAGCGAGGCGCTATTGGTTCTGCTTTGGGCACTTCGAAAGGTTGAAAAGCTACCAGCCGCAAATGAACAGTGCGACACATCACTATTCCAAGAGTTGCTTCCGCCCTATGCGGACACGTCGGCTTCACAGTTTATAGCATCTACTAATCGCCGCTCGGAGACAGAATTACGGGACATGGCCGAAGAACTGATGCACCTTCATTGGGAGGTTCGGGATGCACAGATCCATTCCAAGCCACTTCCGCTGCATGTCAATATTGAGGTCATCCAGGAGCGCCATCACGCGATCAACTGGGTTATTGGCTATGAAGGGTTGCCTTGGGATGAAGTTACTACCGACACCTAAACATTCCGTCTGAAGTAACGACAAACTGAAGTTTGTCGGACAACGCTTCAAAATATTTTTCCACCCGAGCTGTGGAAAAACTTGTGGACAACGCGCCATAAAACATACGAACTTTTGGAATCATTAGACTTTTAGCATAGTGCACACGCGAGCGGCAGAGTCACAAAGCCTTCACGAACACTTACTTGCATACGTGAAACAAAATCTCCCGCCAGCAAAGTTTCCTGCGCCATTGTTTGCTCTCGTCAGCTTTGCCGTAATCCTGTCTGCTTCAGCCTGCGCCACGCTTCCACGCTCTATGAAGTCAGCAGTTCAGTTGAATCCGGATGCGCCCCAAGCTGACCGAGAGTTGCAGGTAAACATCAACACTGCTTCGCGGCAGGAACTCGAGAAACTACCCGCAGTCGGCCGCGGGATCGCTGAACGAATCATCGCGTATCGCGAGCAATACGGACCCTTTCGCCGCGCAGAGCACCTGATGATGGTGCGCGGAATTAGCGATCGGAAGTTTCGCGAGCTGCGGGCGGTGATTGTCGTTGACTAGCCCTCGTCGCCTCCCAACCCATGCAACCTGGACTGTGTTACAATCGCTTCCTAAGATTATCTGCAATCTAAAATTTGAAATCTGAGATTTAACGAGGAGGAACCCATGCCATATTCAGAACTGATGATTCGCCCGATGCGCGAGGAGCTAACCAGAATCGGTGTTGAAGAATTGCGTACGCCCGAAGATGTGCAAAAGACGATTGAGAACAGCACCGGCACCGTGATGCTGGTTGTTAACTCAATTTGCGGCTGTGCGGCGGGGAAAGCCCGGCCGGGAATAGCGCGCGCCCTGCAACACAGCGTGCGGCCAGACAAAGTTGGCACTGTGTTCGCGGGCGCCGATATTGAAGCTACCGAAAAAGCGCGCAGCTACTTCACCGGCTACGAACCGTCTTCGCCATCAATCGCAATCCTGAAGGATGGTCAACTTGTGTATATGATGGAACGCCGCCAGATCGAAGGCAGAGACGCTTCGCAAGTTGCAAGTGAACTGATCCAGGCTTTTGATCAGCATTGCGCCAAAGCCGAGGCGACTTCGAACTAGCGAACGCAGTTCAGAGTTCA
>JBDUAQ010000157.1:0-7600 GCA_040004575.1 bacterium
CTGGAAGTCACTCCGAGCCTGAACGCCGGCGCCATTCTCCTTGTGCCCGTGTTCCTGAGTGTATATACTTCAGACTGCAGAAGTTGGTCATCAACAGGACCAACTCCAATCATCCTGGCGACTCACGAACGAGTCGCTGCCCCAGTAGATCCTCTCAAATAACGCTTCAACTTTAATCGCCCCAGGAAAGTCGATTCGCTTTCACAAGTCTTCCCAGTTCAATAGCCAGGCAAGAATGCCTACCCGAATGGAGCCATCCTTGATCGCATCTCACGATTTCAATCCCGTCGCGTATAACGCTCCGCTAACGCCGGACACACTGCTCCAAGATCGCTATCGCATTGTTCGCCAACTCGGTCGCGGCGGCATGGGAGCGGTTTACGAAGCGCGTGATCAGCGACTCGAAATAACCGTGGCCCTCAAGGAGACGCTGTCGTCGGAAGAATCCATGCGTAAGCAATTCGAGCGCGAAGCTCGGATGCTCGCCGGCATGCAGCATTCAGCGCTGCCGCGCGTCACCGATCACTTTGTCGAAGGCAACCGCGCGTTTCTCGTGATGGAGTTTATCGGCGGTGTTGACCTGGCGAAAATCATTGCGCAGCAGCCGGGACCATTTCCTCGCGATCAGGTAATCGCCTGGGCCGACCAGTTGCTTGATGCTTTGATCTATCTACACTCGCGCGATCGTCAGGTAATCCATCGCGATATCAAACCCCACAATTTGAAACTCAGTGCTACCGGCCAGATCGCGCTGTTAGATTTTGGTCTTGCTAAGGCGCAAGCGGCGCAAGCGGCGGATCATTCCGCGACTGCCTCCCAGGCTTTCTTCGGTTACACCAAACATTATGCGCCGCTCGAACAGATCCAGGATCAGCGCACCGATCCGCGCAGCGACATCTATGCGCTCGGGGCCACGCTCTATCATTTACTGACCGGTATCAAACCGCCTGACGCCATGGTTCGAGCCGCTGCCGTCGTAAACGGTGGGCCGGATCCGTTGCAGCTCGCCAATCAGATTCACGAAGCCGTTGGTCCGCAGATCGCGGCAATCCTAAACAAGGCGATGGCGCAAAACCCTGCCGAGCGTTATGAAAACGCCAACGAGTTTCGCGAAGCGCTGCGACGCATGGGCCGAACCAGGGTGGGAGAAGGGAAGGGCGAACTCAATAAAGTCATCGAGGCGAGGGTCTGGCCTGCTGGTGAAACGATACACATCAGCGACATGACTTCGCGGCGTGGTCCGGAACCTCCTGCTGTAAACCTGGCTTTGGTGGGATCAGCGAAACGATTTGGTCCGGCAGGCGCTACCGCCGTGTTGGCACTCGTCGTCACACTGGCTGGCGGAATTCTCTATGCATCGCAGCGATGGTTTCCCTCCGCCGATAGGGCGCCGTCAGCTACGCCTGCAACTGATACCGCTGCGGCGCTGCGGCAGTCGGCAAGCGCGCGCAAACCGGAGCGAGTGCGGACGCCCGACAGCGTTGGCGCTACGCCAATCACGCCTGTAAATTCTGCAGAGGATAAAAAGGATCGACTTGCCGATAAAAAGAGCGAAGACCCCGTTTCAAATCAAACGGAGAAGCGACCAACAACTGTAGCGTCTCCCAATATTTCCAACCGCGGACAAGGCACGCGGCGCACCCCGCGCAACAGCTTGCAGCGTGTTGGTGCGCCCAGCATTCGTTTCCCTAAACCCGAATTGCGCTACAGCTCTCCGACGCCCTCGCCAGAATCGCGCGTCCGCAGCTCCAGTTCGTCGAACACCGCGCCTTCAAGCATGGCTCCCAAATATTATCGGGCGGCGAGTCTGCCTCCGAAGTTCTATCGCGCAGCAGATGGCACGCAGATCGTAAAGTTTTCTGACGGCTCAACCCGTTTCATCCACCCCAGCCGAAGAGGCACGCAATCAGTTAGTTCTTACCGCTGAGAAGGCTGTCTCTTTACCGCGAAGCGGTTATGTAACGCAGCCCAGGGTTGCCGCGTTGCGCGGCTACCCTGGGGAAAGAAGTCATGAAACATTCCAACCCCACCGGGGTTGTGACTAACGCGTTAAGAACGCAACCCTTTCAGGGTTGAGGACTCTAATCCAACTCTAACCCAGGGTAGCCGCGCAACGCGGCAACCCTGGGCTCTGTTACATAACCGCTTTGCGGTAGAATTCTTCAAGCACTCTCTGCACATAAGCAAAACTTTTTTGTGCAAAGCCACTGTGAATGGTCGTTGACTCGCCTTACGATTGACTTGTGCTCTGTAGCCAGCGTCCTAGCAAGCGGCGGCGGTTCTCCAGCTTCTTCTCAACGTTAGGTGCGCGCATTACCAGTTGTTCCAGATTTGCCAGGTAGTCCGGCTCTCCGATCGTTTCCCTGATTTCGGCGACGAACGGTTGCAGTTTCGCGAACACGACCAGATGCTCGCTGTTAGCTTCGAGAAACATTTTTTCGTCAATGCCGCCGGTGTTGACAAGCGCCGCAGCGACCTCCCAGTGCGAAGTCACCATGCGATAGTAGGCGCTCTGTTTTTCACCGCTCTGCAACAACCCGACAATCTCTCTGCCGCTTTGCGGGTTGAACTCGGTAAAGAACCATGCGCGCGCGGCACGCATCAGAGTTTCTCCTCGAAGTTCGTAGAGCTTGAGAATAACCAGGGCGTCGTGTGGCTTTGTGTCCATAAACTTTGTCCTCCGGTAAGCTATTCATCATCTGGGTTTAGATGACTGATACTTCGCCCAAGAACGATAATCCTTGGGAACGTCCATCGTCTTCAGCTTCTTCCACGCCTTTACCGCCTGTTCTCTCGTGGCGCCTTTCTCCGCCGCCAGGAAGTCGGCCACGAAGTTAATGTACTTGCCGTGTGGAATGTGAGCGAAAGGCTCCCTGGTCTGATTGAGTCGAACATATTCTTTGACCAGGGCTCCATAGGTCAGCTTGGCGCCCTTCACGAGTTGCTCTTCGCGCCAACGGTTGAGCCTATAGCGCGTACCGGATTTCCGTTTCAGGCCGGGAGCAAGTTTCTGAGATTCTCTTTCGAGAAACTCCTTCGTCTCCTTCTCGTTTGTGTAGACCACTACTGGAAGATCGAGGCGCAGCCCGCGTTCGACGTCTTTCTTGCCTGAGGCTGAGACGCTTCTTTTGGTTGGGCTCTTGAGCTTGCCCGTATCAAGAAAGAGCTTGATGGCGCGCTCGAGTTCGTCTTTGCGCAGCTTGTTCGCGGATGGGATGCCGATGCTCTTCGCGAATTCTTTGATCTCCGTTGCGTACCAATAACCATTGTCGAACTGGGTCACAGTCATCGACCTCGACAGCTTCGTCTTGGGTTGCAAGAGCTGGCCCTACTTTCGGGTATTTCGTCCCGACGCGAAAGGATGCGTCAGGGCATTGGCGTGGCACAGACTTACAGTTCCTTGAGCCTGCGTTTCACCAACACAAAACGGGCTGTCCCTTTTTTGCTGGGCGTGCTGGTTGGATCGTTCGCTTGACGCGAAAGGGTTTTCAAGTGAATCACGTTGTTCTTAATGGACATTAGGTCGACATCTCGGTTCCACTTGCCGCCTGCGAAAGTGTGCGCCATCGGATCCAGACCGCGCCTGGTTCGAACAAAAGCCGCCAGGTATTGGACGTAGTTGTTTGTCCCATTCTGACCTTCGATTGTGTACAGGACTGCGACGTCGGGAACACCGTCGTGGTTCAAGTCTCCCGCAGTCACCTGCCGCGCACCGGCATACTCCTCGCCGTCTTCCTGTGTTGCCTGCTTCGCTATGAACTTCTCGATAACGGCGGTGTCCGCGCTCTGCGGCGGTGCTGCAAACGAAGGCGCGCAGAGCAAGATGATGCTCACAACGAACGTCAGCATATCTTTCATGAACATTTATTTCTCCCTGACAAACTGGCCTTCGTCCCCGAACAATTCTGAGTTCTGTAGATTCTTCTTCAAGAGCTTCTGTACGCTGACCGAGTCTCTTGTCTCTTTTGGGATTACCTTGTCGTTGACAGCTCGCAGGTCAAGCCGTTTGCCATCATCGGATACTCTGTAGGCCAGGTAGAAATACTTGCGACCAGCCGAGTCAATATCCTGAGCACTGATGAAGGAAGTCTTCCCAACGTCTGAATGAAACGCCCGATACAAATCGCCGTTGTAGGAAACGATGAAAATTGAATCGTTGAATTTTCGCACCTTGATTTTGTCCGACCCATCCTTGGAAACCCAGTTGCCCAATAGCCGCTGGTCAATCTTGTGGGTCGGAACAGAGGTGATTGGAACTGCATAATCGCCTTCGCACCCGCTGAGGGTGAGACAGCAAGCGGCTGCGACCATTCCCAGACCCAGCTTGCTCCACGCTCGTGTTGCTGTATTCATGTGTAGTGCTCCTTTCTCAGGTGATACTTAAATGTAAGCGTGCTCGCCGTGCAGCGTCTCGTCCAAGCCCATCTCTTCTTCGGCGGCAGTGACTTTCACCGGCGTGATCTTATTGATAACTGCCAGCATGATGTAGGTGAACACAAACGCGTAAAGCGCGGCGCCAAGCACGGTCGCAACTTCCTTGATAAAGAACGCTGCGTTTCCGTGCACCAATCCATCCGCGCCGCCGTCGGGATTCATCGCCTTGTACGCGAACAGCCCCAGCGCCGTCACGCCGACAACGCCGCCGACGCCGTGCACGCCCCAAACATCCAGCGCGTCGTCCCACTGCAAATGGTTCTTGAGCCACACCGCGTAGTAGCAAATCACACTCGCCAGCACGCCGATCAAGATCGCTGTGGGAGTGCTCACATATCCCGCCGCCGGTGTGACGGCCGCCAGTCCGGCGATCGATCCGGTTAGCAGCCCGACGAACTTCGGTTTCTTTTCAATGAACCACGCGAGCGCGAGCCAGGTCATCGCCGCAAACGACGCCGCCACGTCAGTGTTGAGAAAGGCGAGCGACGTTACCGGATCAACCTTTAGTTCGCTGCCGGCGTTGAAGCCGTACCAACCGAACCAAAGCAATCCGGTGCCGAGAGCTACGAGTGGAATGCTGTGCAGCCCCGGATCCTGCACGCGTCGCCTGCCGACGTAGAACACCGCAGCGAGCGCCGCGAAACCAGCGGTGCAATGCACGACGATACCGCCCGCAAAGTCGAGCACGCCGTGCTTTTGCAAAATGCCGCCGCCCCAAACCATATGCGCGATGGGAAAATAAACCAGCAGCAACCAGGCGACGAGGAACAACAGGTAAGCTTTGAACTTGACGCGATTCGCGAAGGCCCCGGTGATGAGTGCGGGCGTGATCTGCGCGAACATCATTTGATAAGCCACGAACACGATCAGCGGCAGCGTCGGTGATGCGGCAAACGGCGTCGTCGGCGTGATGCCGCGGAAGAAGGCCAGGTTGAAATTTCCGATGATGCCGTAGAGGTCAGGATTCGCGGCGTCTCCATAGCTGCCGCTGAAGCACATCGAATAGCCGCATACCACCCAGAGAACGGTAGTGACCCCCATCGAAACAAAACTCTGAATCATGATCGTGAGGACGTTCTTGCGTCCCACCAGTCCGCCATAAAAAAAGGCGAGCCCGGGCGTCATGAGCATCACGAGGCTCGTCGAGACGAGCATGAAGGCGATGTTGCCAGTGTCCCAGTTCATCGTTTACTCCTCCTGATTGACGGATAGGTCCGTTACGTCCGGGGAACAGTAAAGCGCCGGCGGGGATTCTACGAGGCTGGCTTTCAGATGCCAACTAAATTACGGAACCTGGTCATGCTACAACAGTCTATCGTGTCGCCATCATCAGATTTCGATTGAGCCCATCAATTGTTTTATTCGATTTACCAGGCTTCGATATTTTTCCACAATGCTGTGATCCGCTAACTCAAGGGGTGAAGGGATAAGGTTCATTCCCCAATTGATTTCACGAAAATGATTAGCTTCCCACCCGTCCAATAAAGTCCACGCTGGTCGTTCGGCAAACGTCGCCGACGTAACCGAGACCAGTCCATCATTAGCTTTCTCTCTCTTCGCAATGATGTCGTGGGTGGGTCCAAGCAGACCTTGTGGCGCTCTGAAGATGAAGGATCGCGGCGGCTCGAATTCACCGGCAATCGAAAAATAGCGGACGCCGGGAGCATCAAGAACTTCATTGTTGAACTGCCGGCATACGTCAGTTCTCAGGTCAACAAGAGCTTTGATATCGATTCCCAGGTGTTCTATGAATTGATTCAAGGCAGGATCCGTACCCGCCGCGACTTTATCCGCGATTGGACTGCCGTGATGGGGTGTAGCAATCGTGGTCAGCGACAGAACGCGATCCGCCATGCCTAGTTTTGAAATCGCGAACCGAGCGTCAAGGCCGCCCATGCTGTGAGCAACGATATGGACCTTCTTATCAAGGACCTCGACGTTATTCCGGTCTTGCAGGTAGTTCGTCAAATCCTGGGCCCGTTCAGCAACGCTGCCAGCCGGGTTCAGTCGTGGTGGCTCAGGCACGACATGCCCGTCGTTTCGCAAGGCGTTAGGAATGAGTCGAAAGTAATCGGCGATGTTCAAACTGCCTAACATCAACCTATTGAAACCAAGAACTCCATGGACTAACACCACGGGTGCTGTTTGAGACTCGTTCATTGGGAAGCCTCGTGAACAATTGATAAATGGGCCCACTCAGTGCATCTTTTTACCGTTTCACACTCACTCACTAACGTTGGCCTTGGCCCAGTCGCTGTTTAATATTCTGTATTTCCTGCGCCGGGTTTTCAACCTCAATAATTAATTTCTTGTATCTCTCATGCGCCAACTCAATGACTATGGTCTTCTCCGGATCGTGAACGTCCCAAAACACCCATTCTCCTTTTTGGTAGAAGGTCCCGGCGCGAAAGATGTTGGGCACATCTGTTCCCGCGATCTTCAAGCCCTGGAACCAACCCATTGCCGGCTCCGTGTCTGCGTGCACATCTTTTATGTGTGCGAGCGGAATCTGTAAACGACTCCGCAAGGACCAGAGCTTGTCCCAGCCCTGAACCTCAAACACTGCTTGATCACCTTCTATCGTTATCTCAACCATGGGAATCTCCTGTTTTGGTAAGCCAGAGCCCTTTACAGAACCGAGCGCGGTAGCGCCGGATGCCAGAGTCAACTTCGGATGATGACGACAGGCGGAGATTGATTCACGAAAGTTCGCGAGTTCTTCTGTAAGAGATGACCCAACGGTTGATGCTGTTGACTCTGGCATCCGGCGCTACCGCGCTCGGTTCTGTAAGCAACCGCGCTCGCAGATTCCGAATTGACCCACTACCCGCCATTTCTGTTTGAGTTGCAATCTAAGGCTGGCCGCAGACGGCGATCGCATTGCCATAGATCGTCGCCACTTCATCCTGATTGCTGGTCGATATCTTCAAATCACGAATCAGCCCATCGCTCAATCCGTAAATCCAACCATGCACTGTCAAATCCTGTCCCCGTTCCCAGGCGCCCTGCACAATCGTCGTCTGGCAGACATTGGATACCTGCTCGATCACATTCAACTCGCACAGTTTATTCAAGCGGCGCGCGTCGTCAACTGCGGCAAGCAGAGCCGCGTGTTTCTGCCGCACATCCTGAACATGCCGTAGCCAGTTATCAATCAATCCCAGCC
>JBDUAQ010000158.1:0-7561 GCA_040004575.1 bacterium
ATTCATTTGCAACCTTTGATCTCAATCTTCTTTTGGACGTAGACTAAGCATTCCGTTACAACTTTTTAAGCAGCTTACAACTTCGGGGAGCGAGTGTGGACAACGCAGCAATCGCGCGCAGGTTTTACCGCCTGGCCGCGTTGATGGATATTCGCGGCGACGATCCTTTTCGCTTGCGTTCATATCGCAACGCCGGCGAAGCAATTGAAACCTGGCCTAAGCCGATGCAGAAGATTGCCGGCGAGGAAGGCATCGCTGGGTTGCAGGCAATTCCCGGAGTTGGCAAAGCCATCGCCGGCAAGATTATCGAACTGCTCGATCGCGGGACTTTCGACGCGTGGGAACGAATCATCGCGGAAACGCCGGAGAGCGTGCTCGACTTGTTGGACATTCCGGGCATTGGCCCGAAGACTGCGGCGCTGCTCCATCAGAAATTCAAAGTCTCTTCACTCGAGGCGCTGCGGAAATTTGTTGCAGTCGGAGGCGGACTGGAACAAGTCGGTGGGATCGGGCCTAAGACTGCTGAGAGAATTAAAACAAGCCTGGCAACGGGCTAGAAGTTCAGAGTTCAAGCTTTAGCTTGTCTATCAATCCGGAAGTGAGTTGAGACATTTACAAAAACTCTGGCAAGAGGCTAATAGTTTAGAGTTCAAGCTTTAGCTTGCTCTTCTTTCGCCGAGCAACTAGACCTTCCGTGTGTATCAATGGCGACAATTGACGGAAAGCGAAAGGAAGTATGCGCTTGAACTGCGCAAAGCACGCCACCTGCCCTGGCATACGCCACCACATCTCGACTTTGAGGTGGCAAAGCAATACCTGGTTTCCGCCTCATGTTATGAACACGCTTGCGTGATCGGAAAAGATCCTGAACGGATGACTGAGTGTGAGTCGGATGTTCTGACAATCTGTCGCGAATTTAGCACGCGGCTCTATGCGTGGTGCATATTACCAAATCACTATCACACTCTAGTGAGAACGGAGCGAATCAAGGAACTGCGAGATAGCCTAGGGCAATTCCATGGCCGTTCTTCTTACAAATGGAACGGTGAAGATAATTGTAGAGGACGAAAGGTTTGGTACAACTGTTTCGAAAGACCGATGAAATCCGAACGCCATTTTTTGACGACTCTGAATTATGTACACAACAACCCTGTGCACCACGGCTATGTAGAAAGGTGGCAGGATTGGCCATGGTCAAGCGCAAGAGAATACCTGGAGAAGATTGGACATGAGAAGGCGAAGGAAATCTGGCGACGATATCCACTTCTGGACTATGGAAAGAAGTGGGATATATAGTCATCGGGTTGAATGCTTCTCCACGTCGCAAGCTAAAGCTTGAACTCTGAACTACTTGAATGCTATTGAACTCTGAAATGCTTGAGTTTGAAATGAGGAACCTATGACCAAACGAATCAAACGTCGCGACTTCATGCGCACGAGCGCAGTCGCCGGACTTACGCTTGCCGGCACGAAAGCGTCAGTGCTTCAGTTTCCGAATATCATCATGCCCGCTGACGTGAAGCCGATCGTCATTTCGTCGGCCAATGGTAATAAGTTCAAAAATGGCGGCGATGTAACGGCGGTGCAGAAGGCGTTCACGATGATCACCGCGGGCGCGGACGTGCTTGATGCGGTAATCGCGGGCGTGAATATTGTGGAACTCGATCCGCTGGACGACAGCGTTGGTTTCGGCGGGTTGCCGAATGCTGAGGGCGTCGTGCAGCTTGATTCGTCGTGCATGCACGGGCCAAAGAAGCGCGCCGGCGCAGTGGGCGCGCTCGAGGGCGTGCGCACTCCCTCGCTCGTGGCTAAGGCGGTAATGGAGAACACCGATCACCATCTGCTGGTCGGCAAGGGTGCGCAACAGTTTGCGCACGACATGGGTTTCAAGATCGAGGACGATCTAAATACTGATCATTCACGCGAGCTCTGGCTCGAGTGGAAACGCCGCACTGATCCTTCCCATTACCTCGATCCGAAAACGCGCGCTGAGGTTTGGCATCGTGAAGGTATGAAGATGGCGCAGGAGGGTTTGATCGATCGTGAACACTACTACGGCACGATCAACTGCGACGGCATCAACGCGAAAGGCGAGATTTGCGGCGTCACGACCACCAGCGGGCTCGCTTGGAAAATTCCGGGGCGCCTGGGTGATTCGCCGATTCTCGGCGCCGGACTCTATGTTGACGGTGCGGTGGGGGCTGCCGGATCGACAGGACGCGGCGAGGCGAATCTTTACAACCTCTGCTCGTTTCTGGTTGTCGAGGAAATGCGCAATGGAAAACATCCAAAGGATGCCGGCATGGAAGCGTTGCGTCGCATTAAGGCCAACACCGTTGAGAAGCGACTGCTAAACAGCAAAGGCAATCCAAACTTTGGGATCAACTTTTACATCATCAACGCCAAAGGTGAGTTTGCCGGCGTGACCATGTATCCGGGCCCGCAATTCGCGATCTGTAATGACGCCGGCCCGCAGACACTGCCTTGCGATGCGCTGTTGCAAGGCAAGCCGAGCGACTGATCCACCGGCCTGACTACTTAGCGTTCGGATCATTCTGCATCATGCCGAAGATGTTTCCTTCGGTGTCTTTGCAATAGACCAGCCAGCCCATACCGGGCAAGGGCATCTTCGGCACAACTACGGTTCCGTTATTCGCTACCACTGTGGCGATCGACTCATCGATCGCGCCCACATCGACCGTGCAGACATAGGCGATGACGGCCTGGCCATCGAGTTCGCCTCGTCTGGGCATAAGGCCTCCGTTGATGCCTCGTTGGTGATCGGGGCCGGTGTTGACCAACCAGTATTCCATTGGTCCTTCCCATTTCTGAAAAGTCCAGCCAAAGATTTTTTCATAGAAGTGAATGGCACGCGCGGGATCACCCGCGTGAATTTCAAAATGAACTACTCTGGGCATATGAATCTCCTGGTAACTTTGTTTGGGAAAAGTAAGCAGACCCACCCGCTACCGCGGTGTGGTACTGACCTCATGACACGAGAATGAGTCTCGCGCAGGCGCATTTAGCCGTGCACAACTGCCGGGGCCTTCCCGTATTTCTGGGTTGCAAAGCCAACGATCAAGCCCACCATGCTGCCGGGCAAAATGATTTGCAGATAGTAACCACCATTTAAGAGGGCCGTCAGATAGGCCAAAGCCGCGCCGACAATCAGACCAAACAGGATGCCAACCGGCAACGAGTGGGACTTTCTGGCGAAGAACCCGATCGCGATCCCTGCAATTATTCCCTTGATGGTAGACCCGATGACGATGCCGGCGATCTGAGCACGAACCGCTGGTGTGAACCACGCAGTCAGACCGTCAACGGCCCCGAGTACTGCGCCGAGTAAGACACCTATCAGTGGTTTAGACATTTTCTTTGCTCCTTTAGTATCTCGTTTTACGAGTCGAATCTTTGGACCGGGCTCCCGGCCACGTTGATGGCCTTCCCTTTGGCTGGCTCACGGCCGTAAATCATTCCAATCACCACACCCGCCAATCCCCAAATCACTGTGACCCAAACGGCCGGAAAGAACACCTTAAGAATCGATACATTCGTAAGGGCATAGACGTGTAGGTTCTCCGGCAACGACACAAAGAGCGCCATAATCACCCCCACGCGTAGGCCTTCTTTCCAGCCTGGCCCATCACGACTGATCAGCGGGTAGAGATACGACATCAAGAACGCCGTGATCAGGAACGCGAGCACGCTATAAAGAACAAGCGGCGACGACCTGCCCTCGACGTAACGCTCGCGCGGCCCGTCGGGAAAGAAGACTGGGAACAGTGCTGCATTTACAACCAGCAAGAATGCGAAGCTACCGAGTGTCGCTAACAGGAGTTTTTTCATCCCTGTAGGCACCTTCTTTGTGCCGCTACTCTTCTATTAAACGCCGGGCGAGAAATCTTTAGTGTCGGGCGGTTAAAACGAAAAAAATTCTCATTAAGAGGTAGGCCAGAACCAAGAAAACCAGAAAGCGGTTTCTACTGAGCCAGCGGCCTACTCGCTCGAAAGCATTTTCGCGGTATGCGGTCACCGGTTCATCGTCTATCAGGTTGACGTCGTCGTCGCGCAATTCCCTGGCGGAGGCATATCTTTCAGCCCGGTCTGGCGCCATCGCTTTTAGACAAACGGCTTCCACCGCTTTGCCAATCTTCGGACTCAATTCTCGTGGCCGGGGAGCCGTAGATTCAGCCATTCTGGTGGAGTCGCCTCCTGATCCGCGGATCGGTCGATCATTCGCGGCTCGTGGCGTGTGGTTAGTAAGCAGAAAATAGAGGATGGCTCCCAGCGAGTACACGTCCGAACGTTCCGTGAGTTGCGCAATCTCGCCGCGCGCCTGTTCGGGTGACATGTATAGCGGGGTGCCGATAATCGTACCCTGCGCGGTGTCTTCCGTTTCTGCCGGCCCAACGACGTGCTCTTCTTCAGGCTCGCTCTCATTTCGCGGGGTTAGCCGTAAGGTATCGGCTTCCGAGAGGCTATCGGAATCTCGACTCTGCCCAATTATTTTCGCGACTCCCCAATCCAGCACCAGCACTTCGCCAAACGATCCAATCATGATGTTCTGGGGTTTCAGATCGCGATGGATCACTCCGTGAGTGTGGGCAAAGGCGACGGCTTCGCAAGCTCCCTGAAATTTTCGCAAACGATCCTTCAGGGAATCGTGCTCCGCCGCGTATTCATCAAGGCGACTCCCGCGCACCAGCTTCATTGCGTAGAACACGCGACCGTCTGCGAGCAGACCAACATCGTGAACCGGCACTATTCCGGGATGTTCCAGTCGCGCGATGATCTGCGCCTCGCGCACCATCCGTTTCGCCATCTCAGGATTCGCCTCCGGCGTGTTCAGAACCTTGATTGCTATTTCTCTATCAAGTTCCGTGTCTTCGGCGCGATAGACAGTGCCCATGCCGCCGCTGGCGATCTCTTCGAGCAGGCGGTATTTCGTGGTTCCGAAATCCAAATCGTTGGCCACGCTCAGCAGATGCGTCAAACTCCTGTCCGAGAGCCATCTCATTTTATTTTCACTCCCAAAAGAGCGCGCGCTTCAGACCGAAATTCTTCCTCAGTCGCGGTTATGTCGCGCAGTCTTGCGAGCACGATTTCACGAAACTTGCGTCTCGCCGCCGCCAGGTAGTTTGTGACGTCCGCCGTCGTCAAACCAAACTCCTTCCCGAGTGTTGAATACGAGGCCTTCGACTCCGCACCCGGAACGGCGTCACCTTCTCGCAGATCGTAAAGCTCGAACAACTTAAAGTAGACGTCGCTTCCCTTATCCGCATAATGACGGCGCAAAGTTTCTACGGCCAGCGCCAACAAACTCCGCACCCACTCTCGATGAAAGTAATCTTCCGGCGTTATTTCAGAAACGAAACTGTGCAAGGAAAGTTCGTTTTCTGCTTCGTCAAAATCCAGCGAGAAATGATCGGCGCCGCCACCTCGCTTGAGGCGCTGTTCAGACTTTCGTTGATTCGAGACGAAGCGATCCAGGCAAGTGCGAATAAACGTTTGGAAACTGGCCTTCAAAGGGTCGTAACTGGCGAAATAGTTTTTCTCGATGGCGGTGACGAAGAAGCTCTGCGTGAGGTCCTTAGCGTCTTCGTTTGCTGCTTGCCACTTGATGCGAATGTATTTGTAAGCGGGTTTCCAATAAGCTTCAACGATGGTAGCGAACGCGCGTTGGCGCACCTCCGGATCCGCGCTGCGCGCAGCAATAATAGCCGAATTCTTAGTCACCGGAAAACGATGACCCGGGCCGCCTATGTCTGTGTCCTGATCCACTCTGAGATTTCTATCGGCAAGGAGATGGGAAGGAGTCAGCGAGCGCCACTGGCGGTGAGTTGTCTTGTCTCCGCCTGACGTTTGACGATCACGAGCGTAATGTCGTCGGCGGCCTGTGTGCCCTGTGAGAATTTAGTTAAAGCTGACTCGATGCGATCGCGAATTCCCGCGGCCGATGCATCGACGTTGCGCGACACCACCTCATAAAGTCTGGTAGGACCAAACTCCTCACCGTTCGGACTCGCCGCCTCCGTCACACCATCAGAATAAATGACGAGTACGTCGCCCCGCGCCAGGTTGGTACGGCCTTCGCGGTAGTCGGCGTCAGCTTTGATTCCCAGCGGCAGGCCACCCGAAGCAAGTTGCTCGACAGTTCCCGCGGCATGAACTATCAGCGGCGGATTGTGGCCCGCGTTTAGGAACGAAAGCGCGCCTGACTCGGGATCAAGTTCCGCATAAAAGAGTGTGACAAACCGATTCGACGGAATGTTGTCAGCGAGGTAGCGATTAACCGCCGAAATTGTTTGCACCAGCGTGTCGTGCGAGCCGGTCTGCGCATGAATCGACGCATGCAGCGACGACATCAGGAGCGCGGCCGCAGTTCCCTTGCCCGAGACGTCACCTAAAGCGATCACCAAACGGCCGTCGTCGCGTTGAATGAAGTCGTAATAGTCGCCGCCAATTTCGTAGCAGGGAAAACTAATACCCTGAAATTCGTAACCGGAAACTACCGGAGGCGCAGTTGGCTGGAAGCGCTGCTGAATTTCCATTGCCAGTTGCAGCTCGCGCTCAAGTCGCTCCTGTTGGAAACGCGCCTCGACCAGTCGCGCATTCTCGACGCGAATGGCTGCGACTGATGCCAGGGTTGTCAACACCTTGAGATGGTCTTCGGTAAATCTTCCTTCCGCGATCGGCGAGTCGGCATAAATGATGCCGAAGACTTTTTCCGAAACTCCCAGGGGAACGGCCAGCACCGACCTGACGCCCTGCAGCACAACCGTGCCACTGGCGAAGCGCGGATCGTGTTGCGCGTCGGAGGTGAGCACAGATTTACCCTTAATAACAACTTCGTCCATCACGTTGCGGCTGACGCGAATCTCGCCCACTGCGCCGACACGATCACGCAGGCGCGCCACGGCCACGCGCATTTCTTCGCTATGCTCATCGCGCATCATGAGCAAACAACGATCGGCGGGGACGGCTTCAAACACGAGCGAGACGATTTGTTCCAGCGTCTGTTCAAGCGTCGACGAACTCAGCAGCGTGATGCCCACTTTGCTGATCAGGGCAAGCAGGTCACCTTCGCGACCGTCGCGAGCAACGCGTGCTACCTCGTTAATGTCCGGCTTGCTGCGCGCCCCCTCGATCGCTTCGAGTAAACCCGAGGTAGTCCGGTCGCCGGAAGCGAGGGCGATGGTTGCTTCAGGCAGCGAAGTGGAGGAATTGTCGGTGATCATCGTGGCACCCATGCTCGAGTGATAGGTGCCGTCGTCAAAAACGATTTCCGTTTCGCCGATTTGGATGCGACCACCGGGGGTCAAGGGCACGGTGCCTTCAACCGTGCCGCCGTTGTAAAGCGTGCCGTTGGCGGAACCCAAATCCTGAAGGTAATATTCTTCGCCTTCGCGGCGTACTTCGGCATGTACTCGCGAGGCAAACGGATCGGGAATACACAGATCGTTGCGAGCGGATCTGCCGAGTGTGATTCGCAGTCGCCCCAGCGGAAACCGGTCGGGCGCACGGTCGGGATATTTCACTATTAGCTCAGGCATCGGTT
>JBDUAQ010000021.1:0-24702 GCA_040004575.1 bacterium
ATCATGCTGCTGGCGGGCATCGGCTGGTTGGTTTGGTATTACGCCTCGCGCGAAACGCAAATGGTTTCGGACGACGTGCCGGACGGTGATCCGTTGATCGGCGCCCAGATGTCACCTTCACAAAAAGCGACTGTCAAGTACTTCCTGGTTGTCACCCTCCTGTTCCTTTTGCAAATCGCAATGGGAATGCTCACTGCACACTACGGTGTTGAGGGCGGCGGCTTTTTCGGAATTCCGCTCGCCGACTATCTGCCGTATGTAGTCACGCGAACCTGGCATACACAGCTCGGAATTTTCTGGATTGCTACAGCGTGGTTGGCCGCCGGACTCTTCATCGCTCCATTCATCTGCGGCTACGAACCACGGCGTCAAAAACTCGGCGTGGATGTGCTTTTCGGCGCGTTGTTGATAGTGGTTTTAGGATCTATGGCCGGGCAATGGCTGTCCGTGATGCACCTGCTGCCCGGAAGTTTGTGGTTTTGGTTCGGGCATCAAGGCTACGAATACGTCGATTTGGGCAGAGTCTGGCAAGCAGCGCTTTTTGTTGGCTTGCTCTTGTGGCTCTTCCTGATTGCGCGCACCGCGATTCCTGCACTGAGGAAAAAAGGCAGTTCGAAATCTCTGATAACTCTCTACTTCTTGTCGACTACAGGAATCGCTTTGTTCTACAGTCCCGGACTCTTTTGGGGAATGCGCTCGCACCTTTCCGTCGTCGAGTATTGGCGCTGGTGGGTAGTCCATCTCTGGGTCGAAGGTTACTTCGAGGTTTTTGCCACAGTGGTCATCGCATTTCTCTTTGCCAAGCTGCGCGTCATCCGGGCCGAGAGCGCCGCGCAGGCAGCACTGCTTTCAGGCGCGATCTATTTGAGTGGCGGAATTATCGGCACGCTTCATCACTTATATTTTTCGGGAACACCGACCGTGGCGCTCGCCTTCGGCTCGGTGTTTAGTGCGCTGGAGATCGTTCCCCTGCTCTTGGTGGGACACGAAGCCGTGGCAAACATTCGACGTTCCAAAGCACGGCCATGGCTAAGCCAGTATAAGTGGGTTGTTTATTTCTTTGTCGCGGTTGCGTTCTGGAACTTGGTGGGCGCAGGCATTTTCGGATTCATGATCAATCCGCCGATCGCGCTTTACTACATGCAGGGCTTGAACACTACGGCGGTGCACGCGCATGGCGCACTTTACGGCGTGTACGGGACGCTCGGACTTGGACTAATGCTGTTTTGTCTGCGGGCGATGAAGCCGGAACTCAAGTGGAAGGAACGGCCGATTTGGTTTGCGTTCTGGGCCATCAATATCGGTTTGATGTTGGAAATCGTCTTGAGTCTGCTTCCGGTTGGCTTGCTGCAAACGTATCAATCAGTATCGGTCGGCTACTGGTCCGCGCGTAGTTCCGAATTCTTGCAGACACCCCTAATGCAGACTCTCCGCTGGATGCGAATGATCGGTGACACAACATTTGCCCTCGGCGCAATTTCGTTTGTTTATTTCGCACTCAATCTAATGTGGCAACGTCCCGCCAAAAAGGCGGCGATCATTCCACCAGCCGTTCCGGCGGTGGCAGAGGTGGTTTAGGGCAAACATGGAACACTCACCAACTCTCGTGAACCCCGGCGAAGGAATGAAGACAGAGAAAATGCCGGGCCACTGGGTGTTGGCCCGGCTCGGTAAGCGCGTGCTGCGTCCCGGCGGCATGGAGTTGACACGGCTCATGCTCAAACACCTTGCCATCAAGCCGCCGGATGAAGTCATTGAGTTTGCTCCCGGCATGGGAATTACGGCCGCGCTCACGCTCCGCTCAGGACCGGCCTCCTACACCGCAGTTGAACGGGATGAGGCCGCAGCAAAGATTGTTCGCAGCTACCTGAATGGAGAGCGGCAACGATGCGTTCTCGGAAGCGCCTCGGATACTGGTCTACCTGGCGACTCAGCTACAGTCGTCTATGGTGAGGCGATGCTCACGATGCAGACCGAAGCGACAAAGCGAGAGATCGTGCGCGAAGCCCATCGCCTGCTTAAGAGCGGAGGCCGCTATGGCATTCATGAGATGAGTCTTCTTTCCGACAATCTGGACGAGGAGGCAAGAAGACGGACGGAGAACGATCTGACCGGTGTTGTCCATCACGGCGTCAGGCCTTTAACCGTTCCCGAATGGCGTTTGCTTTTGGAATCGGAAGGATTCGCGGTTCAATCCGTTGACATCGCTCCGATGAGTTTGCTTGAGCCGGGCCGGCTGATCCAGGACGAAGGCATTGCGGGAGCGCTTCGTTTTGTCTGGAATGTCCTCCACGACACCGAGGCCCGCCACAGAGTCCTGGAGATGAGATCAACCTTCCGAAGAAACCGCAAGCAGCTTGGGGCGGTGGCGATTACCGTCAGCAAACGCTGAGCTAGACTTTAAGAGCCCGAGCCTTTCGCGAAGGGAATTGAAATGAACGATCAAGCTTCAGTCAAACCTGCCGAGGTAATGCGGCTCATTGATCTACTGCAGTATCAAGCGGGCTCGATCGTTAGTCATGTGTTATTGAAAAACAAAGGTGGCACCATCACTATGTTCGCTTTCGGTAAGGGCGAAGGTTTAAGCGAACATACCGCGCCCTTCGATGCTCTGGTTGTCGTCCTCGACGGAGAGGCGGATATCGATATAGCGGGAGAAAGCTTTCGCCTGCATGAAGGAGAGACGATTACGTTGCCCGCGAATCGCCCTCACGCGGTAAAGGCTGCTTCCAACTTCAAGATGTTGCTGACTATGCTCAGGGCATAACGTAGGACCCCTGATATTTCGGCAGTCGCGACCCAGCGACTGAAAGTGGTGGTTCCAGAAGTCGGTTGCATTTTTCGCTTCTTCACTAGCAACTTACACGCGGGCGCTGAACCCTACTTGTGCCCCTTGGCCTTTGGCTCCTCAGCCCAGAAAATCCACTCGGCGCCGTTAGCGTGCTTTTCGCGCGGGGAGAGCACTCCACGCTCCTCAAGCAGGGTGCGTGCGGTTCGCTGCATGTTGGCGTACAAACACTGCGTGATGTTCGAAAATTCCCAACCTTGCTCAGCAAGCCCGGTTCTACCGAAGGCGCGCTCCAGCTTTGAGCGCTTTCTTTCGAACAGCGCGACTACCTGCTCGGCCATTTCCTCACACAGGGTCCTGAATTCGGCGCATTCGCCGGCCCTAAACACCGGAAAGTTTGGCTCGTAATATCGCTCAGCCGGGTATTTTTTTTCCCACTCAATTGATTCACGCAGAAGCTCGCTGTTCATCATGTCGTTGATGTGCGTATGAACGCTTGGTGGTGACAGATCAAGTGCTTCGGCCAACTGCGAAATAGTCTTTGGCTCTCGGGCCAGGAGATTCAGAATCTCCTCCTTGGTGCCGTCTGGAAGTAACTTCTTTTTCGTAATGTCGGCCCATGGGTCGCTGTAGCCACCGCCCCCAGCAGACACACACTCGCACGGAAAACGTAACCCTTGATAACCTTTAGGTATAGTCATGATTGTTAATATCCCTAGGCAGATTCGCGCTTTGATAGGATAACTTTTCGAGGGGGTTCTGTAGACTTATAAGAAGGATCAATGCATCAAGAGCTTCAGAATTACCTGCATTCAAGCTCTGACCTACACCGTCCAGACTTACCTTTTTGCTGACGGCTCCGTCCTCGTCATGAGCACATCATAACAGGCTGCATACGAATCGGCGAAAACCACTTGCTAAGTTATCAACGAAGTCATGTGATCCGGACTCCTTTACATTTTGAGTCTTAGGGTCTACCCTAATAGGCGTTCCCCTACAAGCATTCCCCCTGTTAAAGAGGCTCCGAGTAAGTTCATATGAGCCGACGAGTCACAGCCCATTGGTCATTCCAGAAGACCACCTGTTGTGACCATGTAAGTTTCAATCACTTCAGTTAACAAATAACGGTTGCAGTAGGAGGACGTAAGTATGCGTAACGACGTGAATCCAAAATTAGAATCCTCTCAGGGCAGTTTATTTGCGAGGGGCCGGACCGCCACATTACTCAAGGTGACAATGCTGTTCGCGCTAACCGCCGTCGGACTTGTTTATTTCTCAGCACGCAGTAGCGCACAGAAAGAACAGGGGTTCGACCGTCAGATTAGCTCCAATTCACAACGGATGTTTGAGGAAGGGAAGCAGATCTTCCGCTACGACACGTTTGGTGACGAGGCGTTCTGGACCGACAAACTCAAGATCCATCGGGCACTCGAAGGCGCGAAACTAGGTGGTGTTGGTCCAGGCGTGAGTCCTAAGACGGCTCTTGCTGTCGGCTTGAAAGTTGATATGGACGCGCTGCCCGCAGATCTGGTTGAGAAAATCAAGAAAGGTGAAATCAACCTTGATGATCCGGCGACCACGTTGGCGCTGATCAAGCTGAACTCCGTGTTGGGTGTCAAAGGGCAGTTCAACGGCGACGGTAGTCTCAAGACGGTTGGCCTAACCTGTGCGGTATGTCACTCAACTGTTGACGACGCCTTTGCTCCGGGTATTGGACACCGTCTCGACGGTTGGCCCAACCGCGATCTTAACACTGGCGCCATCATCTCACTCGCGCCTGACTTGAGCGCGTTCACCGGTTTGCTGCTGGTAGATGAAGCGACTGTGAAGAAGGTGCTCGCCAGTTGGGGACCAGGAAAATTCGACGCGGAGTTGAACCTCGATGGCAAGGCTTTTCGGCCCGACGGTAAGGCCGCAGCCACCTTGATACCGCCTGCCTTCGGTATGGCCGGCATCAACTTGCACACCTGGACCGGCGGTTGGGGCACGGTCACATATTGGAACGCATTCGTGGGCAACCTTGAACTGCAAGGCCAGGGAAATTTTTACGACGCGCGTCTTAACGATGCCACGAAGTATCCGGTTGCGGCCCGTGCCGGTTTTGGAAACAAACGAAGCGAGACTGACATGGTGAGTTCGAAGCTTGCTGCACTTCAGTTTTATCAACTGGCGATTCCACCGCCGACACCACCGGAAGGCAGTTTCGATAAGCAGGCGGCGACGCATGGTCAGGCACTATTCAAAGGGAAGGCCAACTGCGCGGTGTGTCATGTGCCGCCACTCTTTACCGAGTCGGGTTGGAACACGCACAAGGCTTCGGAGATCGGCATCGATGATTTTCAATCAAGCCGTTCGCCCGATAACAGTTATCGGACAGCGCCGTTGCGCGGACTCTTCGCACACATGAAGGGCGGCTTCTATCACGATGGACGCTTTGCGACTTTGCTGGACGTTGTTAACCACTATAATGACTTTAAGCGGTTGAATCTTAGCGAAAAGGAAAAGAGTGATTTGGTCGAATACTTGAAGTCACTCTAGAATGCTTTTGTCAGTACGACTGAAGGAGATTAATAATGGCAAGTCCTGCTAGTATCGGAGGGCATCCGATTCATCCAATGTTGATCCCATTTCCTATTGGTCTTTGGATCTTTTCGTTCGTAGCGGATGTGATCTATCTCTGGCGCGGTAATCCTGTCTGGAGAGATTCCGTCGCATTCTATACGTTGCTGGCTGGCATTCTCGGCGCGGTGGCAGCGGCGGTCTTTGGAATCATTGACTGGATGTCAATCAAAAACCCCGCAGTGAAAAGGGTCGCCAACTGGCATGCTCGCCTGAATGTTATTGCGTTGCTGATCTTCGCAGCTAGCTTTTACCTGCGGACGAAAGGCGGCTCGCACATAGTGAGTGGCAGTTACACTATCCCGGTTGCGTTGTCTCTGGTTGGGGTCATATTGATCACGATCTCAGGTTATCTGGGTGGCGAATTGGTCTTTAAGCATGGTGTCGCGGTCAATCCGCAACGTGACCCAACCGCAGGATTGTAAGACGGACGTACCGGGCGTGACGTTATACTTCCGTGGCAAGCTGGTCCAAGCCAAGTGCTCGGTAGTATAGCTACTGTGCGAACAACCGTTGCAACAATGCATCGCCCATCGCAGCTGCCCGCGACGACATCGAATCAGTAGGCCCGCAACATGCGAGACAAGAGACGAACAAACCAGTGCGAGAATAGCGAGCCGTGGAAGGGACTGGCGGCTGGTCTCGTTGGGGGACTGTTGGCATCGTGGACAATGAACCGATTTCAGGATGTGTGGAGCAAACTCGCCGAACCAAACGAGAGGTCGCCGAGCGCACCGCAAGAGCAATCAAGTAGCGAACCCGCGGATGACACGACGATCAAGACCGCCTCCGCCATCTCAGAAGGTCTCTTTCACCACACGCTGACGAAGGACGAGAAGAAGCTCGGAGGTACACTTGTCCACTACAGTCTCGGTACCGGTGTGGGCGGCTTGTATGGTGCGGCTGCAGAATTCGCGCCTGAGGTCACGACAGGGGCGGGGCTGCCCTTCGGCGCAGTCTTTTGGTTAGTCGTTGATGAGGGTGCCGTCCCGTTGCTTGGTCTCGCGAAGGGTCCCGCAGAGTATCCGCTATCTGCGCATGTGTATGCGTTGGCATCGCATCTTGTCTTTGGAGTAACCGCGGAACTCGTACGACGCACAGTACTCCGAGCATTGTGACAGCGAAAGCTCCTGGTGAAGTCTTTCTTGCCTTGAACCAGAAACAAGACCCTTATCCTGACCAGAAGTTCGATGTGCTCCAGCGTCTAACGCTGGACTATTTCCTCAAGGAAGCAAATCCAGAAAATGGGCTAGTGCCTGACAGCACACGCGAAGGTGCTGCGTGTAGCATCGCGCCGACTGGATTCGCGCTTGCTGCCTACATAATTGGGGCCGAGCGCGGATTCATTTCTCGCGAGGACGCTATCAAGCGAACTCTAACGACTCTCCGTTTCTTCTGGAATAGCCCACAGAGCAGGGAACCGGACGCCACCGGCTACAAAGGTTTCTACTATCATTTCCTGGATATGAAGACCGGCCGGCGAGCCAGGAACTGTGAACTGTCAACGATTGATTCGACCTACCTATTGGCTGGCGCACTAACAGCGGCTGAGTATTTCAAAGGCAACACTGAAGCTGAGCAGGAGATTCGCACGCTCGCCGAGGCTCTCTATGGCCGGGCCGATTGGCAATGGGCGCAGAATCGTGGAGCCACGGTTACGCACGGCTGGAGACCCGAGCGCGGGTTCATCAAGTATCGTTGGCAGGGGTACAGCGAGGCTCTAATTCTTTACGTTCTGGGTCTCGCTTCGCCCACGCATCCGTTGCCCAGCGAGAGTTATCAGGGCTGGATCAGTACTTATGAATGGCGCAGTCTTTACGGTCGCGAGTTTCTCTATGCCGGCCCTCTCTTCATCCATCAGCTTTCGCATATGTGGATCGATTTTCGGGACATACAGGACGAGTACATGCGAGGCAAAGGGATCGATTATTTCGAAAACAGCCGGCGCGCAACCTACATTCAGCAGCAATACGCGATAGAAAATCCGAGAGGCTTCAAAGGATATGGCGAGTACATTTGGGGGATTACTGCGAGTGATGGTCCGGGGCCGGCAACCAGAAGGATCGGTGGCAAGTTGCGGCAATTCTACGACTATAAGGCGCGCGGCATTCCCAATGGACCGGATGACGGTACGCTGGCGCCATGGGCTGTAATTGCGTCGCTTCCGTTCGCTCCGGAGATCGTGTTGCCGTCGTTAAGCTATTTTGATAAGGCCTTTCCTGGGATGACGAGCAAGTATGGTTTCAAATGCAGTTTCAATCCTACGTTTTCGCAGGACTCAGAGAAGGAATGGATCTCCAGGGGCTACTACGGTCTGGATCAGGGGCCGATTGTCATGATGATTGAAAACTATCGCACCGGATTTCTCTGGCGCTTGATGAAGAGCAACGCCTACATCGTCGCAGGATTGCGCCGCGCCGGATTCAGCGGCGGTTGGCTCGGTTGAAAGGAAACCCGTGGATTCAGCAAATATCTAATCCCCAAAAATGTGCTATTTCAATTCCGGAAGACTCGCGGTGTGAAGTTCCTGATTCAGCGCCGCGACCTCTTGCGCATTGAGCGTTCGCCAGGTCTCCTGAAGAGAGCGCGAGTCCTTTACAAGTTCGGGAATCGCAGCAGCGGCCTGCGGCGTGGGTGCGACGTCTACGTCCTCCATTAGGTTGAAAAGGGTTCTTAATCGGCCAGTCGTAGTAGCCAAACTTGCTCGCGGGCTGGCAGTCCCGCCCCCGCCCGGACCTCCACCGCCGGCGCCAGCCAAAGCCTGAAGCTTTTCGTCCAATGCATTGAGATGCGTTTTGAAATCGCCTGCCGGCGCTCGCTTTTGCAATTCAGCAAGCTGGGTGCGCAGGCGCGCGACGCTCTGCGAAATAGAATTCAGGGCCAGCCATTCGTCATAGACCTCTTTCGATAGCTTGAATTGCGCGGCCAGATCCGCATTCGAAGTCTTAACCCGCGGATCCATCCGGAGCGTCAGCGGCTGTTCATAACTCTTGCCACCAACTGTCAGCACCACGGTGTACCTTCCCGGCATTGCCCAGGGCGAAGTGGCGGCGGGCGCAGTGTTGCGGTAAACAGCGGCGATGGGATACTGCGGTTGTAAGCTGGGGACAGGAGCGTAATGCATGTCCCAAAGAAAGCGATGCATGCCCGGCTCGTTTGCGAGTTTCTGCGGTGGTCTTACCCAGTAAGGCGGAATGCTGAGCGCCGGATCGGGAGTGGGCAACGGATCGGCACTCGAATAACGCCGCACGATCTGGCCGGAGTCGTCCTTGATTTCCAGGGTCACGGTCGCCGGTCCTGATATGCTCGTTGTGCTCGTGCCAATGTAGTAATCGATCATGGCGCCGTCAGGCGGGTTTTCACCAGCAGCCTCGTCGGGCGGAATGGGTGTGTCGCTGTTCATGTTCCAACGAACACGCACGGCCGTTTGCGGACGAAACAGCAGAGCCGGCGCCTTCATGATGGAATCCTGAAGCTGTCGCAGCGGTGTGATGTTGTCGAGAATCCAGAAGCCGCGCCCGTGAGTTGCGACGCATAAATCGTCGCCCTTGATAATTAGATCGCGAACGGAGCTGGCTCCCATGTTAAGACGCAGAGACTGCCAATGATCGCCATCGTCGAACGAGACGTAAACAGCGCGCTCGGTACCGGCGAAAAGCAAACCCTTTCTTTCCGGATCCTCGCGGACCACGTCGGTGTTTTCATTGTTCGGAATGCCGTTAGTGACTTCCGTCCAGGTTGCTCCCGCGTCGTGCGTTCTGTAAATGTGCGGCCGCAGATCGTCAAGCCGCAGCGTGTTGACCGCTGCATAGGCAGTGTTCTTATCAAAATGCCCGGCGTCGAGGATTGATATCTTCTGCCAGGCGGCGAGTTGTTTGGGAGTGACATCGCTCCAGTGCGCGCCGCCATCGGTCGTGCGATGAATCAAGCCATCGTCAGTCCCGGCCCAAATCAGATTAACGTCGAGGGGTGAGGGAGCGACTGCATAGATCACGCCCCGTTGAGTCGGCTGTGCAGTTGGTTGCGTGCGGAATTTGCCGACTGTGTCCGGTACTTCGAATGTCTTACGAGTTAGATCCGGACTTATCTGGTCCCAGTTTCGTCCCCCGTCTTTTGTCTTCCATAAAGTGTTAGTGGAAAAGAAAAGCACATGCGGATCAACGGGTGAGAAGATCACCGGCTGCGTGCGGACCACACGAAAGTCAGCCGAGCGGAAAGGCTTGGGCATGATGTTCTGCGCTTGTCCCGTGCGGCGATCGTAACGCGTCAGCTTCCCGCCATAGACGATGTCGGGGTCGAGTGGATCGGGCGTCACGTAGCCATATTCTTCAGCACTGACTGGATGCCATTCGCGGAAAGTGATTTCGCCATCGTTGCCCCGGCTGGAGACACAGGCAGAGCCGCTCTCCTGTTGACCGCTACACAGGCGATAAGGAAATGCGTTGTCGGCGTTGACGTGATAAAGCTGCGCGGTCGGTTGGTTGTACCAACTGCTCCACGACTGTCCGCCGTTGACGGTGATGATCGCGCCCTGGTCGCTGCCGAGTAAGATCACGTCCGTGCTATTCGGATTGATCCAAACGTTTTGATAGTCGTCACCGCCGGGCGCGCCGCGGAAGGCCGACCACGTCTTGCCGCCATCAATCGATTTCCAGGAGACAGTGCTCGCTACATACACGACGTCGGGATTCTTCGGATTAAATCTGGGCACGGAAAGATCGCCACCGCCGATCCGGCCGGCAGGTCGCGGATCCTTAGTCACAATGGACCAGCTATCACCACCGTCATCGGTGCGATAGAGATTGACTCCATTCGATGTTCCCACGGAGGCGACCAAGCGCTTAGTTGAACTGGGTGCGATCGCCAGATTCGCTTGAATAATTCCGTCGGGCAGCCCGCCTCCCAACTGTCGCCACGTTTTGCCGTTGTCAATTGATTTATAGACGCCGCCTCCGGTTCCATTCCAGGCAGCGTTTTCCCAGGGGCCCTGCCGTGCTTCCCAGAGCGCACCGTAAGCAACGTCCGGCTGCTGAGGATCAATTAGCACATCAGCGCCGCCTGTGTTCTCGTCCTTATAGAGAACTTTGGCGAACGTCTTGCCGCCGTCGGTTGAACGAAAAATCCCTCGTTCTTCATTCGGCCCGTAAGGATGGCCGGCGACGGCGACGAGGATGCGATTAGGATCGCGCGGATCGATTGCAATCTGGGGGATCTGTTGACCGTCGCGCAAACCGAGATGGATCCAGGTCTTTCCCGCATCAGTCGATTTATAAATCCCGTCTCCAACCGACAGATCCGGGCGCTGTAAGCCTTCGCCACTGCCGACATAGATGATGTTTGCATCCGAAGGCGCGACAGCGATGCAACCAACCGAGCCCGTCGGTTGCTCGTCAAAGATCGGCGTCCAGGTGCGACCGTAGTCATCCGTCTTCCAAACGCCACCGTTTACCTGCGCGATATAAAATACATTCGGTTGCGAAGGCACTCCGGCGACGGCACGGGTGCGGCCGCCGCGAAATGGACCAATGCTGCGCCAATGGAGTGGCTTGAAGAGATCGGGGTTGAACTGCTGAGCAAACACCGAACCGCTAATGGCGATTATCGAGGCGAGTACGAACGTCGACAGTATCCGTGGTCGCGTGGAGACAAAGAAGTTTTTCATCATGAGTTCTTCGTAGAGCCAAGTTTTTGGACAATTCAGGCGTGCAGTTCATTAGCACCGGACTTTAGCCCGGTGAATTTAGCAAGCGAAATAATCTGAAACCGTTTAAACGGTTTCCCTTTCGAATCCAACAACATGATCACCGGGCTGAAGCCACGGTGTTAATGAGAAAGTCCACCAACTTCAAACTGCGCCACCCTCCTGCGCGCTTCTCCAGGGATGATTATTGTGGCCGTTGCCGCCCCCGTTCCCGGTGCCATTAGCGGCCACACGGCCGTATGTTTCCAGCATCAGGGGCACTACCGCATTCGGCGAAAAGAGTTGTTGATATCGGTCGCGCGCTGCTTCACCCATTCTGGAACGCCGTTTCGGATTCTGCGCCAGCAGCAACATCGCTTCCGCCAATGCGGTGGCATCACCCGGAGGAACGAGAATGCCTGATTCTGAATCAATCATGTCCGGGATACCGCCGACCGCCGAAGCGATAATCGGTTTACCATTAGCCATTGCTTCAATGATGCTATTCGGCGTGCCTTCCGTAAAAGATGGCATTACGAAAACATCGAGGTCGTGCATGAACGCTTTTCTCTCATCAGGGTGCGTATAGACGCCATAGTACTGATAACGATCTGCGACATTCAGCGACTGCGCGCGCGCGGCCACCTTGGCTTTTTGCGAGCCATCGCCGGCGATCTTCAGGCAGACGTTCGGTACCCGATCATAAGTAGCCGCAAAGGCTTCCATCAAAACCATCGGGCCCTTCAGAGCCTCCATCCGCGCGGCGAAACCGAAGGCCACGCACCCGTTTGACAGGCGCTCATGTGACTTGCCGTTCACTACCTCGTCAGACAAAATCGGCAACACTGAAAGCAGTTTCGAGGTCGGCAGTTTTTCGCGACAGTGTTCGGCGAGCAGGGGCGACAGCGCCGCTATCTCCGTGCAAAGCGGCAACACCGAGGTGAAGTGTTGATAGTAAGCTTCAAAATCGGGCGGATGGTAAGGCAGTCCCAATTCCTGATAAATAACCGGAATGCCGGCATCGTGGCCTGCGCGGATCATTACCATCGCGCTCGGGTCAGGAGTGATGATGTGAATCAGATCAGCATTCTGTTGTTCGAAATATTCACGACACTGCTGCGCATAGCGAGCGGCCATTCCGGTCACTAGCTGCTGCGCCCTTCTTCTTATCATCGGTTTTGAAGAAGGGAAGGCCCGGAACATTTTGTAGACGAGCTTGCGTCCTGTTCCCAATGAAGTATGCGCAAATCTCGAAGCTATCCACGAGACCGGCACGCCGGCATTCAGCAGTCGTTGATAATACTGGTCCGCTGCCGAGGGAAGATACATGAGCAGCACGGAGACACGGTGGCCTGCCTTCTGGAGTTGAATGGCGTAAGTGACAAGCGTTTCATCCGCGCCACTGATCGGCCCGAGTATCTGACCCTTACAAAGGACTATCCGCATAGGTTCTATTCTGCTCAGGCCCTGTCTTTATGCAAGGCCGGTCGGTTTATCGAATCTGAATAAGATGGAGTAGTTGTTCGCGCTTGTCGAGCGATCATTCTCTGAACGCGTGCGATGTTGGGTCTCGATGCGAGCCGCATTGCCGCCGCAGGACAAAAAAGCAAGACAGTAAGAATGTTTCTGGTCGCTTCTGTTATTTTTCCATGTTGCAAAGAGCGGATCGCTTCCCAAACAAGGTGCTCGGCCATGTTTGCAGAGAAACGCCGCCAGGCCGCATGCCTCATCCCTGGTAAAGCATTCGCCGCACGGGGAAGCTTGAGCCATGAACGTCGAAATTGTCGCACACTCTGTGAAACCAAATCGGCCGCGTTCGAAGTCCCTTGTCCGGATACAGGCGTGGCACGCCGCCATATCATTACCGGTTTTTCCACGGCAATGATTGGATAAAGCTCAGCGATGCGTAGCCAGAGATCCCAATCGTCGATACCGGGAAGATTGTCGTCAAGAAGTCCCACGCGATTCAGGCATGAGCGTCGAAAAACTGCGCTGCCACAGGGAACGAAGTTTTGGCCCAGGAGTTTCCAGAATACATCGCCCTGCGGACAGACGAGTGGATAAATCTGATTCGTTGGCTGGCCGGATTGATCTCCCCAAATCGCTTGCCCGTAAATCAAGCCGGCTTGTGGCTCGTGCTCGAGGGCCTCGATCTGAACGTCGAGAGAATCAGCCAGGCGCACATCATCGTCGTCCAGGAAGCTCAGGTATTCTCCGCGGCTCCGGGTGATCCCAACGTTGCGCGCCCCAGCCACACGCCGGTTGTGTTCCAGGCGAACGTAGTTGATACCAGAAAGCCTGCGGCACACATCGGCCGTTTCATCCGAAGAAGCATCGTCAACAACTACAACCTCAACGTCATTCCCCGAGGCCTGTGCGCTCTGCACGGCCCGCGCCAGAAGCCGCGGCCGACTTTTGGTGGTGATAATAATGCTGGCCTTTGGATTTAGATTCGGCATTCGGTTTGGCCCGATGGCTGGTGACAAGAAACCCGGCGAATGAAGAGTCATCCTTTGCCAACAACTTTTGAGACTGACGACCCCGACCGATCGCCCAAGATGGACAAACCGTTGGACGAGTCTCTTGCGCGCCTGGGAGCATAACGAACGCGACGCTGACTTCGTAATGTGGAGAATGTTCTCACAGGAAACCCGGTTTCGCCACCTCTGAGAGTGGCGCGTCGTTTACAGATAAGGCGATTGTTGCGGGAATTCGCGGATGAGATTGGCACAAGTGTGAGGTAGGTTTGGCAGATTGCCGTCGCGTGCAGCGCGACGCACGGGTTCTGGCGTGGCTCTTCTTGGTAGTGTATCCAGCATGCTAAACTGCCGCGAATCCGCAATCCTTCTTTATGTTCAACCCACTAAACCATCCAATGTGTTTGCGGACACCCTTACTGCTTGCTCCGAGCGCCTGGGCGGGACAAGTTCCCTTCGCAATGTTCCTTGTTGACATTTTGCGACCAGGGATCATTGTCGAACTTGGAACGTTCTCGGGAGTTTCTTACTGCGGATTTTGCCAAGCCGTTGGTGAACTGGGCTTGGATTGCGAGTGCTATGCGGTCAACACCGGGGAAGGCGATCCTCAATCGGGGTTCTTCGGTGCCCAGGTGCGTGAAGATCTCAGGCAACACCATGATCCATTGTACGGCGGCTTCTCGACGTTGCTGCAAAGCACATTTGACGAGGCCCTGAATCGTTTCGCCGACCGCACCATCGATCTACTACACATCGGCGGCTATCACACTTATGAGTCGCTGAAGCACGACTTCGAGGGCTGGTTGCCAAAGATGAGCAGCCGCGGCGTGGTGCTCTTCGGTGACACCAACGATAGACATGACGACTTTGGAGTCTGGCAGCTTTGGGATGAGCTCAAGCCTCGCTACCCGCATTTTGAGTTAACTCACGAGCACGGACTCGGTTTACTGGCTGTCGGGGCTGAAGTTCCCGTCGGGATTCGTGACTTCCTTGATGCCTCAGAATCTGAAGCGACATTGCTTCGCGAGTTTTTCAACCAGCTAGGTCAGCGACTAAGACAGGTCCAGGACAAACAGCAGGTGATTGATAGTCTCACTTCGCAGATTTCCGACAACCAACAAACAATTGACGCGCTGACCGCCGAATTAACGTCAAGCGATGTTCGCATTAACGCGATCCTCACCTCGAGAGCCTGGCGCTGGTCGCAACGTGGCAGTCGAGTCAAGCAGACTTTGATGCCGGCTGTTGAGTTGTTTCGCCCCGCTTACCGCAACGGCAAGAGTACGACTCCGGCAAAGCGGACCATGGCCCTGGCTGCGCCGCGGGCTCAAACTCTGGACCCGCTAAATGAATCCCTGGTATTGCTTCCCAAACCGCGACTGCCAAGAGCCGCTACGATCTCCGCTACGGCATCAGCATCGTCGGTTCCCGACGTGATCTGTTTCTCAATCATAGACTGGGATTTCAGGTACCAGCGTCCGCAACAGATCATCTCCCAGTTTGCCGCGCACGGTCATAGGGTTTTCTACATCCGGCTCGGAAGCGTTCTGCCGGCGGACGCTGAGCCGCGCTTTTCGATAAGCAAGCTAAAAGAAAATCTATACGAGGTAACTCTCGCCGCTTACCGCCAGATATGGATTAACCAGGAGGAAATCGGCGGAGCTAATGCCGATCAATTGTTGGCCTCGCTCCGTGATCTTCGCGAAGCGTTTCATATTGGTGAAGCGATTGGATACGTCATGACGCCGTCATGGACCACGTTGGCGCTGGAAACCAGGAGCCGCTGGGGCTGGCGACTTATTTACGATTGCATGGACGAGTGGGTTGGATTCCCCGGAATGGGACGAGCTATTCCCAAGGCTGAGCAACGACTGGTTCGGGAATGTGACCTGTTGGTGGTTACCGCCCAGCGACTGTACGACAAGTGGCGCGGGCTGAATCGTCCGTTGTTGCTCGCGCGCAATGGCGTCGATCAGGACTTCTATCTGGAGCGCTGCCGGCCAAACCGTATGCTTGCCGGAGTGGAACACCCGATCGTTGGTTACTTTGGGGCGATTGCTGACTGGTTTGATCTTGAATTAATGATTCATGTAGCGCGCGAGCGGCCGAACTATTCGTTTGTGCTGTTAGGCGGCGTTTTCGAGATCGATGTCTCGGAGCTCAAAGCTCTGCCTAATGTAAGATTGTTGGGCCAGCAGCCCTATGAAACGATGCCGCAGTATCTGCACCACTTTGATGCTTGCCTGATTCCGTTTAAGACCAACCGTACGACTGCGGCAACCGACCCCGTCAAAGTGTACGAGTACCTAAGTTGCGGCAAAGCCGTAGTTTCAGTGCCGCTTCCCGAACTCGCGCAGTTGGGCGATCTAGTCTACCTGGCTGCGGATCGCGACGACTTTGTCGCGCAGCTCGATCGGGCCGTGGCTGAGAATGATCCTCGATTGGTTGAAGAGCGCCGCAAGTTTGCGGCGGAGAATACCTGGCAGAATCGTTACGAGATCATCAGCGGAGGTTTATGTGACGCGGTGCCTCGCGCCAGCATTATCGTTGTCACCTACAACAACCTGTCATTTACGCGCCTGTGTATTCAGAGTATTTTGCGCAACACTGACCATCCAAACTATGAAGTTATCGTCGTCGACAATAATTCAAGCGACAAGACCACGGCGTATCTACGGCAGATGACGGCGCAGCATTCTCACGTCCAGGTTATTTTGAATACAGAGAATCGTGGTTTTGCCGCCGCAAACAATCAGGGGATTGCACGCAGTAGCGGTGAACGCCTGGTACTGTTGAATAACGACGTAGTGGTTCCACCCGGCTGGCTTACACGCCTGCTGCGTCACTTGGAAGATCCCACGATAGGTATGGTTGGGCCGGTAACGAACTTCACGGGCAATGAAGCCAAAGTGGATGTCGATTATCAAACGCTGGGCGAGATGGAAGCATTTGCAGAAGAGCTAATGTGGACTAATCAGGGCCGCGTGGTGGACATTCACATGCTGGCGATGTTTTGCGTAGCGTTCCGGAGTGATACTCACGAAAAGGTTGGGCCGCTGGATGAACAGTTTGGCATCGGGATGTTTGAAGATGACGACTATTCAATGCGTATGAAGAAATGCAAGCTGCGCACAGTCTGCGCAGCTGATGTGTTTGTGCACCACTTTGGACAGGCTGCGTTCAAGGAGTTGCTCGCGGATGGCAGTTACGATCCTTTGTTTGCTCAGAATCGCCGGCGTTTTGAATCCAAGTGGAATATCAGGTGGACGCCTCACAAGAACGCGCCGTTACAATTTGAGCCGGCTGCAAACGACGGTCCCGCCAGTGATCTTCCAGGGTAAGTATTTAGAAAGGCTTTGCCACCAAACACCCGTCAC
Source organism: bacterium (assembly GCA_040004575.1). Lineage (GTDB taxonomy): Bacteria > Acidobacteriota > Blastocatellia > Pyrinomonadales > Pyrinomonadaceae > PSRF01. The sequence continues at coordinate 16,942 of JBDUAQ010000021.1, forward strand.
AGTCAACCGTATTGATCGGTGATCCTGTAGAGAGTATTTATGGGTCTATCAGACGAACAATTAAAACTCAGGCTGAAAAACCAGGAGTGGACCTCTCATAACGTCAGACTGTCGCCACAAATTACGACGATGCCCGGCAAGCCTGACTTCATGGAGACCGACACACGCTTAGGCTCGATCTTGCGCGCTCTCTCACTCCTATATCGAGACGGCTTCAAGGGTTTGCGAGTTGCCGATCTCGGCTGCCTCGAAGGCGGATTTGCATTGGCGATGGCGCAACGCGGAATGGATGTGATTGGGATCGAAGCACGGCAAAACAATCTCAATAAGGCTTTGCTGATCAAGGAGCACTTCGATCTTCCAAATCTCGAATTTCGCCGCGACGACGTCAAGAATTTCACGCGTGAGAACTACGGAAGTTTCGACGTCGTGTTGGCGCTGGGGATTCTTTATCATCTGGATGATCCGATCAAGTGGATGCGCCAACTCGCGGCAGCGACTGAAGGCCTGCTGATTGTTGATTCCCATTTTGCGCCAACGCTTGATGCCGGCCTGCCGCTATTGGATAAGAGGCTCCCTCTTGGTCCAATTGAAAAACTGAAGGATGGAGAAACGACTTACGAAGGTCGCTGGTTTGCCGACTGTTCAGCAAACATGGATCGTGAATCACAGGTTTGGTCATCTTACTCCAACAACAAATCGTTTTGGTTGACGAAAGACTCCTTGTGTTCTGGCTTAATGCAGGCAGGTTTTGGAGTGGTCTTTCAACAGTTCGAGGCCTCAGGGAAGCTCGACGTTCATAAGCACTTCTCGACCACGTTCGTACGCGGGATGTTCCTGGCTCTCAAGCCTAACGCTTTTGGTTCGCAGAATGGGCTAATGCCCTAATTTCCGGTTTCTTTGAGCTCGCTGTCGTGTCCGCTGTGTCTCCGCGGTGATCTATTGCGCAAAATACCCATCACAATCCTTTCAGTATTCGGCACTCGGCCTGAAGCGATCAAAATGGCTCCCGTGATCCGGGCGATGGCCGCTCAACCCGACGTGTTTCACTCAAGGGTGTGCGTCACGGCGCAGCACCGGACCATGCTGGACCAAACGCTGCAGCTCTTTCGCATTGTTCCCGATTACGATCTGAACATCATGGTCGCGGATCAGTCGCCGACACAGGTGGCCGCGGCTGTGCTTACAAAACTTGAGGCAGTTCTCAAAGCAGAAAAGCCTGACTGGGTTTTGCTCCAGGGCGACACCACGACAACCGCGGCCGCTTCACTCGCCGCTTTTTACGCGGGCGTGAAGATCGCCCATGTCGAAGCCGGCCTGCGCACGCAGGACAAGTCGCAACCATTTCCTGAAGAGATTAACCGGCGCATTGTCAGCGTGATGGCTAATTTTCATTTCGCTGCGACGGAGACGGCGCAACAGACTCTCTTGGCGGAGGGGATTTCGGCGAAGTGCATCACGGTTACGGGTAATCCGGTGATAGATGCACTGCAAAGCATGCTGCAGCGTCCGGCGCCGCCAGAAATCGCTCGGATGGCGAACGACGGACGAAAGCTCATTCTGGTAACCGCACACCGACGCGAGAATTTTGGTCGGCCCCTGGAAAGTATCTGCGCCGCTTTGCGCGCGATCGCGGCCCGCTACAACGGTCAAGTCCACATCGTGTATCCGGTCCACGAAAATCCAAACGTGCGCGAACCAGTGCGACGTCTGCTTGCTGGTGCTCCGGACATCACGCTACTGTCGCCGCTCGATTATCTCTCGCTGGTTCATCTCGCGAACTACTCTTACATGATCGTTACTGATTCAGGCGGCCTACAAGAAGAAGGTCCGAGCTTAGGCAAACCGGTGCTGGTGATGCGCAACCTAACGGAGCGGCCTGAAGCCGTCGCCGCTGGAATGGCTCGGGTCATTGGCGCCGAAACTGAAGCGATTGTGGCAGAGGTTTCGCGCTTGTTGGAAGATAGGCAAGCGTACCGGGCAATGAGCACGCCAACTAATCTTTATGGTGACGGAAAGGCGAGCGAGAGAATCCTGCGAGCTTTGGTGGATTTCGATAAGGCAGTTGATTGAAGCGCCTGGAAATTTACGCTCGCGTAACTCTCTGTGCAATCTCGGTGTGCTCCGTGTCTCTGTGGTGGGAAAACCGGCCAATGAGCATTCACCAAAGAGACACAAAGGGCACGGAGATAACACAGGGGAAGGGAAATTAGGACACCACTAGTTTATGTTCTTGTTTAAGCCTCCCGCTGCGGGCAGTTGGTCGTTGACATAACTGGAAATCACTTGCTTTGGATTTTCTCCCTCGCATAGGCGACCCGAGCGCACGAGAAAGACTCTGGTGCACAAGCTCTGAATACTATTGAGATTGTGGCTCACTAGAAAGATAGTCTTTCCCTCGCGACTCACGGCTTGCATCTTGTCGAAGCACTTTTTTTGAAATGAAATGTCGCCCACGGCAACTACCTCGTCGAGCAGCAGTACGTCGGGTTCGAAATGAGCGGCGATGGAAAATGCGAGGCGCAGGTACATGCCAGAAGAGTAATGCTTCACCGGAGTTTCCAGGAATCGTTCGACTTCGGAGAACGCCACGATTTCGTCGAACTTCCGCCGGATTTCCCGTACCTTCATTCCGAGAATCGTTCCGTTGAGAAAAATATTTTCGCGTCCGGTCAGATCGGGATGAAAGCCGGTGCCGATTTCCAGCAACGTTCCCAAACGGCCATAGATATCGATCTCGCCGTTTGAAGGTTTGGTAATCCGTGCCAGGATTCGCAACAACGTCGACTTGCCCGCGCCATTGCGTCCGATGATTCCTATTACTTCGCCGGGTTGCGCCTCGAAACTAATATCTTTGAGCGCCCAAAGCGTCTCGTCGCTTGAGTGTCCGTTTTGCCTCGTGACAAAAGAAGTTAGAGCTTCGCGCAACGACGGACGCAGGCCCAGTGGTCGACCCACGTGATACAGCTTGCTTACGTTGCGGACGCTGACAATAGGTTTCATCTTCCGGTTCTAAACGATATCTGCGAACTCGTCTTCCATTCGTCCAAAAACAAACGTCGATCCGATCAGCAGAGCCAACGTAATTACAACTGAAGCGATCAGGCTGCTGCGATTGAACGGCAGCCCGAGCAGAGCGGATCGAAATCCTTCAACAATCCCGGTCATGGGATTTAACTCATAAAGCCACTGCCAGCGCGCGGGCACGAGCTCTGCCGAGTAGACGATCGGTGAAGCGAACATCCAAAGTTGCAAAACGACCGGGAGCGCCGTTCCGGTATCGCGATACCTCACGTTCAGCGCTGAAAGCCACGCGCTCAAAGCGAGCGCAAGCAGAGTCACATGTATCACCAGCAACGGCGCGAGCAACAGAGGCCAACCGAGAGGTATGCCGTAATATTTCATCAAGCCGATCAGCACCACCGAAGCGACCAGGAAATCCGACAGACGCACACCTACCGCCGCCGCCGGAATAATGATTCGGGGAAAATAGACCTTCGTGATCATCTGCGAGCCTGCGACCAGACTTTGGCTCCCGTTGGAGACGGCGTTGGAAAAGAAAATCCAGGGCAGCAAGCCGGCGTAGAGAAACAACGGATACGGAGTAACACCGGTGCGGACGCCGACGAGCTTGCCGAGAACAACCGTAAAGACGATGGTCATTAGCAGCGGTTGCAGGATAACCCACGAAATGCCGAGCAGCGTTTGCTTGTAACGGGCTTTCAACTCCCGCCAAATGAGGAAGTAGAGCAGCTCGCGGTGAACCCACAGATCCAGCAGGTTGGCCGCGGCCCACCGGCGATGCGCCCTGATTTTGATTAATGGTTCCTCGGGAAGGGATACCGCGGTGCGCGCCGGCGATGAGTTAGCATCGTTCGCCACTTGCGAAACAGTCTTGCTTGCTTTTTCCAGGGTTATCATCAGTGGAAAGTTGTTGGCGCAGAAGGAAGCATCGCTGACATTTCTTATACTTGCTCGCCGATGCCGATGCAACCACAGGAGAAGCTTTGAGCAGGAAGGAACAGCAAAATCAGGTAATGCCCTGATTTCAGCTTTCTTTGTGCTCGCTGCCGTGTTCTCTGTGTCTCCGTGGTGAATTCTTATTGCAGATTATCCACCACAGAAACACAGAGGTCGCAGAGAAGGCACAGAGGATTTCAAATTAGATCACTAACAGAAATCACTTTCTGCGCCGCAGTCGCCAATACAAGGAAACCAACTTGAATGCCTTCGAATTGAGAATTTCGTTTAGCAGTTGCCGGCGCGTTTCGCCGCTTGCTCTGGTGTGCTGAAGTTCCTTCAAGACCGCGCTAAGTTCGTTCGCCCGGCCAACGGCTAATGCCGCCCCGTTTGACGCTTCGTGTTGCCGAGCCTGTTGGTAGATGGGTCCCGCTTCGGCACAAAGATCCAGATACGAACTTAGAATTTCGTCAGGAACATTTGTTCCAATCGATTCCGCTGTCATCACGTAATGGTGGCGTAAGTCAGCGGAGATATGAGTACACGCGCGCTCGACAGTTTCATCAGAAACGTCCACGTCGAGCCAGTTCAAAACCCGCCGGAGTTCCGCGCGAGCATCTTTAAAATAGGATTGGTAGTGCGTAACGAGACGGTTGCTGGGCGAGGTAGCCGAAAGGAGTTGGCTATAGTAAGCCAGCCATAACTCAAAATGGGAAGGGCTCTTTGTATCGCCGCGCAAAAAGAGCGAACGCGACACTTCAATGGGATTTCTTATACAGACCACGACCTTCAAGTCGGGAATTAATCGCCGCCAAAAAGGGAGCGTCAGCGAGGTGCGCGGGTCTTTCCATCCCCAATTGTCGTGGCGAAACTGGCTTACCAGATTCTTCGCCGGTTCCAGAAATTGACTTGCCTCAGGAGTAAGTTCCCAACCCGGCGGGAAGCTCGGTGGATGGTTCCACCTCCCACCGAATTGAGTAATGATATTCTCATTCAGCCTGACAAATTTGCGGTTCTCAAAGTAACCGTCGAGGTTATCCGCGGCAGGTTTCTTCAGCTCGCGCTCGGGGCCAAGCGCCATTCCGCATTCATGAAGGAGTCTTGCGACCAGCGAAGTTCCAGAGCGGTGCATTCCGGTAATGCAAGTGACGGCTGTTGGATTGTCACGGGTGGAGGCGGGATGACGATGGGAATACAAGTCCTTTCCAGTTTCGACATCCGAAGGTTCCATATCGTTTAATAGCTCCTGCTCCACACGTATATGGTAGCAGACAAATCTTGCCCCGTTCTCATTAGCACCGCGGCTTTGGCCCGGTGATTAGAGGTTACGCACACCTCCTGAAACGGTTCAAAGGCATTCTAGAAGCAGCATGATCGCCGGGTTGAAGCCACGGTGTGAATGAAAAATCAAAATGCAAAGTGTATTAGTACCCAACCCAGAGAAACCGGACGTTGCCTTTGTCGCCTGCATTGAAGGCGGTGTGCTCGAGGCGCAGACGCTACTTCTCTTTGATAGCATTCGTCATTACGCGGGACGCTTCAGCGACTGTTCACTGTATGCCTTCTCACCACGCGCGGGACATGCGATCTCAAACGACTCCAGACGAACATTAGACGAGCAGGGAGTCACTTATGTTGACAAGATTCTCAATACGGAGTGTCCTGAATACGGATCTGCAAATCGAGTCGCTGCAGCCGCGCACGTTGAGGACACCTGGGCACACGACCTCCTGGTGATTCTCGACAGTGACACGCTTTTCCTGCGCGACCCAGCGGAGCTTGTCCTTCCTCCCGATATTGATGCCGCCGTGCGCCCGGTAGACATCAAGGGAATGTCAACGGGCGGACCTTCAGATTCGTGCGACCGTTACTGGCGGGACCTCTGTCGTTGTTGTGGCGTAGACTACGATCAGGTTCCCTGGCGGGAATCGTTTGTCGACCGGCAGCGAATCAAGGCAAATTACAACGGTGGTTTGATAGTGGTGCGAAGAAGCTTAGGCATCCTGCGCCGCTGGGCCGACTTTTTTTTCCAATCCATTCGCGAAGGACTTAAGCCGCACACCAATGCCGAATCTTTTAGGACCGGCGCCGGTTGGATCAAACCGGCGGCCGCAAATTTGTGGGGATCGAATCAGGCAGCGCTGTCGTTGGCAATCTGGAGCAGCACCCGGCGCGTCCAGGAACTACCGGCGACCTACAACTATCCGTTACATCTGCATAATCAAATTGACGCCGCGTTGGCCCGAAGAGTTTTCCCCGAGCTAGTACATGTCCACTATCATGCGCTGTTCGCGCCAGACGCGTTCGCAGCTAATCCGCTACTCCAGGCAGGGGGACCTTTGTCTGCATCACAGCGAAACTGGCTGCGCGCCGCGACTCCAATTGCCTGATTCCGGTTTCGCACAGTTTTGTGTAATTTCGTGGATCGTGCTTCAAGCGATCCACGAAGCCAACAAGAAAAGAAGCTCTGAAGAATTTATTGAGAAACACTTACACTAGTTGCGAGGCAAACAAGTGACCGTCTGCTTTTGCACACTCGCCATTCATGCGCCGTATCGTCGCCGGGCACGACTGCTCTGTGCCGATGCGCCCGAGGTTCCATGGGTGGTCTTAACCGACGAGCCTGCCGACTTTGCTGATCTGAAGGTTCGTGCAATCCGACATGCGCCGACCGGCCCAATGGCCGCGGACTATCTTGCGCGGCTGCCGCCCACCGGAAACGGACGTGGAGCCGCGGCTTATCACGACAAGCGGTTCGCGCTCCGTGCCGCCCTCGAAAACTCAGACACCGCTATCTACGTGGATGCAGACTCGCGCATAACCGCCCTTCCTCCACTCGGCGTTTTCCCATCCGGTCTCGCCGTGCTTCCGGTGGTGAACAAAACCATCGCGGAACATTTGGACACGTGCGGATCGTGGCGGCTGCCGATCTTCGGAGAGTTGGCTCAACATCTCACCGGCGACGCCAGAATTCTTCACACCGCGCGTTGGTGTCAGGAGACAGTTGTCGCAGTAACCAGGGATGGACGCGAATCGCGTTTCTTCGCGGCTTGGGATTTAGCTGCTGACTTTGTGCAGGCCCGCGGTCTTTACTCCGGAGAAGGGGGCGTGATCGGACTGGCGGCCGCATACGCTGGATGGAGTGTGAACTACGAGTCACTCACCGATATCGCGACTTCAATTCAGCACGAGGGCGGTGGACCGAAGGGCTAATGAATTTCGGATTGCGGATTTCGGATTTAGAGAACGGCCATGGGAAAAAGAATGTTGGACTTCCGGATCTGCTCTTCAATTCCGAAATCCGCAATCCGCAATCCGAAATTCCCTAGACCATCCAGCGCCATTGCCCGGTAGACCATGCCTTCGCTCCGGGCAACAGATCGCCAACTGCCTTAACGACGTCAGGCCACTTGAGTTCATCGTAATCGTCGCCGGATAGCCAGCCGCCGCGTTTAACTTTCGGCAGCCACGCTTGAATGTCATCCCGCACGCTCGCGTAGTCGTGACGCGCGTCCAGATGAACCCAATCGATCGATGCGTCGGCGAACAACCGTGAGGCGGTGATGGAATCAGCGATGACGAGCGGGATCACGTCGCCATATCCGCAATCCAGCACATTCTTGTGCAGCACACCCGCAAAGGTACCACCGCCTTGCGTCACTGCCGCGCCATGATAGTCCTTCTCGTGCGGACCTTCTGCGCCGCTGCCGCGACAGGTGTCGATTCCGATCACCGTAAACTTCTTGCCGCTTTTTTCGACGACTTCGCCCAAAGAGCAGAGGCTCCGACCGAGATAAGTCC
>JBDUAQ010000159.1:0-7421 GCA_040004575.1 bacterium
ATGATGGGCTTCATGCTCAAGGCGCGTGAACGCGGTGTAAGACTCTGGCTTGACACTCAAGTGACCGGCATCGAAGTCGAGGCTGGGAGCGCAGGCATCCTGCCTGCCGCTCGCACCGGAAGAGCCTCATCCATGGAGACTGCGGACAGGATGTCCGCGCTCCCGATAACACGTCGAATCTCTGGTGTCATGACCTCACGCGGATTCGTCTCAACCAGAATAGTAGTCAACGCCGCAGGCCCCTGGGCTGCACAAGTCGCACGACTCGCCGGCGCCGAATTGCCGGTCGAACCATTACGGCGTCAACTCGTGCCCACTGAACCCTTCGACGGTCTGCCACAACGGTTCCCGATGGTCATTGATATGTCCACTGGATTTCATTTCCGTCGCGAAGGTAAAGGAATCCTGCTGGCGTGGAACGATCCGGAAGAGACCTTCGGGTTCAAGACTGAATTTGATCCAGGCTTTGTGGAAAAGATTTTGACGCGCGCAGCCGATCGTGTTCCGCGGCTGGCCGAAGCAGAAGTGAACCCGCGCCGAGCCTGGGCAGGTCTTTACGAGATGACGCCCGACCATCACGCCATCATCGGCCCCGCGCCAACCATCTCGGGTTTGTATTTCGTCAACGGCTTCAGCGGCCACGGCGTAATGCATTCACCCGCCTCAGGACGCATCACTGCCGACCTAATCCTGCACGGCCACTCCAACCTCATCGACGCTTCACAGCTCGGCGTCGAGCGGTTCGCTCAAGGTAGACTCTTGGAAGAGACAGCGATACTGTAGTCTGTCAGACATTGGTTTCGACGATTGGAGGAACATTGGTTTCGAGGATTGGAGGAAACGATGAAAAGAAGATACTGCACTTCGATCACGCTCCTGTTTGCAACCTTTTTTCTGCTTTCCTTTTCAACCATGGGGCAACTCATAGATAAACGTCGTGTGCGTCAATCAATGGTCGTTTCCACTGGGTGGCTGGCGCAGCATCTCAAAGACGATTCGTTAGTGTTGCTGCAAGTTGGTGAGAAAGATGAATACACGGCCGCGCATATTCCCGGCGCACAGTTCGTCAACCTTGCCGATATTTCAACTCCGCGCGGCGCAGGCCTCGCGCTTGAACTTCCTTCTGTCAGTCAACTCAAAACAACAATTGAGAAGCTGGGCGTCTCCGACAAATCCCGGATCGTAGTTTATTTCAGTAAGGATTGGGTGACGCCAACCGCAAGGGTGTTCTTCACGCTCGATTATCTGGGACTCGGAGATCGCACTTCGATACTCGACGGTGGTTTACCTGCGTGGCGCGCCGAGGGAAGACCGATAACAACTGAAGTGCGCACACCTGCCTTGGGGAAATTAACGCCGCACCCGAATACGAAGCTTGTTGTGGATGCCGCCTGGGTTGATGCAAACTTGAACAAGCCGGATGTGATGATCCTTGATGCGCGAGCGGCAAAGTTTTATACCGGCGAGGAAGTCGGGCGTATGCCGCGCGGTGGTCATATTCCGGGAGCGAAGAGCATTCCCTTCTCCAGCCTGGTCGAAGACTCAAACAAGTTCAAGAGCATTGAGACGCTGCGACAACTCTTCAACGCCGCCGGAGTGAAGAAAGGCGACAGCGTCACTACCTACTGCCACATCGGCCAGCAAGCGAGCCTGCTCTACTTCGTCGCCCGCTACCTCGGCTTCGCCGCGCACCTCTACGACGGCTCATTCGAAGACTGGAGCCACCGGCCAGAGCTGCCAGTTGTAAAATCAGACGAAAATCACTGAACCGAACTCACATCAAAACTGATAACGTAGGCGAGGTTATTTGGTCTGAAGCCAGCCGGCGATCGTGGCCATGGCCGACGCGTAGACTTGCTCTTGCGGAATGCCGAGGCTCTTAGGAACTTTCAAGGAATGGTCGCCGCTTTCGACGACGTAGAGAGTTGGACTGAGGTGGTGCTTTTTGAATACTGCGCGCAACTCGTCCGGGGCGCCGAAGGCGTCGCGTGAGCCTTGTATGAAGAGCATGGGCGCAGTGATCTGTGGGAGGTGAGCATCGCGAAGCTTGTCGGGGCGGCCCGGTGGATGAAGTGGATAGCCGAGAAAAACCAGGGCGGAGATTTTGTCCCCGGTCTCTGGCTGAGCAGCCACCTGCGACGCGATGCGTCCGCCCATCGATTTGCCGCCAATTGCCAGTCGGTTCCCCTTCAACTTCTTATGCGCCGTCCCCGCTTCGATCACCGCTCGATAGCAGGATTCAAGCTTGGCTTTCGGATCAGGCACGTGACGTCCTTGTTCCATGTAAACAAAATTGAAAGTCAATGCGTCGAAACCACGTTCTGCCATGCCGCGTGCGAACAAACTCATGAACGGATGTAACTGGCCGGCGCCAGCGCCGTGGCCAAGAATCAGGGTCCCACCCAGGCGCAGCTTCTTTGGAGCAGCGTAGAGTAGCGCGGTCACACTGTCGCGCTCATTGATTGCTATTGTGAGTTTCTCTGGATCAATTGGCATGTGTGAATCATCCGCTCTATCCGCCAAGCCGCCAAGAGCGCCAGGCAAGTAAAACAACTCACCCGCTAGCCGATTGAGTCTGCTCCTTGGCGTCCCTGGCGTCTTGGCGGTTAGATATAAACTTTCGGCACGCGGTCGCTGATGCCACAAGTGACTTCGTACGAAAGCGTCCCTGCCGTCCTGGCAATTTCTTCAGCAGAAACTAACAGGTTACCTTCCCTGCCGATGAATATCACCTCATCGTCTGTTTGCACACCGGGCACGTTGGTAACATCGATTAGCGTGAGGTCCATGGAGATGCGCCCGATCACCGTGGCGTACACACCGCGAATGATCGCGTGCCCGCGATTGGATAGCGCGCGCATGTAGCCATCGTCATAACCAATCGGAATGGTAGCCACGAGGGTTTTGCGCGAAGCCTCAAAAGTGCAACCGTAGCCTACTGTTTCTCCCTGCGGCACCCACTTAAGCAAAGTGATGCGCGAATGAAGAGACATGACGGGCCGCAGGTTCACATCGCGATCTTCCGGAGCGAGCGTGTCCCAAAGGCCATAAAGCACGCCTCCGGGACGCACCAGGTTGCCCCACGCTGCCGGCTGACCAAAGACAGCCGCAGAATTCGCCAGGTGTCGATGGACAGGATTAAAACCGTGCTCACGAAAAGCAGCGACGGCAATTTCGAAACGCTGAATTTGTTCCCTGGTAAGCGATCCGCATGTCGGTTCGTCCGCGGCTGCGAAGTGAGTCATGAGACCATTGACGCGAATGTTTGCAAACTTCTGGAGCGCGCCGGCGAATTCTGAGACTTCGTCGAAGCGCACACCCAAGCGTCCCATGCCCGTATCAACCTTCACGTGCACATCCGCGACGATGTTGCGTTCGCGGGCAGCGCGATCGAACGCCTCGATCATGTCCAGGCGGTAAACTACGGGGACGAGTTCGTGCTGCAGGCAAGCAGTTGCTTGTTCACCCCAGAATCCAGCGAGACAGAGCATCGGTTTGGCAATACCGGCGTTCCTGAGTTCAATTCCCTCTTCCGGCAGCGCGATCCCAAACCAGTCTGCGCCTTCCCGCTCGAGCCGCCGCGCACACTCGACCGCGCCGTGTCCGTAAGCGTTGGCCTTCACCACCGTCATCACACTTACATCCGGCCCAACCTTAGCTTTGACGAGATGAAAATTTGCAGCCAGCGCTTCGAGATCGATCTCCGCCCACGTGGGACGTCGATCGGAAATCCGAGCGCTGACTGAATCGGAAAGGTTCCCCATTATTGAAACTGGGCGTGCCAGCGAACGAGTCCACCTTCGTGGTCAAGGAATTTGTGCAAGCCTGGCAGGCTGAGAATGTCAGCTTTGATTGCAGCAGCGTTGGCTGTTACCGGTCTAACGTCCCACGCCCGTCCGGTTAAATGCCTGCTGATCTTTACCAGCTCATCTTGCGGCATCGCCTTCATCACTTGCTCGAGGCCGGCGGTGATCTCATCAACGGTTTTCGCTTCCGGATGCTGATCGACCCATTGCTGCAGCTTGGCGCCGGCGATGTAAGTCTGCCCGATCCAATGGCGATTGAGGATGACGTTCCGGGCCATTGCATGTGCCTGTTGGAAGATACCGCGCCGGCCGCTCGTAAACTCAATTGTCGGGTGTTTGCTTTGCAGGATTTTAGCCGCATTTTTAGCGGTTGGTTCGAGATTCATTTCTTCTATGGTCATCCGGTCTCTCCTTTTGAGGCCGCACGGGTTTATTCGCCACGGTAGAGATTATCAAACCGCATGCTTGAAGGAGTAAAGCGAAGGCGTATTGTGTCGGTGGGGCCGTTGCGCTGTTTCGCAACGATTATCTCGGCGATGTTCTTTTCGTCGTCGGGCATGCTGTCGCGTTCTTCGGGAGCCTTGTATACCTCGGGGCGGTAGATAAAAGCGACCACGTCGGCGTCCTGTTCCAGTGCGCCTGACTCACGCAGGTCTGCGAGTTGCGGCCGGTGATCTGAGCGCGACTCCGGCGCGCGCGAAAGCTGCGAAAGCGCAACCAGCGGCACGTTCAACTCTTTGGCGAGCCCTTTGAGTTCGCGCGAAATCTGCGAGACCTCCTGCTGCCGCGACTCGAAACGTTTCGCCGATCCGCTCATCAACTGCAGATAGTCAACCACGATCAAGTCGAGGCGTTTTTGTTCAGCGTACAGGCGACGAGCCTTGGCGCGCATTTCCAGAACCGTTATGCCGGCACTGTCATCGAGGAATATCCTGGTGTCTGACAGCGTGATCAAAGATTTTCCCAGTTGCGTCCACTCGGCGCGAGAGAGAAAGCCGTTACGGAAGCGCTGTGCGTCGATGTTTGCCTGAGAACAAAGCATGCGCATGACCAGTGCTTCCTTGGACATCTCCAGAGAAAACATGCCCACCACGGCGCCGGGAACATGGATAGCAGCGTTCTCCGCCAGCATCAATGCGAAACTGGTTTTTCCCATCGAAGGTCGCGCGGCAACGATGATGAGATCCTGTCGTTGCAGACCGGAAGTCAGCGTATCGAGATCGGCAAAGCCGGTCGTCAGTCCCGTTAAGACGGAGGAGCGACCTTCCATCTCCTGGATCTTCTCCAGCAGTTCCTGAGCTACCGGCTTAACGTGAACGAAGCCCTGGCGGAGACGTTCATCAGCTAACTCGAAAATGGCGTGCTCGGCATGATCAAGAATGATCTCAGGCTCGTCTTCCTGTTCGAGAGCTTCCTGCGTAATTTTGTTAGCGGCCCTGATTAGCTGGCGCAGCATCGACTTGCCGCGAACAACTTTTGCGTAGTTCGCAATGTTTGTCGAATGGGGCAGACCATAGGTAAGGTTGGTTATGAAGGTGATGCCGCCGACCGACTCGAGCGCGTTCTCTTTCTTAAGCTCTTCTCCGATCAGGATCGGATTAATTTCGGCGCCGCGTTCGAAAAGCGCCGTCATCGCAACGAAAATACGCCGGTGTGAAGGCACATAGAAATCTTCCGGTCGCAGCAACTCGATTGCCTGGCTGATGAGACCGTTGTCGAGAATGATGCCGCCGAGTATCGCGCGTTCAGCTTCCGCGCTGTTTGGTAGCGAACGCTCAAGCGATTGCTCGCGGATGGGATCAGGAGTGGCCATGTTTGGGAATTTATGTACGAAGCGCCAAAGGCGCGGAATGCAAAAGCCTGGGGCAACGCCCCAGGGAGACTTTAAAAGATCTTTGAGCCCTGAAGGCGCGGCGTCGATGCCAATCTCGCTCCTTCAGAGCTTTGAATGTGCTTGCGCACTTTACTGGGGCGTTGACCCAGCCTTTTACATTTCGCGCCGTTGGCGCTGGCTTAATAATAGAGCCGAATTCTTATTGATTATAATCAGGAATACCGCACATGAAAACGACGCTGCAAGTTCAAACAACTTGCAGCGTCGAACTATACAACACGCGATCTCAGGCCACCAGAGAGGTATGCCTCTTTGATTGTTTTATCTACTCGCTCGCTTCGGCCGACTCTTCCTGCTTCGGTTCGACCTGTTTCGCAAGTTCGGCTTCCTGCTCGGGAGTCAAATGGCCAACGATGACTTCGCCTTCCGCAACGACCTTGATCTGAAGATCCACCGACACCTCACGATGAAGTCTGAGCGGGACGTTAAAGTCGCCCAGGCGCTTGATCGGTTCGCGCAGGTGCAGACGATGCCGATCGATCTCATAGCCGCGTTCCTGCAAAGCTTCGGCGATATCCATCGATGTCACCGATCCGTAAAGTGCGCCCTGTTCGCCGCTCTTGCGCTTAAACTCCAGCACCAGCTTGCTGACTTGTTCGGCCTGTCCTTGAGCGGTGGTTCGTTCGCTCGCTTCTTTCTTCAGTAGCGCCGCGCGTTCGCCCTCGATTTGTTTGACGTTGCTGCCGGTAGCTTCCACGGCCAGTTTGCGCGGCAATAGATAATTGCGCGCGTACCCGGCTCTGACCCGGACTATCTCGCCGCGGGCCCCCAGATCGTCAACATCTTCGCGTAAAAGTATTCTGGTGTGCGCCATAATGGCTGCTCCTTTCCTTAAGTCCGTTCCGCCAGTTCCAACCTTAGTCGGTCGTGTACGGCAGCAACGCGATATTGCGCGCGCGCTTGATTGCCTCGGCCAGCATGCGCTGATGAATGGCGCAGTTGCCGGATATTCGCCGGGGCAGAATCTTGCCGCGTTCCGGGATGAAGTTTCCCAGGAACCGGGCGTCTTTGAAATCAATGATGTCTACCTTTTCAATGCAGAAACGGCAGATGCGGCGCCGGCGAAAGCGGCCACGCGGACCGCCGCGACCCTGAGAAGGACGACCGCGATCGAAATCGTCATCGCCGTTGTTGTAGCGCCGCCCTCGGTCTTCGTAGTTTGTCGACATAGTTACCTCTTAAGCAAGTAAATAGTGAATAGTAAATAGTGAATAGAAAATGAACGCAAATCACCAACTGCGATGGACGTTACGCGGCGTCTTCGTCTGCCTCGGCCTCGGGGCGGACAAACTCCGGTACCGAGCTTCGCCGCTGTTCATCCTTACCGGCAGGCCTCTTTTCCGCCTTACGGGCTCGCTTCGCCTTAAACTTTTCGGCGCGGCGGCGATCCTCGTCCACTCGCACCGTGATGTAGCGAATGATGCGATCGTTCACGCGCATGCGGCGTTCAAGCTCGGCAATTTCGCGACCGGATCCTTCAATCTCCAACAGCCAGAAACTGCCTTCGGTCTTATGAAGAATCTCGTAAGCCAATTGCCGCCTGCCCATGGTTTCGGACTTAGTGATGGTGCCGCCCTGATCAGTAACAATTTGCTTGAAACCGTCAGTCAGGCGCGTGACTTCATCTTCATCCGCAGTGGGGTCAACAATGAACACCACTTCGTATTGTCTTTTCGTTTCCAAAATCAATCTCCTTCTCAATACAGTGATGAGTTATGAGT
>JBDUAQ010000160.1:0-7367 GCA_040004575.1 bacterium
CTGGCGCCGAACAAAGGAAAACTTTCCAAGCGCAAACACGGCGAAGTAGTTTCGTTAACCACCTATCGAGATCGTGGTTTCATTCCCGCAGCCTTTCGTAATTTCCTGGCTCTGCTCGGCTGGACCCCGACCGACGGCAAGGAAATCCTTTCGGTAGAGGAACTGGTGCAGCAATTTTCCCTTGAGCACATTCATCGGTCGCCCGCAGTTTTCAATTTTCAGGAAAACGATCCGCGCCACTGGACGGATGAAAAAGCGCTTTGGATGAACGCCGAATTCATTCGCACAATGCCGGTTGAAGAGTTGCTGCCAATGGTGAAGGCTGAGCTGCGCGCCGGCAAACTCTGGCGCGATGAATATGATGATGACGACCGCGCCTGGTTATTGAAAACACTGGATCTGATTCGCCAGCGCTTTTTCACTCTGAAAGATTTTTCCGGCCAGGGGCGCGCCTTTTTCTCGGATGATTTCGATTTCGAGGAGGCTGCGGTAAATAAGAACTTGAAAAAAGATCCGCGGCTCCGGGAACTCTTGCCAGCGCTCGCGGACGCACTGGAAGAGACTGATCCTTTCACAGCCGAAACCGCTGAGGCCACCCTGCGCAAGTTCGCAGAAGACCGACAGGTTAAAGCGGGTCTGCTAATCAACGGATCGCGCACAATGCTTACCGGGCAGGCTGTCGGTCCCTCGATGTTTGAAGTATTTGAGATTCTTGGACAAAAACGTTCTGTTGAAAGATTGCGTAGTGGAGTACCATGGTTCGATGCTACGAACGCATCGGGCGATGTTTAGAGTCCCCCAAGGAGCGCGGTCAGTCTGCCCGCTCCCCCAGGTAGAAGATGCGGGCAGAATGCCCGCGCGCCGGAAATTTAGAGGAACAAGGATCATGATCAAAACTTTACTAGTCGCTACTGTCTTGGTTTTCACGGCCGGCTCGGCGGCCCTCGCTCAAAACACAAATTCCTCGCCAACCCTACGCCAACGGACAACCACGCCGTCGTCAAGTACGAGCAAGACGAGCGATCCGCAAAAGGGCACGGACGTCCAACAACCGGCGACCCCGAAGTCGACCGCGCGGCATACTGAAACCAAACCCAAAGTCGCGACAACAGAAGCGCCTGGTTCGCAAAGCGTCGTCGCCGCATTCAACGCGCTAATCAATGGCATCCGGCACGCCGATGTGAAGGCAGTAACGAGTGTCTACCTGGAGTCGCCACGCCTGATCCTCTTCAACAATAACGGCAGTGTCACCAAAGGCTGGGAACAGATGCGGAAGAATCGCGAGAGTTCTTACCGCGACTTGAAGGACGTCAAGCTGGACATTCGCGACCTCTCAATCACGATGCTCGGTCGCGATGGCGCCGTGGTGAGCTGTCTTTGGACACAGTCGCAAACTTTCAAAGGTGTACCTGAGACTGCCAGCGGTCGCATGACTCTGGTCTTCAAGCGGGTGGGAAAAGACTGGAAAGCAATTCACCTCCATACTTCACCAGACCGGCCCGATCCTTCGCGTGTACTTCCCTCTGAACAAGCGCCGACCGCGACACCGACGCCCCCGCAAAACCCGTAGACATTTCCGTTACAGTGTCTTGATTTAGGCGCGCAACTCGTCGAAGCGTTTGAATGTAAACGCGAACGCTAGCGCGCGGTCGTTACTTTCATGCTTTTTCTTAGTAGCCCTCCCAGGCGCACGGCCGCAATCCCTCCAAGAATAGCGAGAAACGGAAAGACCTCAACCACGTAGCGTGGTTCTGGATTCTCAAGCGACGCAAAGAAACCAACCCTCAGGAAGATCATCAACGCCGCGAGTAACACGCCGAGACGCGCATTGAAGTTTCGCGTTTGCCACAGGAACCAGCCGCCCGCTATTCCCAGCAACGAGTAAATCAAAGTTAAGGCGGCAAAGAGCGGCAGCCAATATTGTTGATGGATGTCGTAATCGAGATCTTCAAGCGGAAGCAGATCACCCTCGAAAGGGTAATACTGAGAGTGAGTATTAAACCAGAGTGAGTGGGCGCGTTTGAGCGGCAGCCCAACATAATAACGAAGCGGATGGCGGGTCACGCGCTCACGAGCTATCTGGGCGAAACCTGCATCTATCTCCGGCGTCATCTGAACGGATTGATCCGCAGCTTGATCCGCAGGCGCGCTTTCGTCAGTCTGATTTTCTTCATCGCCTTGACTGTCCTCTTCGTCACTGTTCGCTTCGTCAGACTGATCTGTCTTACCAGTGTCGCCTTTTTCATTCTGCTGCAACTGATCTTCCGGAGTTGGTGCACTCTTTGAATCGGGCTGATCAGTAAACATCTCTGGTTCTTCCGAAGGGTGGTTATATTTTTCAAGCAGCGCGCCCACTCGCTGCTTTTCTTCGGGAGAATCGAACGCCCGGTCGGGAATATCGGTGAGCTTGATTTGAGTTGAATCAAGTGACCAAAGCATTGGCTCGATGTAACGCCCGTCATCAATCCAGGTGCGCAACCAGGAAAAATATCCGCGCGGCACAAACTCTCCAGGCATCTCGGCATGTGCCGGCGCCAGCGGCTGAAAAAGATGAAAGATGCGATAGTTGCGCACGGCCCAGGGCACTAGCACCAGACAAAATGCCAACGAGAAAACGGCGCCGAGATAAGAGGTGCGCGCAGTCCGGTACAGAATTTCTTCCCGCTTGCTGTCTAGCTGTACTTCGCTGGCACGGCCCAGCGTAGCGACTACCAGAGTAAGGCCGATTGCTAAAGCAAAGAGTCCACTGTCAGGACGAAATAGAACAGAGCCGCCCGCGAGCCAGCCGGTAGCGAGCCATAGCAATAGTGTCTTTCTCTGATTCGTAGCTCTGAGCGCCAGCGTGGCGGTCAAACACATCGCCACTGCGAAGAACATCGTGAGTGTTTCAGTGAGAATCGTGGCTACGTAAATCGTGGTGAACGGACAAACGGCAGCCAGCGCCAGCGCGGCGATTGAGCTCCGGCGTTTCCGACTTTCATCTGGTTCCCAGAAGAAGGCAACCAGCGCGATCAGCGCGCACGTCGCCGTATCGATAAGCGCCTGGGCAACGCGAACGGCTGTATTGTTGTTGTGACCAAATAGTGAGTAGACCCCGGAAAGAAAAAGCGGGTAACCCGGCAGACGTATCAACGACGGATCGTAAGGGGGTTCGGTGGCGTGCGAGTAGACGTGCTGCTCGAGCAGGTTGCGCGCCATCTGGGCGTATAACTTGCCGTCATCCGGCGAATCATTTGGCAGGAAACGAGCAACTGCACCGCGAAAAGAAAACGCCACGACAAGTAGCAACGCATATACGAGCAATCCATTTCGCTTGCCGCTTCGTTTGTTACCCCGCTTTCCGTTCCTTCGTTTCCCCATCGATGATTTTCCGTGATCACTATTGCGCTTCGGCGGTCGCTTTGCGATCAAGCTTGCCCCAACCAACCGTTGAGCCGCGCGCGGCGACAGCGACTGATTTGATCATGACGTAGTACATCACCTGGCGGTAGCAGAAGCGCTGCGGGAAAAGCCACCAGAGCAGTTGCCAGTGTTCCTTTTTTTCCAGCAGGAAGGCGAAGGACGCGGCTACCCAGTCAATGGCCAGAAACAGAGCGTAGTAAAACAGCACTTGCCGCAGCGCGGTTGACGAGTAGCCGGCGGGCTGTTGCAGCCGATCCAGACCGGCGACCAGCAACGTGTAAACAAGCATCAGGTCCATCACCGGCGAAATGAGCGGAAACAGAATTTGAAATATCCAGACATTGGGCAGCGCGATGAATCCGAGTGCGCCGTAGCGTGGGCGAAACAAGGCGTCGATATGTTTGCGCATACACTGCAACGTGCCAAACGCCCAACGGAATCGCTGCGTCGCGAGCGCGCGCAGGCGATCGGGAGCTTCGGTCCAGGCAATCGCGTCTTCTTCGTAACCGATGTCATGACCCATGCGACGGATGCACAGCGTCAGGTCCTGATCCTCCGCTAATGTGTCGGATTGGAAGCCGCCTGCTTGCTCGATTAAATCGCGACGCCACGCGCCCACCGCGCCCGGCACCACGGTGATGCAGTTCAGACTCGCGAAGGCGCGTCGGTCCATGTTCTGTGAAGTGATGTACTCGAGCGCCTGCCAGCGAGTTACAATGTTAATGCGATTGCCTACTTTGGCGTTGCCGGCCACGGCGCCCATCTTTGGATCATGAAAACGATGGGCCAGCGCGCCAATGGTCTGCGGTGAAAACAACGTGTCGGCGTCGAGCGCGATTACTATTTCGCCTTTGGCGTGCCGCAATCCGGTATTGAGCGCTGTGGCTTTCCCTTCATTCGCCTCGGAGAAAAGCCTTACGCGCGTGTTACCGGAAAAACTTCCGCAGATGATTTCGCTGGTCTTGTCCAGCGATCCGTCGTCAACCACGATGATTTCGTAGTTTTCATACTTAGAGGCCAGCAAACTATCGATCGTGTTTTTGATCACGAGTTCTTCGTTGTAAGCGGGCACGATTACAGAAACGAAGGGGGCATACTTCTCTCCCGCATGCGTGCGTTCCCGGCGTCGCGAGCGCAGCCATTGCGCTAATGCCAAAGTGCCTATGAAGACTAGCCGGCCGAGCCCCAGCGCGATGCCAATCACAAATATCCACTGCAGTGCCCAACCCATCGTCGAAAGAAAAAAGAAGGAAACTGCGTTGGACCGAGTCAACACTCGCTCGCGGGCTGGAATCAACGGCATTACCTGATCTCTGGAGAAACCTGCGAGTTCAGAAACCAGCACAAAACGAAATCCGCGAGCGCGCAATTCATGAATCAACTGGGGCAAAGCCGCGACTGTCGCCGCGCGATCGCCGCCGGAATCGTGCAGCAACACTACCTGGCCGCGTGTATCGGGATTCGTATCCAGCGCACGCTGAACTGTTCTGTCCACGATGTCTTTGGGATTCACCGGGAGTTGCCAGTCGTCGGGATCGATGCGCACCCCAATCATCAGGTACCCGAGCTCCTTGGCCCGAATCGCCGGCTCCACTTCCTGAGGCTTGTCCGCCTCGGCATCGCCGAAATAGGGAGGACGAAACAGGACCGTCGATCTTCCCGTCTCCGATTCTATCAAGCGTTGAGTAGCGTTGAGCTCAAGCTCTGTAAGCGACACCGGAATTTCACCGAGATTCGGATGAGTGTAAGTATGATTGCCTATCTCATGTCCGTCGCTAACGATCCGCCGCAGCAGATCGGGGTATGCCTGTCCGTTTTTGCCAATGACAAAAAATGTGGCCGGCACGTTTTCCCGTTTCAAAATATCCAGAATGGGCGGCGTCCATTGAGGATCCGGTCCATCGTCAAAAGTGAGCGCGATTAGTCCGGGGTGATCACCGGTGCGTTGAATAACGTATGACGAAGGAGTGGAAACTAAATCTTCGCTTCTTATAAAGCCACTGGCGGTGTCTAAATCAAGATTGCGCCATCCATCCTGTGGGCGCGACATGACTTTCAGTAATTCACCGGTGCCTTCGAAATCAACGTCGTATCCATAAACGATCCGGCGCAATACATCGGGTGAACTGGCAGGCGATGCTCCCAGGAGCGACCAGATCGACGGGTCTTCTGATCCGAGTCGCCAAACAGCATAGCCGGCTGGCTTAAAGCCACTCGCCGCACGCATTTCGTTGTAGGCTGTGACCGCGTCGAGGAACCAAACGGTGTGATGTGATCCGTCCTCTTCGTCATATTCGAAGTAGGGATTTTTGGTAGCCGGGTCGAACATGATCTTGGCGTCGGAGTCTCGCGCCGCGATCAATGCCTCTTGAACGGTGGCTTCCTTGGCTTCACTCGCGCCGCGAGTCCAGTCGTATCCGTAGCTCCCAATAGCGACGATTGTCTTTGCCGGATTAAGGTCGGCCATGCGCTTAACAAGATTGCTTTCATACCAATCCTGCGCTGCCACCGGGCCTGCACCCTGCGGACCGCCAGCCCAGTGCTGATCGTAAGCCATCAGCATTAGGTAATCGGAATTTGCCGCATAGCTCTTGTAATTCCAATCCGGATCGTCGAAGGGAACAGCCTGCATTACGGTGAGGCCTTTTGGCGTAAACGCCTCATGCAACTCCTGCATAAAGATAAGCAAGTTTGCCTGCGCAGTTGTGGGCGGTTCTTCAAAGTCTACGCAGATGCCACCAAATTTATTGCCTTCTACGAAGCTCGTTAACAAAGCAATTAGACGCTGGCGGGAGGGCTCATCGACGATATTCCTGGCCAGTAGGCCGGAGTCCCAATTCTCGTCGATCAGGTTCTGGACCATGGGAATTACCCGAACCTGTGGCCTTGTTTGGCGAATATAGTTCAACGCAAACACGTCCACATCCGTCACGAATGGGTTGTTGTTGTTGCTGTCGGGTTGCAGGTGGCACCACTCTGCCACCACCCAGTCGAGGTGATCCAGGTTTCTTTCCAGCGAGGCCAAACTGGATTCATCCCAGTTGATGTAAAAACCGATCGATAGAGGCCGCGAGGTGGGAATCGCTGGAGGTGGAATTGCTGGAGCCGGAACCGGGATTATCTCAGAAGCTCGCTTGCCTGGCACTACTCGCTTAGTAGTCGCCAGCGCGTGCTGCAACTCAGCCTGCGCCTTTCTTGCCTTTTGTTGAATGGGGTTGGCAGGCGCGGCTAGCTCTTTAGGCTTGATATCAGTCGTCTGCGGCAAGCTCGCAACGGGACGGATATTGAAAGCGGGAAGCGCTGGATTAACCAGGACGCTGCCGATGAGTACCGCCGCCAGGCTGGTAATAATAACCGCTAACGCCATCCAGGTGCGCCGCACTCGCTTCCAGCGACGGCCGGCGGGATCATAAAACACGGGGGATTCAACGGATGACAACGGAAGACTCTCCCTACTGCACGATGCATTCTAATTTCTCACTGGTCCGTTTGTAACGCAAGCTGCTGGCTTGTAACGTCAGCGCACTTCAAAAAATAGCGAAGCCGCCTACGCTTGCGCGCGGGCGGCTTCCGGTGAACTGTTGGGATTGGCCTGAGGCTCCGCTGTTGTCTCCCTGAAAGGAGGAGCACTAGCAATGAGACGACTAAACCTAAATCCTAACGAGTTAATGATCAGGTTCAGAGGTCAGGCCGCAGCCACCTCACTGTGATAAAAACTCATATTTAGAATCACCTCCTTTCCAGTGTTGGCGCGATAATAAAATAGAAGTGACCAAGCGTCAATTAAAATCTCAGGGCTGCATTGTGGGTCGACTAAGTCAGAACCGGGAGCGGTAGCGACCGGGTTATGTGGTTGGACACTCAATCTGCAACTAATCATTCCATGGTAGGAACGATCAACCCGGTCGCTACCGCTCCCGGTTCTGACTTTGTTTGCCCGACGCGTAGACTCTCCAGGGATGTTC
>JBDUAQ010000161.1:0-7340 GCA_040004575.1 bacterium
CGAAACGTCGTGCGTGGCAGTTATGAAAATCTGATAAAGGCCGGCAGAGTCCAGAGCGAAGGCCGTAAAGGCCGGACGGTCAGATCTGCGGGCGGCAAGAAACGCGGCGGAGCAAAGACCACAAAGAGCGCAGGCGCCAAAGCTCGCAAGAAATAATTCAGCGCGCGCAAGTCAAGAGTAATTACGCGCAACCATTCACTGAAATAAAAGTCTGGTGGCAAATCAAACCCCCTTCCCTCGCCTAACCAGAAAATCACTGGCTGAAACTAGCGGTCTCCTCTCCGAGGGCGAGTATTTCGCTGCGAATTGCCTTTCGCTCGGCAAGCAAGCGGACGAAGAACCTCCGCCGCACCAGGAAAAACGCCAAGGCTCGAAGTCCACCCATGAACCTGTCGAATCCCTCGAAAAACAGGATCGCAAGGTAGCCGGCCGCCGGAATCAATAACACAGCGAGAAGCGCCAACGTCCATCCTTCAAGCTTGTAGCCTGCCGCCGCCACTGCCAGCCAGGTGAGTGGAAACAAGAGCATCGCCGACATGATCTTGACGGTGGAAATCACGTCATCGTCGTCCCTGGAGATCCTGGTAGCCAGGTAACCGCCCAGCCGGTAGGCCGGATAATGGACCAGAAATCCCAACGTCGCCGGCGCAATCAGCAGAAGAAAAAGCAGCACACGACTTAGCAGATGGGCAAACACGTCAAGCGTAGACGTCGGTGGTGATAGATCGTCAGGGTCAACTCCAGCTTGCCGTAGCTCCTCTTCAAAACGCCTCATGCGCACTTCAAGCCGGCGTAAACGTTCCGGCGCGCGTTCCTGCAAAACTCGATACGCTTTAACGAAGCGTTGTTGTAACTGCAGCTCCTCTGCAAGACTCTCGTTTCCATCTTCCTTTGGCTCAGACGAAAAAATTCTCTCTGCCTGGCTGATGGTCTGCAACGCCTCTTCATGTTCAGCGTCGAGCATCACTTCTCGCAGGGCACACTCAATACGATTGGAAAGCTCCTTGACCGCAGCGCGGGGCGGATTGCCGTCAGACTCCATTTCAACTGGTGCTACTTCGATAGGATTGCCGAAATAGAGCAACACTGCGCTGCGGAATTTTGTCTTGGAAGTGTAGTAGAGACCGGCAGGTACGATTTTCAGTCCGGCCACTTCGCCAGTCGAAACAGCGCCCAGCGCAATGCGCGCAGCGCCGGTCTTGATGGGGCGAAGACGAGGTTCGTCGTGTGACACCCCTTCGGGGCAAATGCCGATCGTGCCACCTCGGGCGAGTAGTTTCCGAGCAGCCACAAACATCTCGCGGTTCCTGGAAACGTCTTCGCCTTCATCTTGGTGTCGATAGACCGGCAGCGAATCCATGGCGCGCACGAGGTAGCCAAGCACCGGCATGCGAAACAGTGGCGACTTCGCCAGAAATGAAACACGACGCGGGGCCAGGGTCAGAAGAAAGGCAGGGTCTACGAGCGCGTTCGGATGATTCAGCACGAAAATGACCGGACTCTCCCGCGGCACCTTCTCAATGCCGACCACCTCTACGCGCCGAAAATAGACGCGCATAGCGAAGCGGAGAATGGCAACAATAATTCGACGAGTCATTGGTTAGTTCGAGACCGGGGATTCTACAGTAGACAGTAGGCAGAAGGCAGAAGGCAGAAGATTGAAACGGCAAAGGGGCCACCGAGTTTCAACTCGCGTTGCGCCCTTTTTCTGCCTTCTGCTTTCTGCCTTCTGCCTACTTCTACCGCGGGAAGCGGTCACGATATTCACCGGAGACGATGAACGCCTTCACCATGTCCGCCTGTTCGAAGTTGCCATTGAACTGGTTCAGTTTGCTGAGCCAGAACTGATAACCACTTTCCTCCGGATCGCGTCTGAGATAACCGAAGTATTCCATCATTACAAACGTCTCGTTAAACTTCGCGCTCACGAAACTTGGGTCTTCAGCGATTTGTCGCAGCACTGCGGCGCGCGTCGCTGTGTGGTTGACCAGACTGTTAACAAGCGCATTGCGTTCGGCGGTGGTGAAGCTGACGCCAGTATTGCTGATCAGCGTATCAACGTAAGCATCGTCAGACAGACTACCGTACGCGCTTGCGAAAGACGGACGTTGAACCCAGGCATTCACAAACGCCTGCTTGTTTGTTTCTAACTGGTTTTCCCAGCCGGTCCGGCCCACGACGACGAATTGCCCAACCGTTTGCGTGTCAGGAACGAACTCGCTGTAGAACGGCCGCCGATCAAAACTCACCCGGTATAAACTGTTGACCAACCCGCCCGTCTGCTGAAACTCAATCGACAGAAAATACGCCGCCGAAACGTTAACTCGTTTCCGCTCGATGCACGCGCCATCGCTGCCACAGCCAATTATCTGATCGCTCCAGAAGTTGAACCCACTTTCTTCGGGCTCACGACTGAGGAAATCCAGATAATGTTGCCGCACAAGATACTCCGGTGTATCCAAAGGATTATTTGTGGTTCCGGCATAGACACCGTTAAATGGCGCGTCGGTGTTGTTACCAAGCTGGCTGAATGAGCGCTCGGTTGGGTTGAACGAAAAGTTCGGGCGCGAGGGCGTCACTGTATAGATGCCGTTCGTCTGCACATTGTCGAAACGATAGTTACCGGTAACATCGGTTATGGTCTTACGAGTTTGCGTGCCGGTTAGTTGAACGACGGCGCCGGAAATGCCTGTGCCGTCGTTGCTCCTGGTTACGCGCCCCGTGACTTCACCAAACGTGGAGGTCGGTCCGTTGAAGCGAACGCGAAAAACGCTGCCGGTGCCGCGAGCGAGGTAGAAGAGACTGCCATCCGAGGTCACGATGAGATCGACGGGGCTGGAAATTGCTGTAGCAAAGGCGGTGTCGGTACCTGTGCCCGGATCAAAGCGGCGAATCCAACCAGTGCAGAACTCGGCATAGAAATACTTGCCAACGTAGTCACTTGGGAAGTTTACGGTCGTTGGATTATAGAAAGCGCCGCCGGTAATCGCGCAGCCGGTCGTTGCAGTGCTGCCATGACCGTATTCGAATAGAGGATCGCGAAAGTTTGCATTCGGCGGCGCGCAGAAACCTTCGCAGATCGACCAACCATAATTTGAGCCGGCGATACCGTCGTCGATCTCTTCCCAGGTGCTCTGCCCCACGTCGTTAATGAACATCCTTCCGCTGGACGGGTTGAAGGTGAACGTGAAGGGATTGCGAAGACCAACCGCCCAAATCGCCTGATTAACTCCGCTTGGTGAGCCCGCGATCCCTGGAAAGGTAGTGGGATTAGCTGGGATCGTGCCGTCGGAATTGATGCGCAGAATTTTTCCCAGCCGGTTGCTGAGGCTCTGCGAGTTTGCGGAATTCGCATTCTCGCCGACTGCAACGTAAAGCATACCGTCAGGACCAAAGTGTATGGCGCCGCCGTTATGGTTGGTGGCACCGAGATTCTCGAGATCAAGAATAGCGAGTTCGCTGCCCGCCAAAGCTACATCGCCATTCGCGGTGAACCGACTTACTCGATTATGAATCGCGGGAGTAGTCGCTGTGTAATAAACGTAGATAAAATTATTGGTCGCGAAGTTTGGATCGAAGGCAACTCCCAACAGGCCTCGTTCGCCGCTCGAATTAACTGTTAGAGTCACGAAGGGCGTCGCCAGCAGCGCGCCATTCTTGAAGACGCGCAACTGCCCACCCTGTTGACAGACAAAGAGACGCCCATCGGGCGCGAACGCCATGGCAGTTGGACTGGCAAAGCCGCTGGCAAACTGCGACTCGACGAAATTCGTTGGAAGCGTAGCTGCCTTGATTTCGACCGGCGACAGCATGGCTGGTCCTAACAAGAGCGAAACCACCGCAATCAGAATCAGCCGCATCGCAGCTCGAAATTGGTCTCCAACAAATTCCGACTTAGCGCATGGGAAAGAACGATTGTTTGAAGAAATAGAGCGCATATAGACAACCCCCAACGAAGCAATCATAGCCGGTGAGGTTTCAAGGGGGACTGGAAGTTCTTAGGATAAGTGTTTCGCGGATGGGTTGTCTATTGCTTTGTTGGACCGCGAGCATCAACGACTGGGCAGGGCTGATTCGCGGCTTCGCCGCCGCACAGTGCGGTAAGGCTCTGCCTTACCGTGAGGTTCCCTAAGACTCAACGAGGCTACGCCTCCGATCATAGGTGCAGCCTCAAGAAAAATAATAAGGCATCGTCGGAAGGGCCCAGCCTTTCCGCACTGTGCGGCGGCGAAGCCGCGGTCGCTCATGGAGCGTGGCTGAGCAACGCAGAGTGTTTACGGAACGAAAAGCGACGGGAGCGGAGAGAATCCGGACTGGGAGTTTATGCCAACGTGCGCAAAGAATTGTTTAGTGCAATAATACCGCCGCTTTCCCTCAACAATTTCGAGCCATTTGGAGAGGACATCCATGAAGCGTTTCGTCATCTCGATTTCTGTTCTTGTGTTCTCACTAGCGTCGTTCGCAGCAATTGCCACCGCGCAGGACGGCCGTCGGTTCACCGTTGAGGATTTGTTGAAAGTACGTCGGGTCGGCGACCCACGGGTTTCACCGAATGGCAAACGGGTCGCGTTTACCATTGGTGAAGTTAATTGGGAAGCCAACAAAGTCATCACGCAGATCTATGTGGTGTCAGTTGACGGCGGCAGCGTTAAGCAACTCACCAACGACGCAAGCTCGGCTACAGCGCCGCGCTGGTCGCCTGACGGAAAGAAGCTCGCCTACACCACCGGCGGTCAAATCTGGGTAATGGAAGATGATGGCGACAACAAGGAGCAGGTCACAAAGATTTCCACCAACGCCGCAGCGCCGGTCTGGTCACCAGATGGGAAATGGATTGCGTTTAATTCTGACGTCTATCCTGATTGCAATGATGACGAATGCAACAAGAAAAAGGGTGAAGCCGCCGAAAGCAGCAAAGTTAAAGCGCATATCACCACTCGACTGCTCTTCCGCCACTGGGACGAGTGGCGCGACGTCAAGCGAACGCACGTGTTCGTAGTTTCCAGCAAAGGCGCCGCAGCGCGAGACCTGACGCCGGGCGACTTTGATTCTCCGCCCTATGCTGCCGCGTCGGGTGTTGATTACGCGTTCTCGCCGGACAGCAAAGAGCTGGCTTACATCCGCAACCCCGACAAAGTTGAAGCGACTTCTACGAACAGCGACATCTACGTCGTATCGTTATCAGGCGGCGCCGCAAAAAATATTACTGCCAGAAACCACGGCTACGACGTCGGTCCGATCTACACGCGCGACGGCAAATACATCATCTATCGTTCGCAGGCGACAGCCGGATTCGAGGCCGATCGCTGGCGACTCATGTCATACAACCGCGCAAGTGGTGTGAGTACGGAAATCGCGAAGAACTTTGATCTCCAGGTCGAAGAGGTCACGCTCTCGCCGGATGGAAACTATGCTTACTTCATCGCCGGCGAACGTGGTCGCTTGCCGATTTATCGCGTTCCGCTCGGGGGCGCCGAACCACAGAAGATGGTCCCTAATGTTTCAGCCGGCGGTTTGCAGATAACGCCGGACGGTAAGACGCTGGTCTTCGCAAACAGCTCGATGGCGTCGCCCGCTGAAATCTATCGCGCTGACATTGATGAGGGCACAGTGACACCACTGACGGACGCGAATAAGAACCTGATGGCGCCGTTCGGCTTGCGAAAAGTCGAAGAAGTGGAATGGACCGGCGCGCTCGGTAAGAAGATTCACGGGTTCATCGTTAAGCCCGCGAACTTCGATCCGGACAAGAAATATCCGCTAGCCGTCATTATTCACGGCGGACCGCAAAGCGCGTTTAATGATAGTTGGGGCTATCGCTGGAACCCGCAGGTTTGGGCCAACAACGGGTACATAGTTTTCCTGCCGAACCCGCGCGGCTCGACCGGCTATGGCCAGCAGTTTGTAAACGAGATCAGCGCTGACTGGGGCGGCAAAGCCTACACCGATATCATGAATGGCGTCGCAGACGTTCTGCGTCGAAATTCCTTCATCGATCGCAATCGCGTGGGCGCGGCCGGCGCGAGTTATGGCGGTTACATGATTGACTGGATTGAAGGCCACAACAACGATCCCCGCTTCCGTTTCAAAGTCCTCGTTTCCCACGACGGCGTCTACAACCTCGAAAGCATGTACGGTGCCACCGAAGAACTTTGGTTTACCGACTGGGAGTTCAAGGGCACGCCCTGGACTAACCCGATGATGTACGCGCGCTGGTCGCCAAGCAAGTTCGTCAAAAACTTCAAGACACCGATTCTCATCATCCATAGCGAACTCGATTATCGCGTGCCGTTTGGCGAAGGCCTGCAATTGTTCACTGCGGTACAGCGCATGGGAATTGACTCAAAACTCCTGGTCTTCCCAGATGAAGGCCACTGGGTGCTGAAGCCGCAAAATTCGCAGCTCTGGTATCACACCGTACTCGATTGGATGGATAAGTATTTGAAATAAACTCGCGCGCGATTGTCACCGCTGAGAATGGAAGGAAGACTATGCCGGGTTGGGCCAAAGCCTTAATTATCGTCGCTGTGTTACTGGTGTTGCTCGTCATTGGGGTGATTGGCGCGGGTGTCTATTGGTGGTCAAACAACAAGAACGCGCTGATCGGCAGAGCCAAGGCCGTCGTGGCTGAAGGTGAGCAGGCGGGGCGTCAAACCGATAATCAGGGTTGCGTCGATCAAGCGGTGACGCGCTACAAAGCAGAGCCGGGCTTCAGCAACGGCATCAGCACCAGCATCTTCATGCAGAGTTGCCTCCAAGCGAGTCGCCCAACTCCAGGTTTTTGCGATGAAGTGCCGAGGGAGACTGAGTTCATCAAGAGTGGACAGTGGCAACTGGCCCAATGCGAACACGTCGGCCTGGGATCCGACCAATACTGCCGCCAACTTTTCCAGTCGGTGGAGCGTTTCTGCGACAAGCGTGAAGTCAGTGCTCCGCGGTAGCGGGTACTGAGCGGGTGGTACGACTTCATATCTCATTAGTTGTATGATTCCCTTTCCTCAATTCCCAAACCAGCCCTGTGACTAGAACGGAGTCCTAATCATGCGTGAGCTCACCCGTAGACTTTCTCTAGTTTTGCTACTTCTTTCAGTTCTATTAAGCACGCTCAGCGGTGCATTCGCTGCCGACTTCAAACGCGAAGTCATTTATCAAATCATTACCGACCGCTTTTTTGACGGCAACAGCGCCAACAACAACCCATCGCAAAGTGCCGGTTTGTACGACGCCACCAAAACAAACTGGCGGCTCTACTGGGGCGGCGATTTGCAGGGCATTCAGCAAAAGATGTCGTACCTCGCCGGCATGGGCGTCACCGCGATTTGGATTTCTCCGCCCGTCGA
>JBDUAQ010000162.1:0-7323 GCA_040004575.1 bacterium
TCTGCTTTCTGCCTACTGCTCAGTGCCTACTGCTTACTGCTCCGTCCGACGGTTGGCTTCGCGCTTTGCTACCGCGCGGAGTGTGAAGACTTAAACGCGTGCGCATGCGCTGTTGCCATTGACTACGCTTATCGTCTGCTTCCTCGATCTCGTTGAGCGCATCCGCCAGATTCTCGCCACCCAACTGGCGCATCTTCAAATAGAGCAGTGCTGGGACGATCGACATCAATGGGATGATGACGATGTTTATGAGACCGCTTAACTGTTGATAGATCTGACCACTCATCGAGTGATCTGAGATGTGGATACCGCTTTCCGTTCGTTTAATGACCGTCAACTTGCCCAGAAGGGCACTGATTATGATGGGGATCACAAACTGTAGCACCGAGACGATGATGATGGTGCGCCACGAACGCGAGGCCAGGGCGCGGGCCCGCTGCCTCGCTGCTTTTTTCTCCAGACCCTCCATCAATACTACCGGCGCATAAAGCGCGTAGCGGATCGTGATCACGATTCCCGGAATCACAAACAGGATAAAGCCAAACAGAATGCGCAGCGTCATACGAATGGTTGTATTTAGAAATGGACGCCAACGACGCTTTAGCACCGCAAAGGCGAGGCGCAATTCGACCGGACGTAGCGGAGCCAGCGACAACTGCGTCACAATCACCGCGGTTATGCCCGAAATAGCTGCCGCAGCGACGAAGTAGGCGGCTATTTGCAGCAGTCCCGCAATTACCATCCCGCAGATGAACAAGATGCGAAGCAGTCCCAGACCTTTTGGTTGCGAATTCTCAGCGATCTCGAAGCCAATCAGAATGAGCGTGGTAACGACGACGGGAATGTGCGCAATCAATGAGAGCTTAAGAAACTTAGGAAAGTGTTCACTGTAAAGCGCGAAGGCGCGACGATAGAGCGAGCCTATCCCCTCGGACTGTGCGCGCAGTAAGCTGGCAAAGGCGGCGGCTGTTTGCGGACGATCTTCCGGCTGCTTCGAAAGCGCGGTCATTACAACCTGAGCCGCGCGCTTTCTCACCTTCTTATTTCGAGTACGCAGAGGTGGCGGAGCAGTCAGGATATGCTCCTGCATCACGTTGCCGGTTGCGCCCGCGAAAGGCGGCTCGCCGGCAAGCATCTGGTAAGCGATGACGCCGAGGCTGTAGATATCCGAACGCGCATCCAATGGTTTGCCGGCACATTGCTCCGGCGACATGTAAAGCGGCGTACCCATGATCGCGCCGACACGAGTGAGCCCCACTCCGCGCGTCGCGTTAGTCCTCAGCCGCGTTTGCTGGTCAACGATGGCTCGCTGCGTGTCGCTGCCAAACATCAGCGTGCTATCGCCATCTTCCGCATCTTTAGTTGATCGCTGAAGCAAGGCTGTGGACCTGGCGTCGGCATCTTCCAGCGACTCTTCGAGAAGTTGAGTCGTCTCGTCTTTGGCGAGATGTGCTGCCGTAATACCCGCGGCATTGAGTTCATTAGGAGACTTTTCGTGGCCGCCCGCGGAATAGATAAGAGTGTCGATCTCTAAATCATTACCTTCAGCGATGGGTGCAGATGCCGCCGCGGCCGGAGAGGTTAATCGAGCTGCCTTGAGCGAAGTTGCAGCAACTCCACTCGTCGCCGCTGCGGGCGACTCCGCGGTTGATTCTGCGGAGTTCGCAACTGGGTCACCGTCGGCCTCAGCGAGTTTAGCGATGCCGAAGTCGAGCACCTTAACTCGATAACCACCCAGCCGATTAGGTTCGAGCCAAATATTTTCTGGCTTCAGGTCGCGATGGACAATTCCCTGCAGGTGGGCTTCATGCAGAGCCGAGCAGACCTGTTCCAGGATATCCACCACCCACTCCAGCGGCAGCCGCCTTTCCTCGACCAGGACGTCGGCGAGCGTGCAACCGTCGAGGTATTCCATCACGAGATACGCGACCGCTTCGGTGCCCGCATGCGCGAAACCGAAATCGGTGACGTCAACTACGTTTGGATGTCGCAGCCGGCCGGCAGCGCGAGCCTCGCGTTTGAAGCGCGCGACAAACTCTTCATTGCGCATGTACTGCGGCGTAATCAACTTGAGAGCAACGTAGCGCTCGGTGCCCAGGTGAGTGGCAAGATACACGGCGCCCATTCCGCCACGGCCGAGCAGCCGCTCAAGGCGATACTTCTCATCGAGCACCTGACCAATGTAAGGATCGGTTTCCGTCATGCGTGGCTAATGCTACAGGGTGAAACGCAAATCGTAAATCGCGACAGTTTGGTTCTTCGAAACGGGAATGAGACTCAGCTCGACAGTTACTACATTGAGTAAACGGCTGAGCGGCGAGTTTGGTTTCACCTGGAGGATCAAGTATCCGTCTGGATTGTCCGGACTTCAGGGTGCTACCTACTTCAGTGCCTTAGGCCGGAAGCCGATAGGCTTGGTCTTTGCGGGCGCGGGATCCATTAACTGGCGGATGGCCTCGAAGACCACTTTGAACTGATGGTCATATTTGTTTTCCAACTGATCTAACTTTCTTGCCATCTCCAGGTTTGAAATAAGCATTTGCCTCAGTCTTACAAATGCTCGCACCACTTGCACGCTGACTTCAACAGCTTTTTGGCTACTAAGAATATTGGCCGCCATAATGGCTCCATGCTCGGTAAAAACGTACGGGAGCGTTCGTCGGCCGCCCCGCCCGGTCTTTGATATCGCAATTTGCGATATCAAAGAGTCCCATTCTTCTTTGGTAAGTCTGAACACGAAATCAGCAGGAAAGCGACGCTTGCTTCTGCTAACTCGCTCGTTAAGCCGCATCGTTGAAACCCCATAGAGCGCCGCGAGAGCCGAATCCAGAATTACTTTCTCGCCGCGAACCATCAAGATCATGTTTTCAATATGCTCAACAGAAGTTATGGCGGTTGATTTGCTCATTCGAGTCTCAAACTAGCTAGCGAACGACGTAGGTCAGTGGTCGCAAACTGCTCCGGGAGTTTGAGAGGAGCTTGCCCGGAATCGGACCGCTTGGCAACATTTGGACGTCAAGATCCAAGTCTTAGCTCATGCAAAAAGTTCGGTAACAGCCGGTCAAGATTCTCACCGGCACATCTGCCACGCGCGTATTGTGTCGATGGGGATGACGAGCGTCAGTATTTCCAGCAACAGGCTGTCTCTGATCCAAATGATCAATACCACCTCGAGCACCGCAAACACGATCAAAGAGCGGCGCAATCCCAGCCGGCGCGCGATGATAAAGCCAACCAGGCAACAGAGGATGTCGCCGAAAGAATTGACTACGGTGTCGCCGTTATAGCCGAGCGCGGCGGTCGCGGAACGGTAGCGATCTATAATGAAGTTTGTGTTCTCAAAAACTTCCCAACAAGCTTCGACCGCGACGGCGAGCGCCAGTTGCCAGTTCGCGCCAAGGCGTTTGCATAGCCACGCGATCAACCAGAAGAAGAGGAAGCCGTGAAGCACATGCGTAAAGCTGTACGGATCGAGGAAGTGCTGGGAGTTGTTGGCACTGCACACCTGGCCCGACCAGAGTTCAATCTTTCCGCAGGCGCATATCCATAAACGTCCTTCAACACGGAGGAGGATTGCAGCGACTACAAAGGCTGCGGCGATCGCAAGCCAGGGCCATAGCTTCCTTCTATCGAACGCAGGTTTTGCTGACATATTGGTCGTTTGAAACAACTGGTCAAGGCTATTGATCGCTGAGAAGTACGCGCGCGTCATGAATATCCTGATCGCTAAGCAGGTCAATCCCGCGAGCGGCAAACAGCCTCGCAGCAGCGGTAGCTCGTTTCTCAACTTCATGCTCTTCGGACCATTGAGCATGTTTGATTAGCAGCGCCAATTCCATTGTTCGCCCTAACGTCATAGCGAACCGGCGAGCCCCAGCTTCCAACGTCTGCTGGTCTTCTTCTCTTGCGCGTCCCCACCAGCTTTCAGCATGTTCTAACGTCGACCTCGTAATATGTGCAGTTTCAGTGAGTGTGCTGTCGTGTACAGACTCCAGACAGCGGTTAACTTCCGCCTTCAGCGTTTGAAAGACCCTGTCATTGGAACCTAAAGCCCGAAGGACGTCGAGCGAGAGTACATTCGTGGTTCCTTCCCAAATTGGCAAGACCTGACTGTCGCGCAAGAGCGTAGGTAACCCTGTATCCTCAACGTAACCCGCGCCGCCAAACGCTTCAAGCACCTCGCTGGCGACCATAACCGCCTGCTTACCCGTGACCAACT
The DNA here is from genome assembly GCA_040004575.1 of bacterium. Taxonomy (GTDB): domain Bacteria; phylum Acidobacteriota; class Blastocatellia; order Pyrinomonadales; family Pyrinomonadaceae; genus PSRF01. The sequence goes on from JBDUAQ010000162.1 coordinate 4,220, forward strand.
TCATCATCGGTACGAGCAAGCGCAGTAATGAAGCTTCTGCTTCGTCTATTTCCCCAACTTCCGCGCGTCCGGTTAGTTCAGCTACGAAGAAGGCAAGGTGAAACGCAGCCTCGGTCTCGGCTTGCAGGCCGGCGAGTGTGTCCATATGAAGCGGCTTTTCGGAGAGTGGCGCACCAAAGGCCGTGCGCTTGCGGGCGTAATCGATGGCGAGCGCAACTCCTCGTCGCATCAGAGAAACCGCACTGATGCCGTTCCACAATCGCGTGATGTTGAGCACAGGCGTGATGTTACGTACGCCATCGGTCGTTCCCAGAACCAGGCGCGCGGGTGTTCCATCCAGAGTCAATTCGGCGGTGGGAACTTTGCGTGTGCCTAGCTTGTCCTTGAGTCGATCGATCCGAATATTCCGCAACCGGCCCGTTTCATCGCGCAGCTCGAGATAGAAAAGAGCAAGCCCGCGACTACCGGGCGGATTACCTTCGGGGCGAGCCAGCGTCAATGCTACTTGAGATGTTATTGCGGATGTGAACCACTTATTCCCATACAAACGCCAGCTTCCGTCGCGGCCCTGCCGAGCAACGGTTTCCGACGAGCCCACGTCAGAGCCGCCCGTGATTTCGGTCATCCACTGACCGCTGGTCCAAAACTTTTTTGGGTCGCGAGTCGTCAGATGTGGCACTGCACGATCGATGAGCGCTTGATTTCCGGAGCCGAGTAAGGTGCGTGCTGCTCCGTCAGTCATCGCCAGGGGACAGCTATAGATGTCCGTCGAAGGTGTAAAGAGATAAGCGAGAGCGCACTGATGCACCCGGGAAAGGCTTCCATGTTTTTGTTCGTAGGCTGTGGCAACCACCCCATGCTCAGCTGCGATCGACTCTGCTCTACGCCAGAGAGGCGTCAACTCAACGCGATCGACACGATTTCCCCAGGCGTCCCACTGAGTGAGCGTTGGCTCATTCAGCCTGTCGGCGAGTTGCATCTGGTAAAGTTCGCCTCCCGCAAGCTCGCCCATCTCTCTGAGTGAGGCCTCTATCTCCCGGAACAGGTCTCGAGGAAAGACCCGCGCCAAATAGGAACGGAGGACACGATCATCTTCATACTGATTGCCGAGGGTGGGCGGTAGTTGCTGGAACGGCATCATGTTCCTTTTAGTAGGTCACGATTTAGTCTGAGCGCATAGTCCGAAACGGAGCGCGGAAGTTGGATTTCCTGTTTCAATCGAGGATCGTTGACCGGAACACCGGCAACGAGTCGCAACGGAATCACTCCCGCCCAAATTGGCAACTCGTAGTCCTCTTCATCATCGATCGGTGGGCCGGTGCGGACTTTAGCCGAAACCTCAGCGAGCGGTAGCGACAAAACGGTAGTAGCTCGGAGTTCCTGTTCAGTCGGCTCGCGCACCTCGTCCCAGCGTCCGGGAATTACGTGCTCAGAAAATGCGAACAGCGCGGCAAGCTTCGCCGCTCTTTCCTCGACCATTGTTGCGCGACCAAACATTACGACCGAGCGATAGTTAATCGAGTGATGAAAAGCGGACCGAGCCAGCACCAGGCCGTCAACCAAAGTGACCGTAACACACACGTCGATGCCGCTGCTCAGCGTGCGCAGCATCCGGCTGACCTGCGAGCCATGAATGAATAGCTGGTCATCGACGCGTGCATAGCCAGTGGGAATGACACAGGGTCGGCCTTCTACGGCGAAGCCGACGTGGCAAATAAATCCTTCATCGAGGATTGTGTAAACGAGTTTGCGATCGTAAACACCGCGTTTGGGAAGTCGTTTCAGCGTGGTGCGCTCAGTTTTGGGAAAATCCATAGAGTTGAATCGTAAAGCGGAAAGCGCGAATCGTAAAGAAGTTTACGGTTGACTGTTGAAAAGCCAGTTTAGCTGTGGTAGCGACCGTGGTGCGTGTAGAATAATCGCGTTGAGCGCACTAGCACATCACCTGCTTCTAAAACCGATTGCACCAGCGAAGCTACTCACGCTTGCTGCAGTCGCAGGATTTGCAATCTCCATCGGCGCCTGTTCGAGTCAGCAGCCAACCGCCAATGAAGCGACGCCGGTTCTTTCCGGGCCGCCGAACACAACCTTTCCGATGCCGCCAACGAACGCGCAGGCCGAAATGGGTTGGGTGCTAAATGACGGACAACGCGCCAGACTCGCGGACTATAATGGGAAAGTGCTGGTGCTGGACTTTTACGCAACGTGGTGTGCACCGTGTCGTCTAAGCATCCCGCGGCTGATTGCTTTGCAGAAAATCTATGGCCCGAAAGGCTTGCAAATAGTTGGGCTGAACGTTGGCGGAGCGGATGATCGAATCAAGGTGCGCGACTTCGCGCGCGAACTCAGCATTCAGTATCCACTCGGTTTCCCAGACAAAGCGCTGTCGGATCTGTTCCTCTCCGATAGTCAAACTATTCCGCAAACGTTCGTGTTTGGACGAGACGGGCAACTGGTAAAAAGGTTCATCGGTTACGATAAGGAAACGGAGAGTGAACTCGAAAAAGTGATTGGCGAAGCAGTGAGCAGTAAGCGGTAAGCAGCACGAGAATGACTTTTGAATTCCTGCCAACTCTGGTTTTTGTGATTGTGATCATATGTTGGTTTGTGTTTGCAGGTGTCTTTCTGCTGCGCAAGAAGCCGCCAAGTCCGCCAGACAGTAAACGCGAACCGGGTTCGCTCTTCGGAGTGGCGTTGCAGGGTGTGTCTTATGGAATAGTTTGGGGAGTTCATCGTGCGCCGTTCACGCCAATCATCCCCAGTGAGCCGATCTCGATCGTGGCGGGCTTGCTGGCAATTTGTGCGGCCGTGGGCTCAGTCTGGTTAATAACGATGGCGGTGAAGACTCTCGGTAAGGAATGGAGCTTAACCGCGCGTTTGGTTGAAGGGCACAAATTAGCGACAAGTGGTCCGTATGCTCTTGTGCGCCATCCAATTTATGCGGGCATGCTGGGTATGCTGGTGGCCACCGGACTTGCTATCAGCCACTGGGCGGCCTTGCTTGTTGCGCTGGTCATCTTTTTCGTTGGCACGACAATCCGGATTCGCAGCGAAGAGAAATTGCTGCGCGAAGCTTTTGGCGAGCAGTTTGAAACTTATGCGCG
>JBDUAQ010000163.1:0-7313 GCA_040004575.1 bacterium
CCGCCTTCCCAACCACGAGCTGATCAAAGTTGAATGCTGATCTTTCGATGAAAGCTTCACATCTTGGATCAGCCACGCAAGTTGGAGAATCTCTCAGGTTGGGAAGGCGGGCTTGCCCCCGCTCTTTCGTCCTCTAGATTTTTCCGAATCCGCGCCAGCTATTCTTGTTGTGCCAACCGATGACTACATCCTCGGCCGCGATGTCGCGCCACCATTCCGCAAATTCTTCGCGCCGTAGGTAGTGCGAAGTTGGCGCCACCAGATGGTCGAACACAATCGTGTGCTGTTCGCGCCAGCCAAACTGCGAAATCGCGCTTAGGTAATCGTTGTAAAAAAGATGGCGCGCCAGTCGTGAGCCGCGCTGTGAACGATTAAGCGGGCGATAAACCAGCTTTGTCGCCACATAGACAAGCGCGGTGGGAAACTTCGAAAGCTGCAACAGCGCGCGGCGGTCGATTCGCGAACTGAACTTTTCCCGCAGGGGATCGATGAAGCGCGTAATCCATTCGTTATTCTCGGCGCCGTAAACCCACGCCGAAATATTGCCGCCCGATTTCACCTTCGAAGCAAGTGAACGAAAGCCGGCGCGTGGATCCGGCAGGTGATGTAGCACACCGATTGAAAAGGCATAGTCGAACGCGCGAGCGAAAGGCAGATGATAAATGTCGGCTTGAACGATGTGTGCGTTTTCCAGTTGGCGCGTAGCAGCAAAAGCAGTTTCCACCGCATCGCTCAAATCAACGCCGATCACTTCGCTGGCCCCCCAGTTTGCAGCCAGTTCAGTATGACGCCCTTTGCCACAGCCTCCTTCCAGCACAACCTTACCCTCGAAAAACTCGGGAGCAACCGGCGCGATCCAACCCAGGAACTGATCAGCATAAAGGTCGTCGCTCTGCACGAAGTGTTGCCACTGCCAACCAAAATTCTCGGCGGTGGCCGCCTTATCTGCCTCAACCTTTTCCGGCATACCAAACCGCGGTACGCCGCGAACAATTGGAAAACTGAGCGCGCAAGAATCGCAAGCGAGTTCGCCCTCCATGATCTCGGTGTCCTCGGAATGTGTGACCGACCGGAGCAGTATCGCACCCGCACACGAGGGACAGATTAGGTATTCGAGTAACTTCCGTTTCATGAAATCGAAACCGCCCGGACGCAAAGGGCGCCACGGAGGAAAGTCGTTACGAACAAAGAATCACTACTGGAGTTAAGAGAAAAACTTGCCTTCAATTAGCGGAATTAAATGTAGGGCAGATGATAGCATCTTACAAGCAGGAACGAATCGCGTGCACGGGATAAACAGCGGGAAGTTTATTTGTCGGAATCTATTGTGAGGCCGCCAACAAGATATGCAACCTCGCCCGTGTTTGATTGCAGCCGGAGAGTGTAGTCGCCCGGCGGCGCATTGGCGGCGATGGATACTACAAAACTAATCACCGGCGTGGATTTGTGAAACTGCTCCAGGCTCAAACTAGCAGGATCAATGGTCATGAATGGTGAACTAAGAACAAGACCGTTGCCGGGTACTAGATCCACTCCCGCGCCACTGACGTAGACTGTGATCTTTTCACCATCCGCAACCGTCACTGGCACGCTTGAGAGTTCACCGTTCAGGCCAATGAAGCGCGGAACCAATTCCGGCGGTGAATTCTGTGGCGGCACCAGCACATAGTTCAACGGCGTAGCCTTGTCCGCAACCACGCGCAAGCTGCTCCGGATTTCGACGCTGCGAAAAGAGCGAGCGCGTACTGCCGATTCGCGATCACCGGCAGCAGTGAGTGCCTCGGCCTCATTAACCGCCGCGTCGAGATACTCGACCATCGCGCGGTAGCTTCCCGCAGGAACACTATTAAAGCTGAACTTGCCGCTCCGGTTGGTGACGCTGCTCGCCATCACCTTGCCGTTGTCGAGGTCCTCGATCCAAACGTGCGCCGCAGTTGCGGGCAAGAGACTGCCGCCAAAGCTGCTAAGAATCCTGCCTTCAATGGAACCGCTTGAATTGGTTTTTTCTCGTGGTCCATAAAGGCTGCGAACGGCTGCCTGATCGGGATCGCTCAAGGTGCGCTCGCTGATCGCCGGGAGTCCATAGGTTCCATTGAGTGCCTGCAATGGCTGCATGGTGGCGCCAATCACGTGTGAATGACTCAGGCCCAGCAGGTGTCCTATCTCATGCGCGAGGGTTGATTCGAGATCGTAAGTTCCCGGAGCGCCGTCAGTTGAAAACTGAAGGGCCGCGCCTGTCTCCGAATAAGGAAAGGGGTTGATAACGATGTCGGCTTCGTTGATCTCTGCTGTATCGAGATCATAAAACACACGCGTTCGCGCTGTCGTATTTCCTTCTGTAAAGAGTGCGACGTTGTCGGCCGTTCCGGCCATAGTAATCAAACTGACGCCATCGCCGCCGGTCGTCGGACTAACGGACTGGCTCTTTGAAGAGACCTCGACAAACTTGATATTGGCTGCGCGTGACCAACTGGCAAGCGCGCGGTGCACCGCTCCGAGCACGTCGCTTCCCGGTTTGATAGCCGGCGAGGGCGACGAGAGTGAAGTTGAAAGAGCAATCTGAATGCTCTTAGTGGGCCATTTGATTTGTCGCTCCTGCGCAGCGGCAGGCAGATCAAATGACGACGGATGACTGGACGCAACAAAAGCCAGTATAGCCATTAGAGCCAGAATTGGATTCGGACGTCGCATTGGTGAGTGACGGAAATTGATAATTTCAGGGAACGCCGGCGCTTCTCTTCCAGGCGCGCGGCCGGGACGAACTGCTAACCAATAGTATCACTGTCACCGGCCCTGGCGGCAAGAAAAAGAACCCCGCACGCAATAAACGTACGGGGTTCGCTAGTGACGCCGCAAGAAATGAAGCATCTGGCTACATGACGCTAGGGAATGATCGTTACCTGGGACGCGGTTGCCACGGGTCTGCTAGTAAACACCGACGTGCGGGTGACAGTCACAATCAGTTTGTAGTCAATCGGCGCAGCTCCCGCGAGGGACGCCGGCAAAGTTATGTTAATCAGATCCTGGCCAAACATGTTCGTGTTAGGACGAACGGAAGTCGGAATGATATCGGTGGTGGTCGTGCCGTTAACAAAGGAAACCTTCGTTTCGGCAATCAGCGCTGAGCGCACGCCCGTTAGATATATTTCCAGCTTGGTTGGTACCTGCGTACCGGTACTGTCGGCCGTAGTAACCTGGAAAGGTCCCATTACACAACCCGAGATCGCGGTATTGGTCACGTTACAAACCATGGCCGTACCGGCGGGGCCATTTGTGGGTGGGTTAAAGATGTCTGGTTGCGAAGCTACGATCTGCACGAAACCCCGGAACACAGTGCCGCGATTGTTGATGACGACGGTGGCAACACCGGTGGAAACGCCAATGGGGACTACGAACCGAATTCCGTCGGCGGGAGATGCGCCTACAAAATAAAGTCCAGCCGCAGCGCCGTTCACGGAAACAGATACGCCGTTGAGTTCTACGGGAAGTATTGGACTGCGGGCGGTCTCTGAACCACCGACGGCGGCCTTGTCAGAATTGGCCAACCCCACCGTCGATCTAACAATGCTCAGCTCGCCCGGCGCGAGACCCGCAGGGTCACCGGGACTCGGACTGGGAGCAGGAGTCGGTGTTGGACTCGCGTTTGGATTTGCGCTCGCAAACGGTCCCATGTTGCTGGCGCCGGTCGAGAACGCCAACACTGCCTGATCCGGAGTTGCGGTCGGCGTTAACAGGAAAAATATCTCGCTCGAGCCATCAGGATTGCCGCCGCCAAGTTCTGAACCTGCCAGGCTAAAAGCTATTCGCGCTCGGGTTTGACTGGTGAGCGGACGAATGAGACCGAAACCTCCAACGGGATTTTTGGTCAGCCGGGTAAATGTGTTCGACGAGGTCGCGGGAATTTGCGTGGAAAAGATCTGCGGCTGATTCTGGGGATTCAATCCGGTACTCGCCTGATCCGCCGCGGGAAATGTTCCGTCCGCTTTGAAGTTTAAGGCAGAACCAAAAACCAGCGTGCTGGGTGCAAGCGAACTGTTGTAATCCGTGAACGTCGGGAATTTAAGAAAACCAAAATCACCCGACCCTTCGGCTCGTGGACCAACCTTGACAAAGGTGTCGGCAGCGATGTTGTAAACAAAAATTGCCCGCGACGTCTGAGTGGGCGTGGTGTTGGCCTTGGGATCGTCCATTAGCGACTCGAGCGCAATCAGGGCTCCGTCTCGACTCAAGCGGCGGCCTGGGCTTAGTACATTTACCACCAGGTTGGGAACATTCTTTGTCCTCGTCGCCTGCCGAAAATTGGTCAGAGCTGAACCCGAAAAGTTCGCCACAAAAACTTCTTCGTTTCCATTGGTATGGCCAGTGTCATCATTGCCGCCAGCCAAGTTGGCGCTTGAAAGAAACGCTACCACGCTGCCGTTCGCAGAGAGCGACGGATTCTGCTGAACCGCATAATAAGTTTTTGGCGTAACAAAAACGTCCTGAGTGTTTGTTCCCTGAACATAAGTGTTTGAGCCGGGAGCGAAGAAGTTAGTAGTGCGAACGAGAAACAGCTCGGGGTTCGGGAACGGCTCTGCGTTACCTGGTGGCACCAGATTCCGGTTCGAGATAAAAGCGAGAGTGTTTCCGTCGTCACTGATGGTCGCTTCGCGATTGTCATCGAGAACATCTGGAAGAAATACTCCAGTGCGCAGCGGACGGCTTGGTGGCGTATCGGTAATCTGTCTGAACGTGCCCGTCGTCAGAACATTCCCCGTTAGTGGTATTTCATCACCGCTGGACAGATCGAATACGTCATCGATCTCGGGCAGTTGGCAGATCCATATCTCCTGATTGCCATCGGCGACCAGCGCTGGGCTGTCTGTGCCATCAAAATTGGCCGGATTGGGAGCGTTTGAACTGAAGACAATCGTGTAGATCCGTTTCCCGGAGACGAGCGCCGGCTCAAAACTAATCATCGGGTGATTATTGCTAATCTCTATCTTGACCTGACTCAGGTCTGGAGGCACTGGCAAAGGCGTCGGCGTGGGACTCGGAGTCGGCGTCGGGGTCGGCGTTGGAGTCGGACTAGCGGGTGGCTTTTGAACGTTTTTGGTGTTGGTTATTTGAAAGATGCGTCGTTGGGCATAGTCAATAAGAAATATCTCGCGATTGCCGTCTTCATTGTTTCGCGCGTTGGGATTGGGGGTTCCGTCTGGATTCTTCGAAGGTATTTTCTCCGTGGCGACATCCCCGTTTGACTCAAAGACGACGAAGCGGCCATTGGCAGTAAGGTCCCCGGCAAATGAATAGAACGACTGGGGACTTGACGTCACCTGGACCACGAATGGATCGGGGGTGGCACTCGTCGTCTGCGCCTGCGCCAACGAAAACGCGCCAAAGACCAACATAAGCGCGGTAATGGCGCACTGAGAACGAAAAGCAAGCTTCACAAAAATCCTCCGAAATAAAGACGCAGATAAGAACTGATTAGATGCCCTCGGGGAGCGAGCGGCAGCAATGCGCGGGCGAATAGAATTCTTAACGTCACCCAGCGTTAAAGAACCGACATTTTACGCAGAGATCAGGCTAACCGCAAGCTGGCATAAGCCTAACAAGAATTGACGGTTAAGCGATGCTGCGTTCTCGCCCGTCGTTGCTTCTCAGAGCGAAACAAAATTCCTTGACAGCCTTTGCTAGTAAGCTTAGAGTTTTCGCGATTCCCCAAGTTTTGCTCCAAGTTTGCAAGTCATTGCGAGGGTTTGGATCTGTGTGAGAGGCCTCTCATCGACCTTATTCAAAGAGTGTACAGAGGTCTGCTAGTCTAACCATTCGGCTTGATAGAACGACAGAAACGTTTCCCCGATCCCCAGTAACCATAAAACATTAGTCGCGTCCGCAAGCGCAAGGAGAATCCACATGCTTAGATCATCGTCCAGCAAACGTCAGGCTAGATCGCTTATCAGCATCGCCTTAAGTATTTGTATCTATGCGTTAATGCTTCCCGTCGTCTCGTCTGCACCGCGCCTGGCTCGTGTGCTGGCTAAGCCGGAAGCTCGTAGGCAGCAAGATCAGGTCCCGCAGCTGCCCAACATTCCGGTAATTCCGGCCGGTTCGGCATATCGCCAAACAAACTTTGTCTCCGACATCCCAGGATTTGCCTTCATTCAGGAGCCTACCCTGATTAACCCCTGGGGTATCGCATTCAGAGGCACAAGCCCGTTCTGGGTTGCGAACAATGGCACGAGCTCATCAAGCCTTTTCCGCGGCGACGTCGCAGGAAGTCCACTGGTAAAGAATCCGGGCCTATCGCTCGTTACGGTACCAGGAGGTCTACCAACAGGAGTCGTCGGCAACGCTACGACCGACTTCGCCGTCACTCCATGTAGCGTCGCGTCGTGCCCGGCGGCCTTCATCTTCGCCTCGATCACGGGCAACATCGTAGGCTGGAACCCGAGCGCGGGTCCAAACTCAACCACCGGCGTCGTCGCGGCAAGCCACGCGGGTCGCGTTTATACCGGTCTTGCCAACGGCAGCAACTCGGGGGGCAATCGCCTCTACGCCGCCGACTTCGCGAATGGAAACATTGACGTCTACGACGGCACCTACGCTCTCACCACTACCACTGGCGGCTTCGCCGATCCAACCATTCCCACCACGGCCGGGAACACTTTTCATCCCTACAACATTCAAAACATCGGCGGCTCGCTATACGTGATGTACGCCAAAGTCGGCACCGGTGGAAGAGCCGAGTCGGGTGTCGGCAACGGTTTTGTCCGACGCTTTAATACGGATGGTGTTCGCGACCTAACCTTTGGAATCAACAACGGACCGTTGAATTCGCCCTGGGGTATCACCATAGCTCCTGCCAGCTTCGGTATCTTTGGCGGCGCGCTGCTTATAGGCAACTTCGGCGAAGGCAATCCCAGCATTCACGCCTTCAACCCAACGACAGGCGCTTTCCTCGGCACGGTTCAAAACGAAACCGGCGATGGTATCGTGATCGATGAGCTCTGGGGTCTTCAATTCGGCAACGGCGTAACCGGCGGCGACTCCGGCACGCTATATTTCACCGCTGGCACGGGGGAAGAGGAGCACGGCCTGTTCGGTTCTTTGAAGCCAACGACAGTCACGGCTACCTCGCTAATTCAGTTTGCGACGGACGATTTCGTTATCGGCGAAGGGACGGGTCATATCGATGTTTCGGTGATTCGCGCGGGCGATGCTTCGGGCCCTGCCACCGTCAACTTCAACACCTTCGATGAATCGCAGGCGGGCCATGCTTCGCAGAAGTCCGATTACGAAATCGCGCTAGGCAAGATCAGTTTTGCGCC
>JBDUAQ010000022.1:0-24179 GCA_040004575.1 bacterium
TCACATACGCCTTGACAGATGTGTTGGCTGAGCGTAAGCTGCTTCACATTCGCTTTGGCGCATATGAAAATATAGAGGAGGAAGACATGGAAGGCAAGTCAGAAAACACGGTGCAAGCAGTGAAAGCGCATTTGGCTTTGAACGTTCGCGACGTCCAAAAGAGCCTGGAGTTTTATCGGAAGATGTTGGGGATCGAGCCCAGCAAAGTCAGGAGTGGGTACGCAAAGTTTGACGTACATAACCCTCCTTTGAACTTAACACTCAATGAGGTTGCGTTTGATGGGCGGGGCCCGCTCTCGCATCTCGGCATTCAGGTGGCATCGACGAATGACGTGCTGGCGATGCGCGATAGATGGGCTGACTCCGGGCTCGTCACTCGAGACGAGATGCAGACAAACTGTTGCTATGCAACTCAGGACAAGACCTGGGTGCGGGACCCTGACGGCAACGAGTGGGAAGTCTTCGTCGTGCTTCAGGACAATCTGCCGGAGACTGCGCCTTGTGAGTGTGGAGACAAAATCGCCGAGGCAAATAACGAAACTGAGAGGGCAACTGTTGCTACCTCATGCTGCACTCCCACACCCGTAGGTGTCGGACGGTGAACTCCGATTTAGCGCGACGTGCGACAGCCGAAGCAGTTGGGACAGCGTTGTTGTTAGCCGCAGTCGTCGGCTCCGGCATCATGGGCGAACGATTGGCTGGCGGCAACGTAGCCATCGCTCTTATTGCTAACACTCTCGCTACCGGCGCCGCACTCGTTGCCTTGATCCTTACCTTCGGTTCGATTTCGGGAGCCCACTTTAATCCGGCGGTGTCCCTCGCTGATGCATGGCAAGGGGGGTTGGCCTGGCGCGATGTTCCTGTATATGTCTTTGCGCAAATTCTGGGTGCATTCGCGGGCGTCGCAACGGCGCACCTGATGTTTGGTCTGCCATTGTTTTCCGCATCACATCATGTTCGCAGCGGCGGGGCGCAAATGTTCAGTGAATTTGTGGCGACGTTTGGATTGCTGACTGTGATCTGGGGCTGCGTTCGCTCTCGGTCTCAGGCTGTCCCGTTTGCAGTTGCTGCTTACATCACAGCCGCCTACTGGTTCACCGCATCAACCTCGTTTGCTAACCCGGCTGTTACGCTGGCACGTTCGATGAGTGATACTTTCGTCGGCATCCGCCCAGTGGATGCCCCGGCGTTCATCATGGCGCAAATTACCGGGGCTGCGGCGGCGACGATACTGTTCGGGTGGTTAGTTCCGCCGTTACACAAAAGTGCCACGGCGGTGATACTGCCGCACGAGAAGAACAACAATGATGACTGACCAAACAAGAGTTTTGATCCTTTGCACCGGCAACTCCGCGCGCAGTCAGATGGCCGAAGGGTTATTGCGTCACGACGGAGGAGAAGCGTTTATTGTTGAGAGTGCTGGGATCGAGCCAAGCTTTGTAAGACCGGAAGCTATCGAAGTCATGCGCGAGGTTGGGATCGACATTTCCGGTCATCGCTCCAAGTCGATCGACGAATTTACAGCGCAGCCATTCGATTACGTAATTACGGTTTGCGATAACGCGAAACAGAATTGTCCGATCTTTCCCGGGACAACGCATCGAGTTCATTGGAGCATAGAGGATCCGGCAGCGGTGGGCGGCGCTGAACAAACGAGACTGGCGGCATTTCGAGCTGCCCGCGACGACTTGCGAGAGCGATTGAAAAGGTTCATTGAGAGCGCGAAGAAAAGTCCCGGATAGTCGTTAACGCAAACGGTCTGGCATCTCTTCGAAGGGCCGGACCGTTGCTATTTGTTGTATCCAGCCGCTCGGTTACATCGGCTTGTTATTCAAACGCTCCTGGCGTTCCTTCATCCGCTGTTCCATTCGCACTTTTCGTTCTTTCTTTAGTTCCTCGAGCTTGGTTCTCTGCTCGGCGGTTAACACTCCGGCCATTTCGGCTCGAACGCCTTCCATCGCCGCGCGCATTTCCTGATGTAGAGCTTTGGCTCGTGCTTCATCATCGGCCGTGAACGTGCCGGCAATTCGCTTCTCGCGCAATTTGAATAACTCTTCGCGCTGAGGCTTTATGCCTTCCAGACGGCGCTGCATGATTGCTCGACTCTGTTGGCGCTGCTCCTCGGTGAGGTTCAGTTCGCGCACAAGGCGACCCATGCCTTGGCGACGCATGCCGCGACGACCCATTCCTTCGCGGCCGCCCAGGCGTTCGCGATGTCTTTCCATCCGCTCGATTCTGTCTTTTTGGAGGGCTTCATCCTGGGCGGGGACTTTCTGCGATTGCGCTTCTTGAGCGAAAGCGCCCGTGCCAACGGCCAGGATGATTCCTGCGACTCCTAACAAACTTTTGCGTAAAAACATTGGCTTCAAACTCCTTTTTGATTTTTGCTGCCCGATAAAATGTAGATCTGGGGTTGGGCTCCCTCGTTAAATGGTTTAGACGCGGTAACGCTTCGATAAGTTTGGAAAGAATCGGGCATTGACTTTCTTAGTAAGGCAGAGTACTTTACGGCACAAAGACGCGCGGCTACTTGAGCGCTGGCGCTGAAGAACTACCGTAAAAGATTTGTGAGTAGTAAAAATCTGAATGAGCACGCTACAATACCGCGCAAATGCATCTTCTTGAAAATATAAACTCTCCGGCTGATCTGCGGCGACTTCCTTTGGAGCAGTTGCAGCCCGTTGCCGACGAAATTCGTCAGTTCATTTTGGAAACTATGTCGCGCATCGGTGGCCACACCGGCGCGTCGCTGGGCGCGATTGAATTGGCCGTGGCGCTCCACTATGCCTTTGATACGCCGCGCGATCGGCTGGTCTGGGACGTTGGTCATCAGGCTTACGCGCATAAAATTTTGACGGGCCGGCGTGATCTGCTGCCGACGATCAAACAGTATGGCGGCATTAGTGGTTTCCTGCGCCGCGACGAGTCAGACTACGACACCTTCGGCGCCGGCCATGCATCCACCTCGCTATCTGCCGCACTGGGCATGGCAATCGCCCGCGACAAAAAGGGCGAGGACCATCATGTGGTAGCGTTGATCGGTGACGCGTCGCTGGCTGGTGGTATGGCGATGGAAGCGATCAACCAGGCGGGACACCTCAAGAGCCGTCTGATCGTGGTGCTCAACGATAACGAAATGTCGATTGCGCCGGCTGTAGGTGCGTTGACCGGTTATTTGAATCGCATACGCAGCGCCGGCAGTTACCATCGCTTCAAAGACGAGGTCGAGGAGACGTTGCTCTCGATTCCTTCTGTGGGCGGGCGGCTGCATCACGCGGCCAAGACGATGAAAGACGCGATCGCTGCCGCAGTGCTTCCGGGTGCGCTTATTAACGAGCTGGGCTTCAAATACATCGGCTACGTGGACGGTCATAACCCGCGCGCGCTGGTTGCGGCATTGCGTGAAGCAAAACAGATCAAGGATGGGCCGGTATTGGTTCACGCCCTGACGACAAAAGGTAAAGGCCATCCGCAGGCGGAGAAAGACTATTACCGCTGGCATGCGACCGGCCCGTTTGACCTCGAAACCGGCAAAGCCATCAAGTCCAAAGCGAGTGCGCCAACTTACACAACTGTTTTCGGAAACACGCTCGCGGAGTTAATGGCGAAGGACGAGAAGATCATTGCTTTAACTGCGGCAATGCCTGACGGCACCGGCATTTGCACGCCGCTCGAGAAGTTTCCTGAGCGATCGTTTGATGTCGGTATCGCCGAGCAGCATTGCGTCACCTTTGCCGCCGGGATGTCGGTTGAGGGATTGAAACCAGTTTGCGCTATCTACTCTACCTTCTTGCAGCGTGGATTTGATCAGTTGATCCACGACGTCTGCATTCAGAATCTCAATGTAAAGTTTTGTCTCGATCGCGGTGGCGTCGCCGGCGGTGACGGTCCGACGCACCACGGGCTTTTGGATATTGCATATCTGCGCGCTGTGCCGAACATTGCGGTGATGGCCCCGAAAGATGAAGGCGAGATGCGCGACATGCTGTACACAATGATCGAGCATGTCGGGCCGGCAGCGATTCGTTATCCGCGAGGCAATGGCGTGGGGGTAGACATCGAGCGTGCGCCGCAACTTCTTGAAATCGGCAAGGGCGAAATACTTCGCGACGGCGGTGAGGTCGCGATCGTCGCTTATGGTTCCATGGTTCATCCGTCGTTGCAGGCGGCTGAGAATCTCGCCAAAGAAAAAATAGAAACTACGGTAGTCAACGCGCGCTTTGTAAAACCGTTGGATGCCCAACTGCTGCTGGCGCTGGCGCAAACCAAGCGGCTCATTGTCACTGTGGAAGAGGCTTACCTGGCAGGCGGTTTTGGTTCGGCCGTTTTGGAGTTACTGGAAGAAAATGGCCTGCAGGACAAAGTTCGCGTCGTAAGAATGGGAATTCCGGATCGGTTAGTGACGCATGGTGATCCTAAGCTGTTGCTGGCCAAGTATGGCCTCGATGCGGACGGTATTTACACGCGCGTGAAAGAAAGTATTGACGTGTTGGACGAGCGTCGCGCTAAACCAAAAAAAGTGAGTCGTTAGCTCCTCATCAAACTCAAGGACTACGCGCCCGTGCTGCTCAGACAGACGGGCGCGTTGTTTTAGTGCACGATATCGTCAAGAAAAGACTACGGAGCCGACTAAGAGCAGGAGGAAGGTATTCAGCGAATCAAGCGAAATAGATCGAAATGCGAGTCTTCCTGGTGTCGTTTCGTGGCGTTTTGCGGCCCGTAGTCCGTTTCTTCCTGGAGCAAGCAATTCCAACATCCTTATGTGGCCTCGCTCTTGCTAACGTCCAACAGGTAAAGCTGCCTTTAACCAAATCGATCGGAACTGGAACGAATGCAATCAAATATTACAGACCAACAATATTTCAACGACGACTTGCCACTTAGCGAGCCTCATTTTGACGAAGAAGCAACCCTGCTTTCGGCCCGACCGGTTGTGCCGCTACGGGAGATCAAGGCTGAGGGGCGTTCAGGAAAGCGTCTTGTTTTTGGGGTGGCGATGCTAGGTTCGCTCACGGTGGGCGTTCTCGGGGCGACGCTGATTTACAAACGGCAGGGACAGGAACAGGCAACAGCGATTGTCAGTACGGCCGTACCTGGCTCCGGTGTAATTGGGCCTGTTTCCGCTCCTCCGACTACTGAAATCGTCGGCGGCGTTGCCGCCGAAACAGTGCAAGACGCTGCGACCGTTGAGAAGAAGGGGACGCTCTCGGTTTTCCACAGTGAGTCGAGCAAAGTAGGGGTGAGGAAGTCCCTAGTGGAACGAGTTGAGGCGCAGCGTCGCAGAAGCAGCTCCGAACGTGAGGCGCAAAAGGATTCCGGCGGCCGCAAACGCAAAGCTTCCGATGAACTGTTGAGAATCAGAGACATATTTGAAGGGCCGTCTAGACCATAAGACTTCCACGTTCTATTATCATTGCATCAATTCCAGGTTATTGACTGTTTCCCGTACGAATGGCATTATCTCGCGCAAGCGATGATGAATTTTGTTTTTTGATCGTATAGCAGGTCGGTTGCCCCGGTAACAACTCTCTCACACAAGCGAAACCCGACGGTTTTTCAGTCACCATAAATTTTTTCGCGGCTGCGGCGCGAGAAAGCAGGTATTTTTATGAGACAGGTGTTTCGTGAGCGTGAGTGTATCCATCGAGATGAAGGCGCGGACGGCGAGTTTTACAACGGCGCCTTTTACGTGCAAGCGCTTCAGCAGCTCCCCATCGACCGGGCGATGGAAGTGGCCGGCAAAGTTGGTTCTTTTTTCTGGGCAGACGCGCAGAATATTATGGTCTGGCTATGTCCACGTTGCGCGGCTGAACTCAATCTGGCGGATTCGCCACGCTCCATCTCGCAAGGCGCGCGACGGCAAGCCTGAAAACTGAGCCTGATCTCCCCCAAATAACCAGACTGAGCTTCATTGTCACGTTCTGCGGTAAAGTAGTGGACGATGAAGAGCGAGCGTCCCAAGCTTCCAGGGCGTGCTGAGAGGGCCACGCGTGTCGACAAGCTACTGGTCGAGCGTGGCCTGGTCGAATCACGTACTAAAGCGCAGGCGTTGGTGATGGCCGGCGTCGTACTTGTTGACGAACAACGCGTAAATAAACCTTCAGACACCGTTGCTCCCAACGCCCAGGTTCGAATCAAAGGCGGAGACGATCCAACTTCCCGCTACGTCGGTCGGGGCGGTCTAAAACTCGAAACAGCGCTGCGTGATTTTGAACTCAAGGTAGACGACTTCGACTGCCTCGACATTGGCGCCTCGACCGGCGGCTTCACCGACTGCCTGTTGCAACACGGAGCCAGACACGTCATCGCCCTGGATGTTGGGCACAATCAAATAGATTATCGGCTGCGAACTGACGCGCGGGTAGAAGTTAGAGAGGGCATCAACGCGCGTTACCTTCAGCCCAACGACTTCGCTGCCAGGTTTGATCTGGTAGTGATGGACGTCTCTTTCATTTCCGCAACCAAAATCATGCCGGCAATCGTCCCGCTGTTGAAGGAAACGGGGTGCCTGATCACGCTTATCAAGCCGCAGTTTGAAGTAGGGCGTGGGGAAGTGGGCAAGGGCGGTATCGTTCGCGACCCGGAGAAGCACGCGCGCGTGATCGCAGAGGTCAACGACGCCGCGCACGAATCGGGACTGCAGTTGAAAAAAGTGATTGAGTCCCCCATTCATGGCGCGGATGGGAATGTTGAGTTTCTCGCGCTGTATAAAAAACTCCAACCAACCGGCGGGGGCAAGCCCACCTTCCAGACCTCGAGCTGATTAGAGTTGAGTCTTAATCCCTGCTCGAAGGCCTTTCAAGCCAGCCCAACCACGCGAGTCATAGAGTCTCTCAGGTCAGGAAAGGGGCTTGCCCCCGCTGCTTTGCATTGCCCCTCAGTCACGCTTGCAGTTAACATGACCGCGTTTTCTCCAACCCCAAGAACTAACAGTCGGTGAACCGCAAGCGCGCAATGACGATCTCGTCCATAAAGCGTATTGGTGTAGTTCTGAAGCCAAATCAGCCGGACGCACTAAAGACCATGTGCGAACTGACGATCTGGGTAGCGGAGCGCGGGATTACTTTGCTTGGTGGACCGGAAATCGAGCGCCAGCGAATTAAGCAACAAACCGGTTGCGCAGTGGAGGAAGTGGAACCGGAGAAGCTGGCCGTAAATGCGGATTTGATTTTGGTACTCGGCGGTGATGGGACCATGATCGCCACTGCCCGAGTGATGGGTGATACGGAAGTTCCGGTGCTGGGCGTTAACTACGGTGGCCTCGGTTATCTGGCTGAGTTTCGCATTGAAGAACTCTACGCAGCGCTCGAATCGATTCTCGACGGCAACTATCGTCTCGACAAGCGCGTGATGCTGGCGATCGAACTTGTGCGCGGCGACGAAAGTGTGGCGCGGAATCGCGTGCTCAACGATGTCGTCATCAACAAGTCGGCGCTGGCGCGCATCATTGAGATCGAGGCTTATCTCAATCAGCAGTTTGTAAACGCATTCCGTGCTGACGGCCTGATCGTTTCCACCCCGACCGGATCAACTGCCTACAATCTTTCGGCCGGCGGTCCAATCATTTTTCCCTCAATGGACGCAGTCGTCATTACTCCGATTTGCCCTTTCACGCTTTCAAATCGACCCATTGTCGTGCCCGATGATTCATCTATCGAACTGCGTCTAAAAACCGATCAGGAAAATGTGACCCTAACACTGGATGGCCAGGTTGGCTTGCCGTTAAAAGTCGACGATCGCGTGGTGATTCACAAGAGCAAGACTACGTTCAACCTGGTGCAACCGACGAACCGCAACTATTTCGACGTGTTGCGCGATAAGCTCAGGTGGGGAAGGTGAAATCAGTTTTGAGTTCTTACTTTTGAGTTTTGAGTTAAGACAGAACGAGATCGAGTTCGAATCAGTCTGAGGGAGGCCCGAACAGAACGCATGCGTCAAGTCCCCTAATATGAAACTCAAAACTGAAAACTCAAAACTGCAAACTGGGCGTAGGCCGTGGTATCTACCTTCACTCACCACTCAAATTTTAATTGGCCTCGTGCTCGGCGGCTTAATTGGCTACCTCGGTAGAAAATGGGGCTACAACTGGGGCGACAACGTCTACTTCCTGCGCGACATTTTCCTCAACCTCATCAAGTCGATCATCGCGCCACTCATTTTTGCCACTCTTGTCGTCGGCATTGCCGGCGGTGGCGACTTGAAAAAAGTCGGCCGCATGGGATTGAAGTCTCTGCTCTATTTCGAAATCATCACCACGATTGCGCTATTCATCGGTCTGGGCATCGTGAATCTTACCAAGCCGGGTTATGGAGTCGCCTTGACCGCAGCGCGCGACATTTCATCTCTACAGCAAACTCACGCGCAGGGTTTTCGCGACATGCTCGTCCACATATTTCCCTCTAGCATCATGGACGCGATGGTGCGCGGCGATGTCTTGCAGATTGTTGCCTTCTCGTCGCTGTTTGCGGTTGCTGTCGCCGCGCTGGGAACGAAGGGCGGACCGATCATTCGCGGATGCGAAGCTTTGTCGCAGGTGATGTTCAGGTTTACTGAGTATGTGATGAAGTTTGCGCCTATCGGCGTCGGGGCCGCGATGGCGCACACGATTGCGACCAACGGTCTCGGGGTCTTGCTCAATCTTGGCAAGCTCATCGGCTCACTCTATCTGGCGCTGGTGGTACTCGTCGTCGGTGTTCTGGTTCCCGTGATGCTTCTTGCTCGCGTTCCAATCAAGCAATTCATCAGGGCCATACGAGAGCCGTTCACGATTGCGTTCGCTACCACGTCGAGCGAGTCTGCGTTGCCTAAGGCGATGGAAAACATGGTGCGTCTCGGCGTGCCGAAACGCATTGTGGGTTTTGTGATGCCGACGGGCTATAGCTTCAATCTGGATGGAACAACGCTTTACCTCGCCATGGCTTCAGTCTTTGTCGCGCAAGCCGCGGAAGCTACGACGGGACAACACATGGGCTTCGGCCGTCAAATTGTGATGATGCTGACGCTGATGATTACCTCGAAGGGCGTCGCCGGAGTGCCGCGTGCCGCTTTAGTAATTTTGCTGGCAACTCTCAACAGTTTTATTCCCAATGGGCTTGGAGCAATTGGAGTCGCCGTGATTTTCGGCGTAGATGAGTTGATGGATATGGGCCGCACTTCCGTGAATGTTTTGGGAAACTGTCTAGCTACGGTAGTCGTCGCGCGTTGGGAAGGCGAGTTTGACGACAAGCGCGCGCGTGTGTTTGGCACTCCCGCGGAAGCGCAATTCGATTTGAAAGAAGGCGACGTGGCATTTGCGGCGGCGGCACGCGAAGGAGATTGACACGAGCAGAAGCCCGACCGTCAGGGAGGGCTCGGGGCAGGGCACAATGGTTTTTCCGCTTTACGACGACAACAGCGATCGCACCATAACCCCCATAGTTAATTATGCTTTGATCGCGATCAATATCCTGGTCTTTGTCTTTCTGCAGCAGCTAGGGAACAACGACAAGTTCACTTACGCCTTCTCGACCGTGCCGCAGGAGATAATTAGCGGACGCGATGTCACGACTCCTGATCGTAGGGTGGAAGTAGTGACCGGCCAGCAGTTGTTAATCCCCGGACTGCAGCCCACTCCGTTCTCCGTTTATCTCACACTGATCTTTTCGATGTTCATGCACGGCGGCATCGCGCACATCGCCGGCAACATGCTCTTCCTTTGGATCTTCGGCGACAACGTCGAAGACCGGATGGGCCACATCAGGTACCTGATCTTCTATCTGGTTTGCGGCGTGCTCGCATCGTTAGCTCATGTGTTTACGACGGTCATGTTTGCCACTGACCCCGGGAGCTTGCTGATACCCAGCCTGGGCGCGTCGGGAGCAATTTCGGGCGTTCTTGGTGGCTATATTGTTCTCTATCCAAAAAGACGCGTGACGGCAATCGTCTTTCGTTTTGTCACCGACGTGCCCGCCTACGTAGCAATTGGGATCTGGTTTGCATTTCAACTGCTCAGCAGCACCACGCTTCTGGGGGGCGGGTCGCAATTAGGTGGCGTGGCGTACGCAGCTCATATCGGCGGCTTCATCGCAGGACTTGTGCTCGTTAAGGTATTCACGATCGGCCGAGGGCGCACGCAAACCTACGCCTAGTTGCAATTGCTGTCGCTGTTACTCTCAGTTAAGATCAACACCAGGATGATTGGCGTAGGAAAAGAAGTGCAACCCACTAATCAACAGGGACTCGACATTCGCTCGACGCCGCGGGAAGAGATGAATCTGTTCCCCCTCGACACCTTCGCCTACGAGTTTCCCGGGCGCGAAATAAAGATCGATTTCGAAATCACCGAATTCACGGCCATCTGTCCGTTTTCCGACTTCCCTGAC
Source organism: bacterium (assembly GCA_040004575.1). GTDB lineage: Bacteria > Acidobacteriota > Blastocatellia > Pyrinomonadales > Pyrinomonadaceae > PSRF01. The sequence goes on from JBDUAQ010000022.1 coordinate 10,362, forward strand.
TTTGCTACCATTCGTGTGATGTACGTTCCTAACGAGCGTTGTGTCGAACTAAAGAGCCTGAAGCTCTACATCAATTCTTTCAGAGAGGTGAAGATCTTCCACGAGCACGTCATCAACGTGATTCTGGAAGACTTTGTTAAGGCCTGCGATCCCTTGAGCGTTGAAATCGAAGGCGACTTCCACGTGCGCGGAAACATCAAGACGGTGGTGCGAGCGAGCTACCGGAAGGAGTAAGCAGTAAGCAGTAAGCAGTGAGCAGTAAGCAGTGGGCAGTGGGCAGTGAGCAGTGAGCAATGAGCAATGAGCTAGGCAGTGAGAGCTGAGCAGTCTTTTCTTTACTGCTTAAAGCTCACTGCTTACTGCTCACTAACTGATCGATCATCATGACTTTCACCACCATATTCATAATCGCCGGCGTAATCTTACTAGCTATCTTTATCCTGATTGCGAAGCTGGCGATTCGCTGGGCGATCAGGGTCACTATCGTCGGTGTTATCCTTGTCGCCTTGTTGGGCGCCATTGGCTTCTGGGTGTGGAGCAGTCGGCTAACCGCCAAGCCCAAACCAAACCGGCAACCGGCGGCACCCAGCAGGCGAAGTGTTGCTCCTTAAGCCGCGAAGATCATGGCGAAAAGCGATACTGATGACGCTGCCGATCCACTCGATCCTGAGTTGGCTCTCGCTGAAAATCTGGGCACGCCGGGTTTGTGGGGCCGCTACCGCCGCCTCCCCCGCAATGTCTTCGCTATCAGTCTTGTCAGTCTGTTGAACGACGCCTCGAGCGAAATCGTCTACCCGCTGCTGCCCGTCTTCTTATCACTGACGCTCGGAGCTTCACCGGGAATCATCGGCTTGATCGAAGGAACGGCGGAGTCGATCTCAAGTTTACTCAAACTCCTCGCGGGCCACTTCAGCGATCGTCACGGCAAACGGAAAGTTTTCGTAGTTTTCGGATACGTGCTTTCCAGTTTTACCAGACCACTGCTGGCCTTTGCCGTCAGTTGGCCTCAGGTGTTGGGACTCCGGCTCGCCGATCGCGCTGGCAAAGGCATTCGCAGCGCTCCGCGCGATGCGATGATTGCGGACAATGTTCGAGTCGAGGAGCGTGGGTTAGCCTTCGGCTTTCATCGGTCGATGGATCACACCGGTGCTGTCATTGGGCCGCTGCTTGGCTATCTGCTGGTGCTCTGGCTGGCAGCCGATCGCAACGCGCCGACAGCCGGCGACTTCACCAAGATTTTTCTGCTGGCTTCGATCCCGGCGCTCGCGGCGGTGCTCGTCGTTGCGTTCTTCGTGCGCGAGTCTCATAAACCAACGTCAACGCCGGATCAGTTTGACCAGCCGGCGCATCTTTCGCTACGAGGCTTTGACAGCAACTTCAAACGTTTCCTGTTGCTCGTTGCCCTGTTTACGCTTTCCAATTCTTCCGACGCGTTTCTGCTGTTGCGCGCGCAATCCAAAGGCGTCTCGATTGCCGCGATTCCGCTGCTCTGGGCGATGCTCCACGTTAGCAAAGTGGTGAGTTCCATTTTCGGCGGCGATCTTTCGGACCGGCTTGGAAGGCGCCGGTTGATAGTCTCGGGCTGGATTCTTTACGCGGCCGTCTATGCGGGCTTCGCTTTCGTTGCCAATCCAGTCTCCGTCTGGATACTTTTCCTGATCTATGGGATCTATTTTGGCCTGGCGGAAGGCGCGGAGAAGGCCCTGGTAGCGGATCTGGTACGGCCCGACCAACGCGGCACGGCTTATGGCTTATATAATCTCGCCTTCGGCATAACGGTGCTCCCGGCATCGCTCTTGATGGGTGGCTTGTGGGACTGGCGCGGCCCGCAGACAGCTTTTCTGGTAAGCGCGACCCTGGGCGCAACCGCGGCTTTGTTGTTGCTGTTGCTGGTTAGAACGCGCAACGATGCGCAGCCGGTTACAGGTCAAGCGGTCTAGACTAAAGCTAAAGGACAACCTAAGACATGACACGTCGCACGCTTACTTCAATTCCGGGTCTCTCAAACGATATTGGCTTCTCCCTTAGCGGCATGGACGAAGTTCGCGAACAACTGCGCGAAGCGGTCGCGGGAATGTCTGACGACCAGATTAGTCGACCGATAATCCCCGGCGCCCATTCGATAGCAGCGCTGGTGTTGCACATCGGAGAAGCGGAGTGGCATTGGATGCAAGAAGTGGTTTCAGGACATCAAGTTACTGATGAAATTCGCAACGCACCTTACTGGGATGTGCTGAAGGAACCAAAACGATCTTCTCAGCGAAGTTATTCCGCCGAGTTTTGTCTCAATGAAATCAAACAGATCCGGCAACAGACGGCTGAAACGTTGGCATCGTTCAGTGATGCGCAGTTTGATCACGTCTTTTCTTATGAACGAAACGGCAAAACATACGACTTGACCCTGCGCTGGATACTGCACCACCTCATCGATCACGAGGCACAACATAAAGGGCAGATTCTGATGCTGAAGCGCTTGCAAGCCCAACTCTGAACACAGATAGTTAATTGATGAACACGAATTACCGGGTAATAAGAACTGGGGAAGAACTGCGCAAAGCAGTCGAACGGTTGTCGACTCACCCGGTCATTGGACTCGACACCGAAACCACTGAGCTCGATCCTTACTATGGCCGGCTGCGTTTGATCCAGCTTGCTACGCCTTCAGGCGTGTACGTCATCGACGTCGACGCTTTTCGCAACGGCGATCCGAAGAAAGCTGAACCCCTGGCGCCGCTGCGTGCCCTGCTCGCTGCTCCGCGCCCGATCAAAATCCTGCACAACGCGAAGTTTGACGCAAAGTTCATCAAGCACACTCTGGGAACGGATCTCGGCGGACTCTTCGACACGCTGCTCGCGAGCCAGTTGCTCGGCGCCGGAGACATTGAAGAGCGCCACGGACTCGAGGCGGTGGCTTCGCGTTATCTGAATGAGGCGGTCGACAAATCCGAACGGCTCAGCAACTGGGACCTCGAATTGACTGAAGCGCAACTCGAATATGCCGCACGCGATGCGGCAGTGTTACTGCCGCTCAGGGAGAAGCTGATCGAGCGTTTGAAAGCGGATTCGCTGATCGATTGCGCGCGTCTTGAATTCGACTGCGTGATGACCGTTGCCGACATGGAGCTGACGGGCTTCTACATGCACAAGGATCGCTGGCTTGAACAGTTGTCAATAGTCGAAAAGAAACGCACCCAACTCGCCGAAGAGTTGCAGGTCGTGCTTGCCGAAGAATCGTCGCAGGGAACGCTCTTCGGTGGACCCGAGCGAGATGACATCAATCTGGATTCGCATCAGCAACTGACGAAGGCGCTGGAGCGTATCGGGATCTCCGTTCCCGATTCGACGCGCAACTGGAAGCTTCAGCCGCTTGCGCTCGAGTATCCGATCATAGGCACGCTGCTTGAATACCGCACGGTGCAGAAGGCGCTGACAAGCTACGGCCAGAACATGATCGACCTGATCAATCCCACCACGCATCGTTTGCACGCCGACTTCCGGCAGATTGGTGCACCGACCGGCAGGTTCTCGTGCACGAACCCTAATATTCAGCAGGTGCCGCATGCGGTGGAATACCGTCGCTGCTTTTCTGGATATCCTGAAGGCCGAAAGTTAATAATCGCCGACTATTCCCAGATTGAGTTGCGCATCCTCGCCGAGTTTTCCGGCGACAGCGCCTTCATCAACGCCTTTAGGTCGGGCGCCGATCTTCATCGCGTGACGGCCGCGGAAGTCTTCAATGTCGCCGTGGACCAGGTGAGCAGGGAGCAGCGAGATTTTGCCAAGCGTCTGAACTTCGGCGTGGTTTACGGCATCGGCGCGCAACGCTTTTCAATCATGACCGGCGTCGGCGTGCCTGAGGCAGAAGGCGTCTTGAAGAAATACTTTGCGACCTACAAGCAGCTGGACACTTATTTGAATGAAGCAGCGAACCGCGCGGTGCGTGAGCGTCAGGCACGTACCGGATCGGGGCGGCTGGTTCGCTTCCGCTACGACGACCAGGATCGGCAACAGATTTCCATGACTAAGCGAAACGGCAAGAACACACCGATTCAGGGAACGAGCGCCGACATCCTCAAACGCGCCTTGCGTCTGCTGAGGGACGACCTCCACGGCACCAACGCGCGGATCGTCAACATCATTCACGACGAAATTGTGGTCGAGGCAGATGCGGATGAGGCTCAGGATGTGGCGGTGAAGGTTGAACGCGCGATGTGCGCGGCCGGCGAAGAGTATGTGAAGACTGTGCCGGTGAAAGTGGAAACTGAGATCGCTGATGAGTGGGTTAAATAAACGACTAACCGCCAAGACGCCAAGAACGCCAACAATAGCTACACCAGAAAATAAGCCACAAACGGGATCAGGAACTGACTGGCTCTTGAATCTACTTCTCTTTCTTGGCGTTCTCGGCGTCTTGGCGGTTTACTCGTGTTTCGTAGCGGCGCGCTTGCGCCAAAGCATCCTTCCTTTAAGTAACAGATCAAACATTCCTCACCGGCTCAACGTTTAATCAATGATTCCCGGGATCGTTGTCATACAATCCGTCCGCTCAAGCGACTAATAGGTTGAGCACGGACGGGAACATCGGAATCCGTGAAAGTAGACCGTATGAACATCTCCGAGCTGAAAGCTGAGTTGGAGAAGCTTCATAGCTCCAGTTTCGGCTGGGCCTTGAGTTGTTGCCGCCGCGACGGTGGGGAAGCGGAGGAAGTTTTGCAGACGGTGTATTTGAAGATACTTGAAGGCAAAGCGCGTTTTCGTGGCGAGTCGTCATTCAGAACGTGGCTGTTTGCGGTGATTCACAAGACGGCGGCTGGGGAGCGGCGCAAGAGTCTGCTGCGAAAGCTGAGATTGCTCGGTGAGTCGCAAGGGAGAATTGACAGGATCGCTTCGGCTGAAAGGCCAGATGCAGCCGCTGAAAGATCAGAAACCCAGACACGATTTCAGCGAGCGCTCGAACAGTTGCCAGTGCGACAGCGACAGACACTGCATCTGGTCTTTTACCAGGACCTCAGCTTGCGAGAAGCGGCGGACGTGATGGACATTTCGGTCGGCAGCGCGCGCCGGCATTACGAGCGGGGCAAGCAACGATTGCGCGAATCTTTGGGAGAGGCGGAGATTGGTTATGGAGTTAAGTGGCGAGGACAAAAGAATCCAGGCGTCGTTTCATGAGCTGAGGCTCGAGGACGAACGCTTCACGCCACGGTTTGCCGCAATGTCGGACCGTGCGCACCTCAGCAGCGCCCGACGAGAGATCGCATTCGACTTTCGCATCGCGGCGGCAGTAGTAATCGTTTGCCTGGCAGTCTTCTCGCTCGCGTTGCTATCGAGATACTGGCTACGTAGCCCGCAATTGAGTTATGCGGTTGCGAACGGAGCTGTCAAATCAGGCGTTAACCCTGCTCAAATCAAGGAAGATCGAGAGTTAATCCCGCGGGATGAGCGCGTGGAAGTTGTTCGCAAGGCCCGACCGGTGAGATTCACAACGCATAAGCAAATGACGAGACTCGCCGCAAGGCTCCCGATCACAAGCGAAGCAATTGCTCTCTCGCGCTGGCAATCGCCAACGACGAGCTTCCTGCGATCGCCGGGTGATGAAATGCTCAGAGCGCTTCCTCAACTGAACCAGAGCTTGCACGAAATGGAATCATTCTTGCCGAATCGAACCAATTGAACGGAGGAGTCAATGAAAACAAAGAAAACAAAATTTGGATTAGTCGTACTGATCGTTGCCGGAGTTCTCTTGAGTGTGGCGTTTACTTCAGCGCAGCAGCCACAACCGCCGCCGCCCGAAAATGATCCGCTCGGCGAGGCGATATTCCCCCCTGAACTGGTCATGCAGCATCAGCGAGAAATCGGACTGACGGACGAACAGAAAGCGTTCATGCGTGGTGAAATTCAGCGAGTCACCGTGCGCTTCAACGAGCTACAGTGGCAGTTGCAGGATGCGATGGAGGCGTTGGCCTCTACGATGAGAGAGAGTGCGGTGAACGAGCAACAAGCCCTGGCGCAACTCGATAAAGTGCTCGATGCCGAACGTGAAATCAAACATCTGCACATCGGACTTGCTATTCGCATCAAGAACAAGCTGACATCTGAGCAACAGGCAAAGCTTCAGGGGATCAAGCGGATGATGCCAGGGCCTGGATCTCGACCCGGCCCCGCGCCCGGACCCAATCCGAGGCCAATGCCGTAAGTAACAAGGAAGTCAGAACCGGGAGCGGTAGCGACCGGGTGTTTTGTTCTCATCAAGAAGGCTGAGCGTTAGTACACCCGGTCGCTACCGCTCCCGGTTCTGACTTCATCCTTCATCCTTCGCTTTCCGGCGCCATAAGAAGTAGACCGGGATGCCCGTTAACACGAGCAGGTAGCCAATGCCTGAAGTTGACGGCGCAAGCCAGGCGAGATCCAAAACTATCAGTAGCGCCAGGCCGATATAGATTAACGGCACGACCGGATAACCTATGGTTCGGTAGGGGCGTTCAATTTCCGGCGCCTTGCGTCGCATGACAATCACTGCGCCGACCATTAGCGCGTAAAAAATCAAATCGGCTGAAATAATGTATTCGAGCAGTTGCGTGTAGACGTTGCCGTAACTGACAGCGCCGGTCTGCGGATTTGTAGTCACCGTTCTCGGCAAAGTTAGAAACGCCGCCCACAGGCCTTGCAGAACGAGAGCGATGGCCGGCACGTTGCGGTTATTCAACGAACCGGCTCCCTTAAAAAACAGATTGTCGCGAGCCAGGGCGTAGTAAACGCGCGCGCCCGCGAGAATCAAACCGTTGTTGCAGCCAAACGTCGAAATCATGATCGCGACGGCCATCAAGATTGTTCCGCGCGCTCCGAAAACTGCTTGCATCAGCGCAGTCGCCACGCGATTTTGCGGCGCGTTTTGAATGGCGGCGAGCGGCAGGGTAACGATGTAGGCGAGATTGGCGAGCAGGTAGAGCGCGACAACTAGACCGCAGCCGATGAACAAGGCGCGCGGCAAATTCCGTCCCGGCTCGCGTACTTCGCCGCCGGTAAAAGTCACGTTGTTCCAGGCTGATTGCGCGAAGAGCGGACCAACCATCGCGCGGCCCAACAACATGACGAGCGCCAGCGCCAGCAGCCCGCCTCCCGAGTTTATTGGGTCAAAGCCAAGCTGGGCCGTCGTCGGATGCCAACCATTCAGGACCGGGTGCCACCAATCAGACGTGTAAGCGGCGCTGCTGTGATTCCAGCCAAGTACAAGTCCCACCACAATCAGACCAATGAGCGCTGCGGTCTTGGTAAACGTGAATGTGTTTTGAATGAACTTCCCGATTTTCAAACCGCGCGTGTTGGTGAGCGTGAGGAAGAGAATCATTACCACGGCCAGCAGTTGCTGCGTTGAAAGACTGATGGCGTAACCACCGAAGCCGTGCGGCGCGATTAGATAGTTGTCGGCAGAGACGCGGCCGGTTAGCACGCCGGTGAAGTTTGCGAAAGCTACGGCAACCGCGGCGATCGTTCCTGATTGGATGATGAGTAATAAGGACCACCCGAAAAGGAAACCGATGGAAGGACCATAAGCTTCGCGCAGAAAGACGTACTGGCCGCCGGCGCGTGGCCACATCGCTGCCAGCTCGGCGCAGCACAGTGCACCTGTGATGGTGAGCACACCGGCCAGGGCCCACGCGAGTAGTAACCAGCCAGGCGAACCTATCAGCCGCGCTGACTCCGCCGACGTAATAAAAATTCCGGAACCGATCATAGACCCGATGACGATCATACTGGCGTCCATCAGGCCCAGGCCGCGAACCAGTTTCGGGGAAGAGTTTTCAGCAGCTTCGCTCATGAATTCGTGGACGGTATAGTGGTCTTGGAGCAGCAGTGTCAAGGAAAAGCCTGCTTGACACTCCGCGCAACGCCCAATAGTCTTGCCTGCTTGAATCTTGCGAAGGGTTTTCGCCGAGAGAGCCTCAAGGAAAAACGGATTACATGGTCAAGGAACAAATAATTGCTGCGATTACCGACAAGCGAGCTCGCATCGGCGTTGTTGGGTTGGGCTATGTTGGGTTGCCGTTGCTGGCTGAGTTTGCCGGCAGCGGGTTTCAGGCGACTGGGTTTGAAGTTGACGAGAACAAGGCGGCGCAAATTAATGCCGGCGAGTCTTACATCGGAGACGTGAGCCGAGCGGTGATAAGAGATCTTGTTACCGGCAAGCACCTCAATGCCACTACCGATTTCGATCATTTAAAGGACTGCGATGCGGTCATCATCTGCGTACCAACACCGCTCCGCAAAACGAAAGAGCCTGACATCTCTTACATCCTTGCGGCGGCGGAAGAGATCAAGCAGCGTCTGCACCAGGGACAGTTGATCATTCTGGAATCAACTACGTATCCGGGCACTACCGACGAGGTGCTGCTCCCAATGTTTGAGGAGACCGGACTCAAGCTTGACGAGGATTTCCTGTTGGCCTTTTCGCCGGAACGAGTCGATCCGGGTAACCCCGAATTTCAGACGCACAATATTCCGAAAGTAGTCGGCGGCGTCACGCCAGACTCCACCGAAGCAGCCGCGCATCTCTATTCGCAAATCGTTAAAGACGTTCATGCGGTCAGTTCAGCTCGCGTCGCCGAAACCGCCAAGCTGCTGGAAAACACGTTTCGAGCTGTGAACATCGGGATGGCAAATGAGATGGCGCGGCTCTGTTATGCGCTGAACATCGATACGTGGGAAGTCATTCGCGCCGCAGCGACGAAGCCGTTTGGCTTCATGCCGTTTTATCCCGGCCCCGGAATCGGCGGCCATTGCATTCCGCTCGATCCGCATTACCTGTCGTGGAAGGCGCGCCAACACGGCTTTGATTCGCGCTTCATCGGTCTGGCCGAAGAAGTGAACTCGCGCATGCCGGAACATGTGGTGCAGTTAGTTGCGGACGGTCTCAACGATGAAAGCAAGGCGATGAAGGGCTCGCGTATTCTGTTGCTCGGCGTAGCTTACAAGAAAGATATTGACGACGTGCGCGAAAGCCCGGCACTGTCGATCATCGATCGTCTTCGCGCCCGCGGCGCTGACGTGCGCTATCACGACCCCTTTGTGAAAGAGGTCCACTTTGATGACGCTCACACTGAAGGTGGCGGCGAACCGCTCGGGTCCGTGACGTTGACCGATGAGGAATTACGCGACAGTGATTGCGTGGTTATCGTCACCGATCATACTGCGACTGACTACGAGCGTGTTTGCCGGCTTAGTTCTCTGATAGTTGATACGCGAAACGCGCTCAACGGCGACGTCAGGCGTGGCAGCAGCGCGCGAATCATCAGGTTATAGGATAGAATTGCGTTTGAGGCCAACTATGGATGAGTTGATTTTTGTAGTTGAAAATGCACCTGAAGGCGGCTATACAGCCCGGGCGCTCGGAGAATCAATCTTCACCGAGGCTGAAGATCTGCCGGCTCTTCGCGAGCAGGTCAAAGACGCCGTTCGTTGCCACTTTGATGACGGTCGGGGTCCGAGGGTCATTCGGCTCCATTATGTCCGCGAAGAAGTATTCGCAGCATGAAACTTCCACGCGATGTCTCGGGGACGGAGCTTGCGACGCGGCTAAGGGTTTTCGGTTATCAAGTCACCAGACAAGCTGGAAGTCATTTGCGACTCAGTACTACTGTAAGGTGGCGAGCACCACATAACAGTTCCCCGGCATGACCCACTCAAGCTCGGAACACTCGCCGCTATTCTTGGCGACGTTGCCGAGCATTTCAATCTGGAGCGGGACGAAGTCATCGCTCGGGCGTTTGCAAAGTGACCGTACGCTAGTCGATGCTCAAAGTAATCAACGTTGTCGGCGCGCGACCTAACTTCATGAAGGTCGCGCCGATCGTGGAAGTAATGAAGCGGCGCGAACGAGAGTTTACGCCGCTTGTTGTTCATACGGGCCAACACTACGATGCGGCCATGTCTGACGCCTTCTTCAACGATCTGGATTTGCCGGAGCCGGACGTCTACCTGGGCGTCGGCTCTGCGTCACACGCGGCGCAAACGGCTGCCGTCATGGAGCGATTTGAACCGGTAGTGCTTCAGGAAAAGCCCGACTGGGTGCTCGTTGTTGGCGATGTTAATTCCACGCTCGCATGCGCGCTCGTTTGCGTTAAGCTGGGCGTGAAAGTCGCGCATGTTGAAGCGGGACTGCGCAGCCGCGATCGCACCATGCCCGAAGAGATCAACCGTCTGCTTACAGATCAGATTGCGGATCTACTCTTCACTCATTCCGCGGACGCAGACGAAAACCTGCGCGCCGAGGGAATTCCGCCAGAGCGAATCTGTCTGGTCGGCAACGTGATGATCGATTCCCTCTACAAACATCTGGAGCGATCTCAGCAATCAAGGATTAGGGAGCAATTGTGTCTAACGCAAAACAGCTATGCGGTCCTGACTTTGCATCGCCCCTCAAATGTTGATGACCCAGCCGTGTTCGGAAGTATTCTCGAGGCGCTTGAGAAAATCAGCGAACAGGCTCCCATAGTTTTCCCGGTTCATCCGCGAACAAGGAAAACGATCGCTGAGCTTGGCTTCGACCGGCGAATCGAGAAAACAAAAGGTTTACGATTGATCGATCCGCTGGGCTACCTTGATTTTCTTAGTTTGTATAGTGGTGCACGACTCGTGTTGACGGATTCGGGCGGCATTCAGGAAGAGACCAGCGTGCTTGGTATTCCCTGCCTGACCTTGCGCGAAAACACCGAGCGCCCGATCACGGTTACGCGTGGGACTAACAAAGTTGTGGGCACTGACCCCCGGAAGATCGTTGCTGCGGCCTTTGCCGCGCTCGAAGAGACAGCGAAACCAACTGTCACCATTCCGCTCTGGGATGGGCATACAGCAGAACGCATTGTCGACGCGCTTTGTTAAGATGAGCGGTAGGTTTGTAAACGCAAACTGTTAGTTTGCGCTTTGCTGTGACATGAGGTCAGTACCACCTCGCGGTAGCGGGTGGGTCGTTACATTGCCGGCTTGCAATTGTCGATTATCAATGACTGGCAATAGACAGCAGAACCCACCCGCTACCGCGAGGTGGTACTGACCTCATTATCTTCGGGTAACGCAATGCTGAAGAAGGGAATTCGCAGCGTATTTCGCGGGCAGTTGAGCTTAGGCCGGGCGACGCGCGAAGCTTTCCGTCGTGGCCGCGCTGCTGTGCAGTCCCGTCGTGAACGTGCGACGCTTGACGAGCTTGCTGCCGAGCCTGCGCGACTTCGCCCGGAATTCCAGAACCTCTCGTCATCTGATTTACTAAAACACTTTCGCGAACGATCTTCGCCGTCGTTTCTCCCCGGATTCGAACTGCTAGACTCTACTGCTTCGCGACAGCGCGAACTTTTCGCTAACGAAACCGAGCGGCTGATTGAGTCGGCGCGAGCGATTGCTAAAGACCATCGCTGGCCGTTGTTGGGTTTTGGCGAGAGGGAGTTTGGTGCGCAGATCAACTGGCATCGCGATCCACTCTCGGGAAGAATCTGGCCGCGCGACTATCACGCTGACATTTCCTTATGGCACAACGACGGTTCCGACATTCGTGTCTTGTGGGAACTCAATCGCCTCGGCCACCTCATCATGCTCGGCCGTGCCTACACGTTGACCAAAGAAGAAGACTTTGCCGCGGAGTTTTTTGCCCAGTTGAAAAGCTGGCGCGAACAAAACGCGGTCGCACGTGGCGCCAACTGGTCATGTGCGATGGAAGTCGCTTTGCGCGCCATGAATTTGCTCGCAGCTTTTTCGCTTTTCCGAAACTCGCCTGAACTCAACGAAGCCCGGCTGTTGATGATGTTGACTATGTTCGATCAGCATGGCGCTCACATTCGTCGCAACCTTGAGTTCTCACACGTGGCCACCAGCAACCATTACCTGTCGAATCTGGCGGGTTTGTTATGGATCGCCATTATGCTGCCGGAGTTACGTGATGCAGAAGAATGGCGCAAGTGGGCCTTGAATGAATTGCTCCGCGAGATGGACAAACAGATTCTGCCGGACGGCGCCGATTACGAAGGCTCGACCGGCTATCACTGCTTTGTTCTCGAGCTGGTTCTCTATTCGTTTGTTCTTTGCCGGACGAACGAGGTAGGGATTAAAGATAAGTATTGGCGGAAGCTTCATTCGATGCTCGTTTATCTGCGAGGCCTACTGCGACCAGATGGCTTCATGCCGCTCATCGGTGATACAGATGGAGGCCAGGTGCTGAGAATCGTGCCTCGCGCTGCGAACGACGGCGCGTATCTGCTGGCACTCGGCGCGGCCGTGTTCAAGGACGCGCAGTTCAAGGACGCGCAGGAGGAAAGGCCGCTGGAATTGTGGATCTTAGGCGAGCCGGGTTTACGAGAATACGATCTGCTCGCGAATGCCGGTGAGGAAGTTCACTCGCACGCTTCTCCCGATGCCGGAACCTACATGCTGCGGCATGAAGATCTATCTCTCTTGTTCAATGCTCGTGGTGCGCAAAACGGACGGCCAACTTCACACCAACACAACGACCTGTTGAGCGTTGAGATCTCTGCCTGTGGTCGCGCTTTCATCGTTGACGCTGGAACTTACGTTTACACGGCTGACTTGCACGAGCGCCAACTTTTTCGCTCAACCGCATATCACTCGACTGTTCAGATCGACGATGAAGAGCAGCAAACGATTCGGGAAGAGGTTCCGTTTGGGAACGGCGGCGAAGCGGCCGCGCGCATTTCGGTTTGGGAAACTACGCCGGAACGCGATCGAGTTGTTGCCGAACATGACGGCTACGAGCGATTCAACCGGCCAGTCGCCCATCGCCGCTCGATCACTTTTGACAAGACCAATCGCTGGTGGTTAATCGAAGACGAGCTTCTCGGCATAAGTAAACACAAAATCGCGACGCGATTTCATTTTGACACCGGACTCGACGTAACGCTGGCGGATCATAACAGCGTCATTGCTTGCGACGAGCCGAGTGGCGCCTGTTTGATCATACGTCCGCTTGATCTCGATCAACCTGCTGAACTGGAGGCGCAGTTCACGTCCCGGCATTATGGTTCCAAGACTCCATCGCTATCAGCGTGTTGGACAATTACAACTGAAGTGCCCTGTAAATTTCGTTGGGCGATCGTTCCCGTCGGTGCCGGCGAAGATCGAAACGAACGCTTGCGTGTTTTGGAAAAGTAACGCTAAAGCTCAAGAAGTTCAGAGTATAAGCTTTAGCTTGAATATGCTTCTACAAAGACAACCTGAAGGTTGAACTCTGAACTGCTTGAGAGACTTCAACGACCATTATGTGCGGAATTTGTGGAATATGGGAGTATCCAGCAACCGACGGGCGCATCGATCTGTCTCTGGTCGAGAGCATGCGTGATGAGATGCGTCATCGCGGGCCTGACGACGAGGGCGCCGCGATCTTTGACGACGGGCGCCTTGGCCTCGGCTTTCGTCGTCTCTCGATCATCGATCTTTCGCCCGCCGGCAACCAACCGATGCGCGGTTGTGCGAGCAAGCGGGTTTGGATTGTTTTCAATGGCGAAATTTACAACCATGCTGAGCTGCGAGCGGGGCTCGAGCAGCGCGGTCATCTGTACGCGTCGCGCACTGATACGGAAACTATTCTGCATCTCTACGAAGAGCGCGGTCTCGATTTCATCAATGAGATTGAAGGCGACTTTGGCATCGCCCTGTGGGACGCTGAACGCGAGCAGCTCGTGTTGGCGCGTGATCGGATTGGCGTCAAGCCGCTCTATTTTTATCAGGAGGACGGCCGCTTCATCTTCGCTTCAGAGATCAAGGCAATCCTGCGGCACCCGTCGGTAAAGCGCGAGATCGATGAAGAGTCGCTCTATCATT
>JBDUAQ010000164.1:0-7291 GCA_040004575.1 bacterium
TGAGAGGTTCACAGGCGCCGGGACGAATAAGATCCACGCACAAAGTTAAGAAACAGTAGTTCCGACGCGTAGCGTCGAGATGAATTTAGCCCGGCGTTTCAACGCCGGGACGGCAGGCAAAAAAGTAATCCGCGTCGCGTAGCGACGCCAGAGTAACATTCAACCGTCGCTACGCGACGAAGGAATCTTACTTGACTAGTTCTCCCGGCGTTGAAACGCCGGGCTAAACTCAATTTGCCGCTACGCGGCACTGTTACTTGTTATGAGTATTGAGGCTCAGGACGTCGATATTGCGGAACGTCGCAACGATAAGTTGGTTGTCGACGGCTCTCGTGTCGCGCGCCAGGCAACACAGAAACCTTCAGCCTCCGCGCTGGCAGCGTCCCACCTGGAAAAAACATATGGCCGGCGCCGGGTAGTCGATGACGTCGGCCTGCATGTGGAAAAGGGCGAGGTCGTCGGACTGCTCGGAGCAAACGGCGCTGGAAAAACTACGACGTTCTACATGATCGTCGGACTCGAGCGGCCGGATGCGGGAAACGTGAGTCTGGGCGACCGCGACGTCACTAAGTTGCCAATGTATCTGCGGGCGCGTTTGGGTCTCGGCTACTTGCCGCAGGAGCCTTCTGTCTTTCGCAAACTAACCGCGGCGCAGAACATCCTTGCCGTCCTCGAAACGATGGGCCTGCGCCGGCGCGAACGACTCACGCGGCTTGAAGAGTTGTTGGAAGAATTCGGTATCGCCCACGTTCGCAACACGCGCGGCGATGCGTTGTCTGGCGGCGAGCGGCGGAGGACCGAGATCGCTCGGGCGCTGGCAACTGAACCACAATATATCCTGCTTGACGAACCTTTCGCTGGTATTGACCCCAAGGCGGTCGATGACATTCAAAATGTCATACTCTATTTACGCAATCGTGGCATTGGAATCTTAGTCACGGACCATAATGTTCGCGAAACATTGGGAGTTACAGATCGGGCGTACATTATGGCCGACGGCCGTATTTTCCGGGCCGGCGTTCCGCGTGAGTTGACCGAAGACGCTGAGGTCCGAAGGCTTTATCTGGGCGACAAATTCCGCATGTAGTCTCCGGCTTAACGCGAAAGCGAAACTGGTGCGCGCAAATGTGCTCCAATCGAGTATAATCTCCCTGCGACGTACACTCGCAAACTAACAATCCAAAGTTCTTATTTAGAAGTAAGGAATGTCTCTTAAACTAACTACCAGCCTATCTCAGCGACTCGTGCTGACACCGCAGTTGCGGCAGCGCATCGAGATGTTGCAGATGACTACTCTCGAGCTTACTGATTTGATTCAGCAGCAGATTCTCGAGAACCCGGTCCTGGAGGAGGTGGTTACACAGGAAGAAGTCGGCGAGCTGGCGGAGAAGATTCTTGACCACCTCGCGAACGCCGACCCCGGGGCTGCGCCCGACGAGCAACAGCGGCTGGAAGCTGTCGAGCCTGAACTGGGCAGCCCAGGCTCCAATGGTTCGGGTGATCTCGAAGCCGCGCCGGCTGCGTACGCAGAAGGTGACAGCGAGGGTGGTGATGGCACCGATGTCGAAGGACATGAAGTTGCTGCCGGCGATCTAAGCGAGGATTCCGTGGGCGATGAAATCGTCGGTGAGGAAGGATCCCGCGATGCGTTTGAGGAAATTGATTTTGGCCGTGAGTTTCAGGACTACCTCGACCCTGGTTACAAGACACAAGAGATCGAATACAAAGAGGACGCGCCCACGTTCGAACAGTTCTTGACCAAGGCGCCGTCGCTTGCCGATCATCTCGAGTGGCAACTTCACATGAGTCCGATCGCGGAGGAGATTTGCGAAGCGGCGATCAGCGTCATTGGCAACCTCGACGCTGATGGCCGGCTGAACGCCACCAACGAAGAAATTGCCGCAATGGGTTCGTGGAATGTCGGGACTGTAGAGATCGCCAGGCAGGCGGTGATGCGCCTGGATCCGATAGGCTGTGGCGCGCGTGACGTGAGGGAATGTCTGCTGGTGCAGTTGGAAGTCAAAGGCGAAAGTGATCGCCTGGCGACGCGCCTAATTAGCGAGCATCTTTCCGAATTACAGCAACATAAGCTGCCGCACCTGGCGAAACAGATCAGTACTGACGTTGACGCGCTGCTCAATGAATTGCAGTTTATTCGGACGCTCGATCCTTATCCGGGGCGGCGTTACTCTTCCGAGGAGCCAATACTTATTTCTCCCGAAATCTACATCGAGAAACTCGATGAAGCCGACGACGAATACATAATCTATTTTGCCGACGACGGCAGCCCCCGCCTTCGTGTCAGCCAGCAGTATCAGCAGATGCTTGGCAAGCCGGATGTCAGTAACGAGACCAAGAGTTTTATTCGCGAGAAGATGCGCTCCGCGGTCGATCTCTTGCGCAATATCGAGCATCGTCGCCAGACCATATACAAAGTTGTCGAGTCGATAGTGCAGCGGCAGAAAGAGTTTCTCGATAATGGTGTGCAGCACATCAAGCCCATGATGCTGAAAGATATTGCCGAAGATATTGGCATGCATCTTTCTACCGTCTCACGCGTGGTAAATCGAAAATATGCACATACACCTCAGGGCGTGATCGAGCTGCGGCGATTCTTTACCGAAGGGATGATGAATGAGGACGGCGAAGAGGTTTCCACGCGCATCATCAAGTTGAAGATCAAGAAACTAATTGAAGAAGAAGATTCACATAGTCCGATCACTGACGACCAGGTTGTGAAGATCCTGATTAAGGATGGCATAAAGTTATCGCGCCGCACGGTCGCGAAATATCGTGATCAGATGAGTATTCCTGGCTCGCGCGAGCGTCGCGCCGTGGTTTGAGGACGCACCGGCAGGTTGAGCCGAAGCACCAGTTTTCGCCCCCTGATTCTTTAATAATTCGCCAAGCCTGATCTGCTCGTTTGGCAAGGATTACTATTTCTATGAGGGTTGAGAAGGGAGCAGAACCTATGAGGTTTGAGTACACTGGCCGTCACGTTGAAGTCACCCCCGCCATTCGTAAGCACGTAGAAGATCATTTCAAGAAGCTCGAATATATTTTCAACGGTACCACTGCTGCCTGGACCCACGCCGTCATCGATGTGGAAAAGAACCGTCACATTGCGGAGTTGATCGTTCATTGGCGGGATCACACCTTAACTGCCAAAGACATTAACGCCGATATGTATCTGGCCTTGACGCGGGCCATTGCGAAGGTCGAAAAACAAGCGCTGAAGCTGAAGACGAAGATTACTGATCGGAAGCAAGGGGCAAAACGGACATCGGCCGTGGCGCCGGCCCCGGGTGGCAATGTAGAAGCCAGTCCGCGGTCGCCCAGGATTGTTAATGCACGTCGTTACACGATTAAGCCGATGACTGCTGAAGAGGCAGCTTTGCGCCTGTCGTCTGATCCGGACCAGTTCGTTGTTTTTCGCGACGCCGATACGGATCGCATTGGCGTTTTGTACAAGCGTACCGATGGAAATTATGGATTGATAGAACCTTGATTGGAGCTGTCCGCTAGGCTTTAGGACTCTCCGAGCAAGCCGAAGCGGCCATGCCAGGTTAAATTCAATTGGTCCCCGGCTCCGTAGGAGCCAGATGTTTATAGTTCCAGAAAGCAATTTGTTTATGAGCTCCGTAGGAGCGCAACAAAGGAACGTTGCGCTCCTACGGACTTAGGTTATTAGGGACCCGGGCTATAGACATTTCGCCTCTACGAGGCGAGGAGCGCGGCAGACGCCCATCGCGCCTAACACGTCCGCATGAAAAAAGAGATCGACACAGATCAGCCCCCGAACAATTCGGTTCCTGACATCGTCATCATTACCGGCTTGAGCGGTTCGGGGATGTCGGCCGCCACCAACGCCTTCGAGGACCTTGGTTATTTCTGCGTAGATAATCTCCCCATCACGATGTTGCCGACCTTTGCGCGACTGGTAACGGCAAATGCGGATGAAAAAGGCATCGAGCGGGCCGCCCTGGTTAT
The DNA here is from genome assembly GCA_040004575.1 of bacterium. GTDB lineage: Bacteria > Acidobacteriota > Blastocatellia > Pyrinomonadales > Pyrinomonadaceae > PSRF01. Next base: position 3,991 of record JBDUAQ010000164.1, read on the forward strand.
CGACATTCGTGAAGGAACTTTTCTTGCCGATTTCGGCGAACAATTGGATGCCTTGCGGGCTGCCGGGCTGAATGTTTACGTTCTATTTCTCGAAGCGTCAGACGACGTTTTGCAGCATCGCTTCAGTGAAACGCGGCGGCCGCACCCGGCCGACACGGGCCAAACTCTATTGCGGTCGCTTGCTGCCGAGCGTGCTGCGATGTCGCGCATTCGTTCGCTTGCCGATCAAATCATCGACACTTCAGAACACACCGTTCATACGCTTCGCAGCCACCTCCTGGAGAGGTTCAGTCCCGACCGCAAGGGTGGACCAATGCGGGTACAGGTGCTGAGCTTCGGACATAAGTATGGCAATCCCGGTGATCTGGAATTGCTCTTCGACGTCAGACACTTGCCGAATCCCCACTTTATTCCGGAATTAAAGCCCCTCTCAGGACACGATAAGCGTGTGGTGGACTACCTGAAGACGCAACCGCAGGTTGAAGAAACTCTTAATCGGTTTTACGAGCTGCTCGACTATTTGCTGCCGCAATACAAACGTGAAGGCAAGTCATATGTGACGGTTGGAATAGGCTGCACCGGCGGAAGGCACCGCTCAGTGATGGTAGCAAATGCGCTCAGCCGCAAGCTGCGGCGTGCCGGCTTCGATGCTCATGCAGTTCACCGGGACGTGAGAAAATCAAATCGCCATCGTTAGTCCGTTTTTGAGGAGAACAATTTTATGAGTAGTAACTCGCCACCAGGCGCGCCGAAAGAAGACACGCGCCACATAGCAGGCGTGATAGTGACACACGGACATCTGGCGGGTGAATTGTTGGCGGCGGCTGAGATGATCGTCGGACCTATTTCATTCATAACGGCAGTCTCCATTGGCTGGCACGACGATGTAGACGCGGCCCGCGATGAAGTGCAGCGGGCCATTACTCGCGTTTCCCAGGGAGTCGGCGTGCTGTTGTTGACAGATATGTTCGGCGGCACCCCAACCAACATCGCGTCAATGTTCCTGGACGACGGTAACGTCGAAGTTGTTACTGGCGTGAATCTGCCGATGGTTATCAAACTGGCGAGTCAAACACCCAGCGGTTCGCTGATTGAAACTGCTCGGCGAGTTTGTGACCTTGGACGCCAGGGAATTTATCTCGCCGGCGATCTGCTCGCTCCTCCTGAAAAAAGCAGCACCAAGTAATGATCGAGCGCACTCTTCTGATTAAAGGGCGACTGGGCCTTCATGCCAGGGCGGCCGCGAAGCTCGTTCGCGTGGCGAGTGGTTTTCAAAGCCAGATCAAATTGCGTCGCGTTGATGCGGACGTGACGGTCGATGCCAAGTCAATTCTGAGTGTGCTCATGCTGGCCGCCAGTCGGGGAACAGAGTTGCAGGCCCGCACGATAGGAGTTGATGAAGAAGCCGCGATGAATGCCATGGAGCAGCTCTTTTCCGATGGGTTCGGCGAAATGGAATCAGGAGTTTCTGCGGCAACTCAACCGCCTCAGGAAATTCGCTTCAAGGGTCTGGGGGTTTCCGAAGGTATCGTGATCGGGCAGGTGCTGCGCATGCACGAAGGCACCGAGCACGTATATCAATGGAGGGTTGAACCGGCTGACATGGCTGCGGAGCTGCGGCGTTTCCGGGCTGCGGTCAGCATTGCCAGCCGGCAGGCGCTGGCGATAAAAGAGCAGGCCGAAGAACGTTTTGGCAAGGACCAGGCTTACATTTTCGACGCGCACCTGCTCCTGCTTGAAGATGGGAAATTAATCGGCGATGTTGAGCGCTTCATCAATGCCGAACACGTAAATGCGGAGTGGGCGGTTAAAGTGATCGGCGATCGCTTCCTTTATCTTTATTCGGAGATGAAGGACGACTACTTGCGCGAGCGTGGGTCGGATATTGAAGACGTGATGCGGCGGTTGCTGGTAGCCCTCAGCGGCGTGCAGTCTCAAAAACACGATTTTGCTGCGGACGCGGTAGTCGTCTCCCAGGATTTACTGCCCTCCGCGGTAGCTGAATTAGATCTCGATCACACGCGGGCGCTCGCCACGGACACTGGCGGTTGGACGTCACACACGGCGATTCTCGCGCGGGGTGTTGGCATTCCCGCCGTGGTGGGCCTGCGCGATTTCTACCGGCGCACGAAAACGGGCGACAGAATCATCGTCGATGCAATCCGCAACGAAGTTATCCTGCATCCTTCACCCGCCACCCTCGAACGTTATCAGGCCGAGACAACCAGCCGAGCTGGGCGGCAGAGCACGTCTGATCAAAAAGAGACTGGGCCCGTTGTGACGCAGGATGGTGTGGCGGTGACACTCCGCGCAAATGTGGAAGTGCCTTCCGAATTTGACGCGGTGGCAAAGTATGGCGCCTCGGGCGTCGGGCTCTATCGATCTGAGTTTTTGCTGGCGCGCCGCGGCGGTCTGGTTTCGGAGGATGAGCAGCGCGTCGCCTACGAAGCGATTGCCAAAGTTGCCGGAGAGCACGGCGCCGTCATTCGCCTGTTTGATTTAGGCGGCGACAACCTGCGTGAGCAGTTTCAGGAGCCGGAAAAGAATCCAGCCCTGGGTCTGCGCGCCATTCGTTTTGTCTTAGCCAACGAAGACGTCCTGCGTGAGCAGGTACGTGCCGTTCTGCGAGCCGCGGCAAATGGACTCTTGAAAATTGTGTTGCCGATGGTTGCGGACGTTAGTGACGTCAAACGCGCGCGGGCAATCATCTCCGACGAAGCGAAAAATCTGCGCGAGGCGGGACTGAGATTTGCCGAGGTCGGCGTCGGGGCGATGATTGAAGTGCCGTCGGCGGTTTTCATGGCCGACAAGATCGCGCGCATCGTCGACTTCTTCGAACTCGGCACCAACGACCTGGTGCAATACACGCTCGCCGTGGATCGGGGCAATGACGAAGTGGCTGACTGGTTTCGTACGCTTCACCCGGCAGTTCTCCACAGCATCGATCAAAGCCTCAAGGCCGGTCGCCGGGCCGGCATTCCGGTGATCGTCTGCGGAGAGATGGCGTCTACCCCCGCGTATGTGGTGTTGCTGGTTGGACTCGGCGCCACTGATCTAAGCATGACGCCGTCTTCAATTCCGCGCGTCCGTCGAGCCATAGCCAGCATCGACGCAGAGAGCGCGCGGCGCATCGCAGAGGACTGCCTCAACTGTGACACCGCCGATGAGGTCGAAGCTCTGGTTCGTGAACGCTTCAAGCAACGCTGGCCCGAGCTGTTTGATTCCACCAACCTGCCGGTGCCGCGGCAAAGTCAGAACCGGGAGCGGTTCTATGAAAGGGCTGTCAAGAGAAAAGTTCTCC
>JBDUAQ010000023.1:0-24107 GCA_040004575.1 bacterium
AGTAGTCAGTTGTTGCTTTGGCTTAGAACTGATGAGCAGGCATTGTAGAGTACGATGAGCGTCTTTTCATATTGAGGTGGACCTCGGCCGCTGTTGTAGCAAGAAGGTTCAATCTATCGGGCGAAACCATTGCACTGCCGGACAAGGGGAGTTGATAATCGTTGTGGTCAAATTCGTTCTTGATTAATAGTGCAAAAGGCAATGAGAAACCAGGTTTTCTTTCGAACGCGTCTCTTTGAAAACAAAGAACCGAAACCGCATTTCATCAATCCTCGCTGCTTCGGAGAAGACCTGGTCTCGTGGCTCTTGCAAAGATTACAAGGAATGCCGTTCTCGCTGGGCGAGCCAATCCAAGAAGATTACGGTTGGGGGTTTTGGGTGGAAGGTGACTATTGGGTGGCCGTCGGCGTGATGGAGGACTCTATTGGTGTGGAAAATCCTGAGTGGCTTGTTACTGTCAGTTTTGATACCGGATTTAGCCTTAGGAAGCGGCTCTTAGGGAAAGCGGATACTTCATTGCAGATGCGCATATGCGAAGCTCTAAACTCAGTGCTTCATGAGGAACCAGCAATCACGGACCTCCGCTGGTGTGACGTGGAGGAAACAGACTGCGGAGACAATCCCTGCTAATTGCGGGCGTGTGCTAGATCCAACAAAGAAAGAAGCAGGTCACCTCAACGGTCGCCTGCTCCTCATTATCCTCTGGTCTTGAACGTTACGAGTTTTTCTCTTCGAGCTGTCGCTTGATCAGGAGCTCCGCAAGCTGCGGCACAACCTCCCACGCGATTTCCTGTATTACCTTTTCCGAAAGGTGCTCGACTGCGCGACGTGCGATCGCGTCAATCATCTCGGGCGACAACTCCTGCGCTGAGGCTGGCGCTGAAGGAACGGAAACCTCTGGTGAATATTCTTGCACGCTCTGCGCAGCTTCAACTTGTGCGGCAGGCTCTTCAACTTCGTCGACCACTCGCTCAAGGCCTAAATTTTTTGCCATTGGCTCTGTCGTTCCGGCAGAAGGTTCAGAAGCGATTGTTGCTTCCGCTCCGTTAACACCCATGTAGCTGGCCTGTGTCCTCGCAAACGATATATGACTATCGCGACTGCGGAATGTCTCGGCTGAAAATGCGGGTTCGGCCGGTGACGGTTCGGGAATCTCGTCGAGGTCGATGTCTAAGACAAAATCATTATCGAGCGCAGAGCTTTGCTGTTTGTAATCACCCAAATCCAGGAGCACCTCACCTGCGCCCTCGTAGCCTTGCGAAGCCTGGACGCTTTCCGCTTGATCGTTGATGTTTGTTTCCACTGCGTATTGGTTCTCTTCTTTCCGTTGCGACGCTGCCGCTTCATCGACAACGTACCTGAGTTCCGGCGGTAACGGCTGCGTGTCGGCGGTCGTAATCGCTATCTCGGCCGTGGTCAATTTTTCCACCGGCGGTTCCGGCGCCGCATGTGGCAGCTCGGCCGTGGGGATCTGTTCCTCCGGCGGGCGGTTGCTCGAGAGCAATCCGACCTTTTCTATCAAACGGCGAATTGATTGAAAGGGTTTAGTCAAAGTGTCGTTCGCGCCAACTCTGCGCGCCTCCTCTTCGTCAAATGGCTCGAAGGAGCCGACTAAAAGCATAACAGGAATATGCTTGAACTTGTCGTTTTGTTTGATGTACTCGCAAACTTCGTAGCCGTTCATCTCCGGCATAAAAACATCCGCGAGCACTACATCGGGTGCAAACTCTGCCAGGAGTTCAATCGCTTCACGCCCGTTGCCTACACAAACCACGCTGACGCCTTCGTCGGCAAAAGTAAGATCGACAACTTTCTGAATCGTGATTGAATCGTCGGCGAGTAGGAGTTTTCGTCCAGCTAGCAAAGCTCGGGTACCTTAGCCGAAGTGAGCGCCACTGGAGGGGTTGGAAATCAACAGTCGGCGCGCGAAGGATTGTTTGCTTGTCTAATAACAAGGGCTTTTCGAAGCAAAGCCACAGTTTGAAACTACCATCCGTGCTCACGGCACGTCAAGACTTTAATCAAAACCGCTTGGATTTAGGGTGTTTGTGGTGAATCCTCGATATCCAGGCACCACCTCAGTTAGGACTGATCTTCTCAATCTCCTTATCAATCAAAGGGAGTAGGCGCTGGCGAAGTTTGGAGACCATCGACTATGCTTGCCTTAAGTCTTCCTCGAGTCGCGGGCGGCTTTGGCCCGTCAAATTCACCAGACTTTCAAGCCCTCTTTTCTCAATTTCCAGAGACCGGCGTCGGACGTCCCGCAGTTCAGTAGTGCGCGTTGTGCCAACTCCGCTTAAAGTGCGCTCGACGTTTTCAGGACGCATGTCTTCATCAATCTGCGCCAGGCGGCTTTTGTACGAAGTGTCTTTCTCGATCAATTCCAGAAGTTGCTTACGCAATATTCCGACGCGATCTTCGGCCCGGCCTAACAACTCCAAGTTGGCCGCAATGGGATTTTGTTTGGCGTTGGAACTCGAGCCTGTTTTGGAATCGGGCGCGGAAAGTTTTTCACTGATCTCGCGCAACCGGGTGTTCAAGGTTTGCACTGACTTTCGTAAGAGGTCGATTTCATTGGCAACCGCGTCGATTGAGTTACCGTCCTGCAACAGACTTGCCGATTTTTCCTGGCCCGAAGGTGAGACACCTGCATGACGGTCGACGCCCTGAGCAAATGATTGCGAACTGAATAATGTCAACACACACATCACGATCGGAAGAGACATTTCGCGCACACTCATTTGCTGGCTCCTTTTCCGGGAAGTTCGGCAACAGTCGTAATCACGCGCTATGGTTATTGAAGTTTCGTTTATTGTAACCCCGCGATTCAGCCCAAACCTTACGGCTCTTTATTGGGATTGGCTCGATGTGCGATGTACGAAAGCCGGTGCGCGGTGCGCGTCAGGAATTGATACCAGCGTAGTCGCAGCCGATTCATACCGCTCTGTTTCCCATGTTGCTGCCAGTACGTAAACGCGTCACCGCTAAAGCGCGCTGCTTCCCGGCTACTGTAATAGTAGAGCGCGATCGAAGAACGCCAATGCTCTTTCTCAATCGGAGTTGAAAAGCCGTGAACTGACTGGTCATCGGTGCGAAAGATAACGCAAGTGCCCCACTCCGGCACGACTACCTTTGCCGGTCGCTGCGCGCCTTTCTCCCAAAGTTCCAGACAGCCACCAAAGCTCTCCTGCCACTGCGGATTCAAATAGAGAAGTAAGTTCAGGCGCCGGTAAAGCTTGAGCCGGTCAACATAGTGAAAGTCCGTGTGAGGCATCAGGACTCCTGCCGGTCCACTACAATGAAGGCCGCCGCCGTCGTAGTAAGGGTCGGGAATAATTCCCTCTATTCCGGTTACGGCCTCCAGGAACTTTAGGAAAGGTGGCGACGACAGTTCATGGAATATTGACAAGAGTAGCGGCGGGATGATGTCCGTGTCGCGGCAATACATCTTGCCGGTTTGATAGAAATCTTCACGCTTATTCCAGTGGGGCCAGTCCGGCGCGGGATAAACGCCTGCCATCTCAGCCGGAGTCAGTTTCAGAAAGTCTTCCAGAATGAGATGAGGGAAAGGTTTGGCGTGTTTGAATTCTGAAGACAGGTGTTCGATGTCTGCATGAGAATAGTTGCGGAACTCAAAGAATGTCTTTCTTTCGCCTGCGATTACTTCCGGCACCGGCATTGTTATTCAACTCCTACTCGCCTAAGCGCTTCGTCGGAAGGCGAACCGCACCGCAGCCACAGGAAGTGCAACAAGAAACGCAGGGACAGCGGTGACGATCGGCCAGGCTACTAGCGCCGCGAGGAACCTCCAGTAGGGTGTGTGTGACGAAGCCACAAAACTGTTCTTCACTATTCTGAAATCCTAAAGGCTACCCATATGGCCAAACCATGAAGTGCAAAAAGGAAGAGCAGGAATCTAGCTTTCCAGGTCGCTCCTCTCGCAATAGCAACGATGATTGCGTAAATTGGAAACTGAAGTCCAAAGAGCAGGAAGCCAAGGAATCCCCAATCGGCGTGTATTCCCAACATTGAAACATAGGGAAAGAGAATCCGTATCGGTGTGGAGCAGTGACAAGCACCGCCGCCCATTCCTGCCAGGACAAAGGAAGGAACTGTCAGGAGAATACCAATCAAGATGGGAATCCCAAATCTCTTCATCGAGAGGGCCAGGGTCTGGACATAAAAGAACGCCAGCAAACTCCGCGCTGACGGGCGCAGCGATGAGCAAACCTGCCCCTCTTAGTGGGACCACACTGACGCCTTCTGTGTCCACACACTCGCCGGATATTTTTCTTCGAGTTCTTCAGCAACTCCGCCTAGCACCGTGTGATCATTCGTCCTCTTGTATTGGCTTACGCCTCTCCAATACACGGCTTCCGGTGCTGCTGCTGTCTCCGGGTATCGCTCCCTAACCTGAGCATACTTCTGCTCGGCATCAGCCCACTGCTTATCCATGAAGAATATCCTCGCTAAGCCCAGCTCCAACTGAGCGCGAAATTCGTTCTTCGGCAGGTAGCCTTCGATGCGCCATCTCTCCTTTCCGCTTGAGTCCATGACGAGCACCGTTGGTGTCCAGACAGCGTCAAAGCGATGGAAATAAACAGGGTGTTCCTTGATGTGTGCCTCGACAGGAAGGAAATTCTCGTTGATGAAGGTCGAGACTTCATCGTCGGCATAGGATTCGGCCTCCAGCCGAACGCAGGCGCCTCAAGCGGGAGCAGCGCTGAAGTCGAGCAGCAAGGGTTTCCTGGCAGCCTCTGCTTGAGCGAGTGCCGCATCGACGTCTTTGTTCCATTGAACAGCCATTTCCAGAGCCTCCTTAAAATGATTAGAAACTAAGGGGCTAATTCTTATCCATCCTTGTGTTGGCTGCAAGAGGACTCACGTGGCGATTGCACTTCTTTCTAGACCACGAAGCCGAACACGCGATCCGCGCTCGGGCACCCTTTTGCCGTACCTACTTACTTCAGATGCTTCGACACGAGTTTGGTCATCTCGAACATGTTCACGGTCGATTTGCCGCCGAACACAAGCTTCAGTGCCGCGTCAGCTTTGATCATCCGTCTGTTCTTTGGGTCCTGCAGCTTGTTCTTCTTGACGTAGGCCCACAGCCGCTTGGTGACCTCAGTCCGCGGGATTGGTTTCGAGCCGACAATCTCCGCCAGTGCTGGACTCGGCATCACTGGTTTCATGAACGCGGCATTGGGTTTGCGGGTTGGCTTCTTCTTCGAACTCATAATCTTCTTAACCATTTGGTCTCCTTTGTAAGACAGGCAATAGCCTTAGAGCATAAGCTCTCCGGCTGTTTCAGGACGCGGCGACTAGGAACAACCTGCACCGAACAAGTTAACGAACGAGCTATCTGCTCTCGGGTCGAACGACGGGTTGAGTAGTTCACATCCGCTTGCGCCAGAAGACGTGGGCCGCGCGCCCGCCGGCAACGTACTTCGTGCATTCATAGCTCAGAGCACGCGCATCTATGTCGTTTAGGAGATGCTCTCCGGAACCGAGTAACACTGGTCGGATGGCCAGATGCAACTCGTCAATCAGACCCGCGCGGAGATACTCACGAATAGTGGACGCGCCGCCACCCAGCCGCACGTCGCGGCCGTGCATCTTCTGCCACACGCGCGTGTGGAAAAGCCACTCCATCAACTCAGGACCATTGATGCCGAGCGGATTCTGGAGATCCTGGTTGGGCCCAGCACCGTAGCCGTCGATAGAAATTGCGAAGCTTTGGACGCGAAGTTTCGACATTACTGCTCCCTGTCATTGTTCGCTGAATCTTACTTGGTAATTAGTAGTGGAGAGTTGACGTTGTAATGATAGAGCATCGCCTTATCGCCGCTGATATGGAAGACGAATTGCTCTGTACCTTTGCCCTCGCTGAACTCAACCTCATAGGCAAGGGTCGCAATCGTCCCCATAGGCGTTGCGTTTACGCCCCATCCGGCTGGGTTTGATTGTTTCACAGTGCCGAGTTTCCGACGCACGGCTTCTAGTAAAGTGACGAAATCAGCCTCACTAGCTGACTTCTTAAATCCATCGTCAGCTTGATTATAAATCTCACGGAATTGCCCGGCATTATATTGACTATGGAATTGCGCGACGGCAGCTTCTGCAATGCCTTTGCCTTTGGTTAATGAGCAAGAGTGACATGCCACAAGCAACGCAGCAATGATAACAAGATTAAGCTTCTGTTTTGTTCTGTTCTTCATACTCTCCTCTTTTGGGCAAAGCGGTATAACGTCAGAGTTAACCGGCGCGGCGATTAGCGACAACCTTTGCTGCACCGAACCAGCTAAAGAATCCCGATGCATCGGGACTCCGGTCCAACGATGTGTCATGCGGCGGTTGTCCAGAAAAATCGTCTGGGGAATCGTCGCTTCGACGCCACAATAGCCTTCTCGATTTGTTTCTTCACTTTCGGATCATCGAATCCATCGATCATCTCCGCAGCTAATTGTGCGTCTTCGTTCCATACAATCAAGACCGTGTCACCAAGATTTCTCCGTTGCCTCCAGTGTACTAAGGGAGTAGAAGCCTCGCGAAGTGATTGCAGCGCTGGAAACCAATACTCTCGACCAGCCGGGAAGACTGCTTGAAACAGAAGGAATAGGGCCTCCGACCGACTTACGAGGAGGTCGATGTCTTTGGCAAGAAGCAGCAACTCGGGCAAAACGGAAGGCAGCATGCGCGTGTGCTCTCGTTCTACAATCGCCCGAATTGGCCACGCTGCCGCGGCAACGATCCTGTACGGGTCAGTTGCCTTCTGACCGGCTCCTAGTGATTCTTTGATAATTCGGAGGAACTGATCATCCGGAGCAAATCGTGCCACCCAAGCCAATGCCTGACAAGCAAACCACGGATCTTCGATGGCCTGGGCTGTCGCGAGCGCACGCTTAGGATCGGTGACGGCAAGTCGACCGGCAAGTTCTCTCTGTTGAGTCGCACTCATGAATGACTAAAAGCCGCCTAAGTCAGAATTGACTGGGCGCGGCGATTAGCAAGCCCCGCCGAATCATGGAACAAGTTGAGAAAGAGGCTAGCCGCGCGAACAAGTTAAAGAACATCCCGATGCATCGGGAGTCCGGTCCAACGACCTTTGGATGGCGTCGGTTCGCCATTCTGAGAAAGGACTATCCCTGGCGCCTGATTAGACGGTCGATCAAATAACCCAGGGCAAAATAAAATAACAAATTAACGAAGACGTCGAACAGTATTGATATCCAGCCGTTTACCTGCGACCAAACTGATGAGTGCGGTAACAAGAGATCAAAGACAAAAGTACTCGGAAAAATTGCGACATAAAAGAGAAAGCCGAAAGGATTTGGGCCTTCCGCAATTGTGATGATTATGCCACCGAGAAACAACCCTGTAAGAAGAAGATAGGTCGCGGGTAAGACCAGTTTGAAGGGGACACTTCTTAGTGTCATTTATTAGCCATCCAACGCCGGAATTGAGCGGCTGCCCGCGAAGGCATTCAACATTCGCCGCAGGACGAATGATGAGAAGCTTTCTATCGGGCAGTCCGCTCGAATGACTTGTTATGTCGACCCTGCCGCTAAGCAGTTGCAGCTGCCGCGGCAAGAGGAGCGCGTGTGACTCGGCTGATCTTTTCCAATACCTCAAACTGCTTAATGCTGAAATCACTAAGAGCAGGATGGTTTAGCACCGAAGCGACAAGTGCGCTGGCTTTGAACTTTTCAACTGATGCTTCATCGGCAAACAGGTATAGCCCACCGGCTTCACTCGCTTTCTCGTTCATCAGCCAAACCTTCCAGAGACAACCTGAAACTTCGGCAAAGTCTTGCGCCATAGGAGAGACGGTATTTTCATACTGCTCACGAGGAACATTGAATTTGAAGTTGACCTGTAGAATCTGCTGTGCCATTGGTGTTCTCCTTCAGAGTCGAAATATGGGTTTACTGTATGTACCAAGACGTGCTGCACATACCACAGTTATTTTACTACTCCAGTGATGAACTAACAGGGAAGTTGTCGGCATAACGGCCTGCCGCTGAGCCGCCGCGTTCTCGAGCGGTCCGCTCCAGCGGCGGGTTAGGCATCCTCGCCACGTTCAGGCGTCGCAAAGTCATAGAAAACACGAAATAGATTTCCGTCCGGGTCTTCAGCCATGAACTCGTGCAAACCCCATGGTTTTGACTCCGGTTTGGAAACCAACTTTGCTTGCCTGGTACTCCAAAACTCGTACAACTCGTCGACTTCTTCTTTACTGCCTAAATTGAGCCAAGTCAGAATTGGACCAACATTGCCGTACTGCTTTCGATAGTCCCGGCTAGCTAAAAATATCCGGCAATTTCCCTTTGAGATCCCAGCAAGCCCAAGCTCTTCGCCACCCCAATCCAATTTGAATCCCAGTTTTGTCTCGTAATATGCTGCAGCCTTGTCGATATGGCTGACGGGTATTTCTGGAACTGCGCCGGGAAATTCTAATTTCATTGCGCCTCCTCGGTTCGATTGCATGCCTAACGCCAGAGTCGACCGGGCGCGGCGAACTACATCCAAGCTTCGCCGCACCGAACAACTTAAAGAGTGAGGCCCCCGCGCGGCAAAGCAAACTCCTTCAGAGGTACCAAGTCGTATTCGCTATTCGAATAGCCGCGCGGTTTGTTCTTTCGGTCTTATTTCTCGCGTTCCTCGATACTCAAGCTGACTTGCTCGACCGAAACCTTAGCATCGGAGCGAATCGGCAAACGCTTTTCGTCTTTTGACACCAACCCGGTCGGCACGAGCGTAACCGCGATGGCTTTTTGCTGCTGGAGATTCTTTAACCTTCTTACCGCTTCGGTAACATTGACGTTGAATTTCAATTCTTCTTTTTCGCCGTGAGTCGAATGCGTCTGATCGGCCCCGAAAAACGAGAGGTTTCCCGCATAGCTTTCCATCGTATAATTCGGTTCCACGTTTTCGGGCAGATTCAAATAAACTTCATAGAAAAAGTCGACCGGTTTGTTGGCTTTCACGCCTTCAAAGTTGAGCTTGAGTTGCACTTCCTCTTCCGGTTTCACGGCTCTTAAGGCGCGAGCAAACGCGTCTTTGGCTTTATCGTTCAAATCTACCTCGAATCTCAGGCGCCGGGTATCGAGAACCAGCGGTTTTCTGTGATAGCCGATCTGAATTTCGCGAAAACGAAGGCGCTCGGTGGCGATATCCCAGATAGTGAAAACAGTTTCCTCATCGTAACAAGACCGGCACCCGCACACGTTGGGATTCAAGAGATCCGCACCGCTGAATTGCACTTGCTGACGGTTCTCATCAAAAAAGGTAAATTTCGTAGTGTGCCAGGCTGTGTCGGTAACCGGCGGATTGGCGCGCCCGCCGCCGCCAGCCAGCCAGCGGTTCCACAAACGGTCGATGTTGCAATGGTGCATCCAAAAGATCGGGTCTTGACCGGCGGTCTCAAATGCACCCATCCAGCCCCCTATGGAGACGTGAACCGCGCCGTGCGGCGTTCCGTTGATGTTACTGCTGAACGGGTAAAAATCGACCGGACCCGGAAGAACTGAAGCCAGGCTGACAGTGGATGCCGAAAGCTGTGCCGTTCCGGCGTTAAGAGCGGCATTGCGAACGGAGTTGAATAACGGATTCGTGGCATTTGCCGGGGTCCGGAAAGCAGACGGCAGAAAGCGGGCGTTCGGGTCGGCGGCATCGCTGTAGTTCCAATACGGCAATCCTAAACTCGCCATGCCGGAGGCTTTTCGCAAAATCCTTTCAAAAAAACAAACATACATCCGGTGCCATGACATAAAGAACGTAGTATTGTGTTGACAGGTATTCCATGCTGTTAGAACCGGCGTCGTGAAGGTTCCGTGAATGGCGGCTTGATATGCCCAACTGGTCGGGTCGGTCGCCGGACGCGCTTTCATAACCGCGACGCCGTTCTTGAAAGCCGTTAACTCGGCAGCCGACAGATTCTTGAAGCTTTTTCTGATGGTCGCGCCGGCATCCTTGCATCGTCTCTGAAAGATAAAATCCTTCAAGTCCTGTGCGCCAACGGAGGACCCGAGCAGCGAGAAACCTCCAACCAGACCAATGCTTTTAACAAAGTCACGGCGCGAGAATTTTGATTTTTTCATTATCTCCTCCTACCTTCAGATGCTTTTCAACGTTAACTCTGCTGAGGCTTTAGTAGATCAAGGGCCCGCAGTTCCAGAAACGTTTACGACTAATTAAAGAAGGCTGGCTGAGTTCGGCTGCTTGTTGCAGAGGACAACACGTGGGATTTCAGCCATCAGACTTTAGTGCAAGAAAGAACTTGTTTGAGCAGCGGCAAGATATGACAAAGCGTGACGAAAAGTCAATGAGTTTCTAACTGGAATCGCAGTGGGTCGACAAATGCGGAACCGCTAGCGCTAGCGAGATGCGAGACGCAACGTTGAATTGAATAGAAAACGACTTCGCCGACTCGCGGCAAAAAGCCGCTCGCGCAAAGTTGCGTGTAGGACCCGGTCGCTACCGCTTCCGGTTCTGACTTCCTCGACCCACAGTAGAAGGCCGCTCCCGAAGAAGCGGCCGTTTTCTTTGGCTGTTTACTATTTGCGTTCACTTTTCACTTTTCACTATTCACGAGAATATCGTCAGGCGTGTCGGCTTTGCCGTCCGGGCCGGTGGAGCGGAGCGTGAAGTGGTCGCGTTCACCCAGATACTTGTAAGGCTGGTGCCAGGGATCGAGACGGATTACGCGCGCGAGATAGCGGGGACTGAGGAAGTCGATCGCTACTGACTGTTTGTCGGAAACGACATAGAAGCCACGATCCTTCCGAAACGTTTCCAGCGCTTTGGCGATTAAGTCTAACTCAGCGCGGGCCTGCTTTTGTTTTTGTTCTTTGACTGCGGCGACGAACGGATCGAGTTTAACCCAGTCGCGATTTCCCGTCCGTAACTCAGTGACGTGCCAGCCGCTCTTCTCGCTCGTCAGTCGAGCATCCACTCGCACCCAGGCTACTACGGTTGCCGAAGGTTGTGACGCCAGCGGAATTGGCATCGTATTTACTTCCTGAATCCGAACTGCGTCTGAAGGAATTTCAATACCCAGGAGACTGCCAAGCAAACAACGCGCGCGCTTCACGCTCGGGTCCACCGCCGTCTTGCCTCTGCTCGGCGGGACGGGGGCGGTGCAATCGCCTTTGGCCACTTGCGTGCCGAGTGCGCTCGCAATGAGATCGATGTCTTCCCAACGCTCCTGACCGGTTCTAACCTCGGCGACGCGCCACCTTCCCTCTTTGTCCGCTTCAAACCTGAAGACCGTCTGGATCTCGGCGGTTACGTCGGCGGCTGAGGCGCTGGTTGCAGAGACCGACTTCACACGCACCGCGCTGCTTTTGAGTTCAACCCCTGCAACGCGAGTCATCACCTTGCGCGCCTGACTCGCAGACAAATCCGCGCGAGCGTCGACGGCAGTAAAGATCAGCAGCAGAGCGGTTAACGAGAAAACTAAGAAGGAGGTTTGTGGCCTTTCAGCGTTCATAACGTGACTTGTCCCAGCCATGCTGCGTGGCAAGGTGCCTGCGCTCCCAGCGCGAATTTAACCTAACTATTTGCCGATTAGCATCTGCAACATAGTGTGTAGTTGTGCTGTGGTGAAGGGCTTGGGTAAGAAAACCACCGCGCCCGCAGCGAAACTATCAGATGAAAGTTTGGGATCCTGTTCCGCAGTCATCATCATTACCGGAATGTTCATTAGTTTCTTTTCGGTCTTCATGTAACGCACCAGCTCGGGTCCGGAGATGTGCGGCATTACCACGTCAAAGATTGCAGCGGTGAAAGTTGCGCCGCCTTGCAATATCTTGTAGGCCTCTCTGCCGTCGCGAGCCACGGTAACTCCGTAGTTCTCTTTTTCAAGTATTGCCGAAACTAAACGCAGGATTGCCGGATCGTCGTCAGCGACCAGAATCTGACGTTTCTCATTAATATCCGTAGTCGAAGACATTGGGTTCCCTCTCTAAACTTCCATTGCACAGTCGCTTTCGCCGGCGCGACTTGAGAGCTCTGCAGCCAGCTTGATTGCGGCAACCATGCTTGAATGCTCAGCGACTCCCTTACCGGCGATGTCGAATGCCGTGCCGTGATCGACGGAGGTGCGAATGAACGGCAAACCCAGAGTAACATTCACCGCCTCACCAAACGAAAGACACTTCACCGGAATCATTGCCTGATCGTGATAACAAGCGATTACTGCATCAAACTCGCCGCGAGAAGCGCGCAGAAAAACTGTGTCTGCAGAGTAAGGACCGGCGATGTTGATATCGTCCGCATCGCGGCACGCTTCGATGGCCGGTGCAATTTCTGAAGTCTCTTCCATTCCGAAAAGTCCACCCTCAGCACCGTGCGGATTCAAAGCCGCCATCGCCAAACGCGGATGTTCAATACCCCAACGTTTCAGTTCACGATTTGTTAAGTTGATGGTCCGAACGATGCGATCCCGTTCCACTAACCTGATCGCCTCCGCCAGCGGCACGTGTGTTGAGATCAGAACTATACGCAGATTAGCAGCGACGAAAGCCATCGCATACTCTTCGGTGCCGGTGAGGTGAGCCAGAAACTCGGTGTGGCCGGGGAACATGTAACCACCCAGGAAGAGCGACCGCTTGTTGATTGGCGCCGTAGCGATAGCGTCTACGCTGCCTGCTGCGCACAACTCAACCGCAGCTTCGATGTATCCACCCGCCGCCTTTCCGGCCGCCCCGGATTCAACACCCGACTCGATGGCGCCGTTGATGTTATCAAGATGAAAGATGATGGGTTCTGATAGCTGCTCGGGAATCGGTTCGTCTGAGCGGACAATGTCATAACCAGATTGCAGGTCGAGAGTGCGCGCGGTGTGCGCGAGCAACTGCGCGTCGCCAATGATGATGGGAATGCAGACGCGTTGAATCTCTTCTTCGGCGACTGCCTTCAGGACTACTTCCGGACCAATCCCCGCCGGATCGCCCATCGTTATGGCGATTCGCGGCAGGGATCGGCGTTGACGGGGATCTGAAGCAGATGAGTTTTCAGCGGACTGCCTCATTAGTTGAGACCAGGTCGATAATTAATCGGAGGATGGGAAGAGAGTCAGTGAAAACCGGGTGGTTGCCCGCTAGCCTTTACTCCGTCGCCTCTGAAACGCGATCCTCGGCCTTGTACATATACTTGATGTTTCGCTTGAGCAGCAGGAGGTTGGGCGCTGACTTGCGATTGACCTTCAAGGCGCCGCGATCATACCACTCGATTGTTCCCTCAATTTCTTCGCCGTCCCGCAGGACAATCACCATCAGCGTATGCGCATCGATCTGCTTCTTGTAGTAAAAGAGTTCCGCATTAGTTTCCATCGGTGGCGGCGTTCGCTTGCGCACCTGCACCGAGCTCTGTTGAGCGCGTGGGCCTTCTCTGCCGGACTCTCTTACTCCATCTCTATCGCCGCCAAGTCCACGATGGGAACCATTGTTGGAGCGTTCTCGCTCCCTGGGTTGAGGCACTATGCGTTCCTTACCCTTTACCTCGGCGAGCGTGGTTCTGATCAGTTTACGGTTACTCACTTGTCACTACCTCCAAGAATTTAAGACGGGTTCAAAATCATTTTGCGATCAAATCGCGCGAGACACATTTGGCTGGGATATGTGATAGCGCGGATCACAGTAACTCGCAGGCTGCAGCCATTCGATTGGGACGAAAATTGAACCGTATTGGAAAACCCTGCAAGGAATGATGTTCATGCTACACAAGCGAGAGTCAAAAAGCAAAGGGGAAACCGCTGCCAGGAAATAGCACACATTCGTTCAAAGAAAAAGGAAGGCGCAAACGAACTGGCCTTCCCTTTCTCGCGCCTGGATTTTTTGCTAGTCAGCCTTCTTGCGAATGAAGGTCGGCACATCGAGGTCGGCCGCTCGCGCCTGCATCATTGGTCGGTTCAAATCATCGGTTGGGCGCTGCACAAAACGCGGCGCATTCGCCGGCAGGCTCGACACCGCTGCCGCTGAAGCCACTGCTACGGCTTCCTGTCCAAAGCCGGTGGCAATCACGGTGATCTTCATCTCGTCTTTCAAGTTTTCGTCGATTACCGCGCCGAAGATTATGTTGGCATCTTCATCGGCTGCCTCGCGAATGATCGTTGACGCAACATTCACTTCGTAGAGCGTCAGGTCAGGCCCGCCGGTGATATTGATGAGCACGCCCTTCGCACCCTGGATCGTAGCTTCCTCGAGCAACGGCGATGAGATTGCCTGTTGGGTGGCCTCAATCGCGCGGTTCTCGCCGCGCGCGCGTCCGGCTCCCATTAGAGCCATGCCCATTCCCTGCATGATCGATTTCACGTCGGCGAAGTCAAGGTTGATCAAACCGGGAACTGTAATCAGATCGCTGATTCCCTGCACAGCCTGACGAAGGACATCGTCAGCGACGCCAAAGGAATCCGCTAGAGACGAATCTTTCTGCACGGTATGCAACAACCGCTCATTGGGAATTGTGATTACCGTGTCTACACACTCGCGCAGCTCACGCAATCCCTGTTCGGCTTGCAGCATCCGGCGGCGCCCTTCGAAGTGGAAGGGTTTCGTCACCACGGCAACGGTCAGCGCGTCAAGTTCGGTCGCGAGCGAGGCAATGATCGGCGCTCCGCCTGTGCCCGTGCCGCCCCCAAGCCCGGTCGTAACAAAAACCATGTCCGCGCCTTCGAGGACTTCGATGATCTTATCAGTGTCTTCAAGGGCTGCCTCGCGCCCAACGTTAGGATTGGCTCCAGCGCCCAATCCCTTCGTGAGACGGCTGCCGAGTTGTATCTTGATTGGCGCTTTCGATCGCTTCAGCGCTTGCAGGTCGGTGTTGGCAACGAGGAATTCAATGCCCTCGATGCCTGCCTCGATCATGCGGTTGACAGCGTTACCGCCGCCACCTCCGATCCCGATCACTTTGATGCGCGCACCAAGCGGATGCGGATCATCATCAATGAAAATATTAATGCCTCTATCGAGACGCGCGTCCTCTGCCATAGTCTTTTCCTCTCTTCCGAAGCGAGAAGGCTTCCAGGGTCCTTTTCTCCTATGTTGGGTAGCTCGCGCCATTGGCATCGATATGTTGCGGACTATATCTTGTGCGACCGGGGCGAAAGCATACAACAACTTGTCAAAAAATACTACTGAAACGATTACGAAACCGTGAAACAAAGTGCGTAAGCCTACCTGTCGAGCCGCGTCGGCTCGAAGCGATCCTAAACTCGCTGGCTTGAGCCCGGCTGGCAACGAGCGCCAGTCCGGCGGCGGCGGCCCATGAAGGACTCTGCACATCCTCAATCAATCCACCAAACCGATCTCTTTCGGGATAACCAATGCGGACCGGTGCATCGAAGACCTGTTCGGCGATTTCAGTCATGCCGCTTAGCAATGCTCCGCCTCCGGTCAGCACTACGCCGCTCGAGAGTTGCCTTTCCCAACCAGCGTCTTTGATCTCATCGGCGACGTGCATCAAAACCTCTTCTGCGCGCGGCTGCAAAATGTCGCAAAGGATCTGACGGGAAAGTTGACGTGGCGCGCGACCACCCACCGAAGGAACATCTACCAGCTCACTTCTTTCCATTTCGCTCAGCGAAGTGCTGGACGCGCAGCCAACCGTGCGCTTAATCGTCTCAGCGTCGGGAATTGGCGTTCGCAATCCGAATGCAATGTCGTTGGTGAAATGAGAGCCGCCAAGTGGAAAGACGGCTGTGTGCTGGACCGCGCCTCGCTGGTAAATGACCAGTCCCGTCGTCTCCGCCCCAATATCTACCAGGGCCGCGCCGAATTCCTTGTCGTCTTCGGTTAATGAAGCCTCCGCCGCCGCGAGTTGCTCCAGCACCATGTCAGCCACTATCAATCCCGCTCGATTTACGGCATTTATGGCGTTTTGCCGTGCCGTGACAGGGCTGGTAACGATGTGGACTTTGACAGCCAGCCGAGCGCCGATCATGCCAACGGGGTCGTTGATTCCATCCTGATCATCAACGATGAATTCCTGCGGTAAGCGGTCAACTATTTCCCGGCCGGCCGGGAGTTGGATCGCGCAGGCCGAATCGATCGCCCGGCGCACGTCCTCGGTTGTGATCTCTCGATCGCGCCCTGACACCGCTACGATCGCCTGTCCGTTGAAGCCGAGAATGTGGGAACCCGCCAAATTGATCGTAACTTCTTCGGCTTCGATTCCGCTCATTCGTTCAGCTTCTTCGACAGCTCTCTTGATGGCGTCAACTGCTGCATCAGGATTCACGATCACTCCCTTTCGCAGTCCCCGCGCCTCAGCCTCGCCGATGCCGACAATGTTCAGCAATCCGCTCTCGCCTGGTCCACAAGCAATACACGTCACCCTGCTGGTCCCTATATCGAGACCGATTGTGTGCTGCGTACGCTTGGCCATTTAGAAGTGCTCCTTAAGAGAAACCATTTCTACGTTTATTATCTGTGACTATCCGGCTTCTTCGTCTTGTCTGTTTTCTTTGCGGTTGTCGACGATCTTTCAGTGCGATCTTTCTTTGCCTTGATCTCGGCTTTCCTGGCCGCGGCATCGCTAACGCTTGCGCGCGACGCCGCAATAGTCGTATCGCGATCAGTTGATGTTCCGCTGGTCGACTCAGGGATCATGTTTGCAGCCTGAGCGCCGGCCGTCGCATGAGCGCCTGACGCCATACCAAAAATTGCACGCTTACTCTGGCTCAAGTCGATGTAACTAATAAGCGCACCCCGTCCCGACTGCTTTTGCGCGTCCAGCTCTTCGAGGGCCTCCTTCAACCGCTTGCCGTGATCTTTAGACCCCAACCGAATCTCAATATGCGAATCGTCACCTGCCAATTGCGCACGAATGTCACGAACGTCGATCAGGTTAACTTCGCTGACGCGCTCCGATAGTCCAGCGGCATCCCAATCTCGCTGCAACTC
Organism: bacterium; assembly: GCA_040004575.1. Classification (GTDB taxonomy): domain Bacteria; phylum Acidobacteriota; class Blastocatellia; order Pyrinomonadales; family Pyrinomonadaceae; genus PSRF01. The sequence goes on from JBDUAQ010000023.1 coordinate 16,905, forward strand.
CAGGAACTTCGCCACTCGCTCGCGGTTCTCCGCGACGGCTCCTTCTGGGTCTTCCTCATTCAACCCACGCAGAAAGAATGCCGGTATCTGATCCGTCGGCAACATCTCGCCGAGCAAAACCGCATCGTCGTCTATCCACCGAAAGCGCCCGGATGCTGTGCGCACCACGGCGCGAGGAACACGCTCAGTGATGCGAACCCGGATGCCGTCCGGCAATACGCGCGACACAACGGCTGTCCTGATCCATGGCTGTCTTTCCAGGCGCGCATTCATGTCTTTGAGGTCGGCCTTCCAAACACCGGTCTTCTCAACTTCCTTACGAACCAGCGCCTGGACTTCATCGGCTGAGACTCGCGAAGTGCCCTGCACTTCAACTTTCCGAACTTGAAATAAACTTGCTGAGGCCGCCGCGCGATAACCTGCAAAAATGAGAATCCCAACAACTATAGCCAGCACGAGTTTCAGGAATGCTGGGACATAGCCAAGAATCGCGCGCAGGCGCGCCACCAGTGCGGCACCGCCGCTTTCACGCCGCAGCGGCCGTTGCGTGGCGGCACTCGAGCGACGGTGGTTACCGAGGCCGCTGCGGTTTCCAACTCTTTGTGCGATGACTTGCTCTCTCACTTCGATTCCTTTCGGTCTAGCTCACTGTTCACCTCGTCAGTCTCTGGCTTGCCAGTGGGCTTGTTCGCCCGCCAAAGTTCGACCTCATACTCAAGCTCGATTCCATGTTCACGCTTCACCCGGTCTCGAATCTCTTCGGCGAGGGCCATCGCGTCTTCTGCGCGCGCACCTTCGCCCTCGGTAACAATGAAGTTCGCGTGGACCGGAGAAACGACCGCGCCGCCTCGTCTCGATCCTTTCATGCCCAGATCATCAATCATCTTGCCGGTGCCAACGGCTCCGGTCGGCGGGTTTTTGAAGAAACAACCGGCCGAACGCGACCCGTGTGGTTGTGTCGCCATCCGGCGCGACTTCGCGTCTTCCATGCGCGCGCGAATTTTCTCCGGGTCGTCGGGCGTCAGCCGCAGCATTGCGCCGAGCAAAAGCTCGCCTTCCTTGAATGAAGTGTGACGATAGTTCCATTGCACGTCGGTTCCGGGAATTTCGACCACCAGCCCATCGCGCGCTACACGCACGGTCTCGGTGACAGTGCCTATCTCGTGGCCATACGCCCCGGCATTCATCCAGAGTGCGCCACCGACAGTCCCCGGAATTCCACCCAAACCTTCTATTCCCGAGAGGCCCTGACGCCCAGCCTCGATACAAAGTCGCGGCAGCGAATAACCAGCTGGGACCGAAACGCGCTCGCCGTCAAACTCAAGTTCACCCTTTAAGTTTTTGAGACTCAAAACGACGTAATGATGATCGCTATCGTCCGCGAGAATGTTGCTCCCCGATCCCAGCGCTCGCCAGCCAATCCCTGCCTGGTCCATTTCATGCACGACGGCGGCTGCCTGCGCCTCCGTTTCGGGCGACAGAACCCAATCGATCGCGCCGCCAACACGCAAACTCGTTAACTCCGCAAAGCGACGCCCCCGCTCGGCGCGGACGCCGAGTCGCGTCGCGATCTCTTCGAGCGCAACGTCGCGTTCTGCAAAACTCTTTGTTTCGTCTATTTCACTCATAACATGCTACGCAAACCAAAGAAGATCAGAACAACCCTTCAACTGGTTCTGACTCCCTCCCCACCTGTGGGGAGGGCCGGGGTGGGGTGGTCCCGCTCGCTACCTCTCCCCTAACCCCTCTCCGCCTGCGGAGAGGGGGAGCACGGAAATAGTTTGCGTTACCAAAAAAAACCTAAACGCCTTTCGCTTCCCCTCGCTCGCGAAGTAATGCCAGCAACTGATCGCTCACGCGACTGACCGTGCCTGCTCCCAAAGTCAAAACCAAATCTCCCGGTTGCACATGATCCCGCAGAGCCTCGGGCGCATTTTCCAGCGCGCCAACATAGCGAACGTCCTTGTGACCAAAGCGCTTAATCGCCGCCGTCAAGGTCTCAGCCGTTGTCCCCTCAATCGGATCCTCGCTCGCGGCATAAATATCCGTAATGAAAAGCGTGTCGGCATTGTTGAAAGATCGGGCAAACTCTTCCATCAGATCGTGCGTGCGGCTGTAGCGATGCGGCTGAAACAACACAACAATGCGCCGTCCGCCCGAACCAATTTTCGCCGCCGCCAGCGTCGCCTTAACTTCCGTCGGGTGGTGACCGTAGTCATCAACTACCATCACGCCACTCGCTTCGCCCTTGAACTGAAACCGGCGGCCGGCTCCGGTGAAGCTCGCCAAAGCTTCAGCGATTTGCGTGAACGGAACGTCCAGCTCGAAACCCACGGCAATCGCTGCGAGCGCGTTATAGACGTTGTGCAAACCGGGCACGCAAAGTGAAATGTCACCGACCACATCTGCCCCGTGCCAGATCGTAAAAATCGACCCGAAATTCTGGTCGTATCGAATCGCGTGCGCCGATATGTCGGCTTGCGCGCTGAGCCCGTAAGTAATGCGGCGACGTTCAACGTTCGGAATAATGGCCTGCACGTTGGGATCATCGAGACAGAGAACAGACGCGCCATAAAAGGGAACCTTGTTTACAAAACTCGTAAAGCAAGCGCGCACGTCATCCATGTCGTGGTAGTAATCCATGTGCTCGCGATCGATATTGGTGACCACCGCGATCGTTGGAGTCAGCATCAGAAACGAGCGATCGCTTTCATCCGCTTCAACCACCATCAGATCACTGGTGCCAAGGTGCGCGTTTGATCCGAAAGCGCCGACAACGCCGCCAACAACGATCGTCGGATCCATTCCAGCGTGACCAAGCACGGTTGCCACCATCGACGTGGTCGTCGTCTTGCCATGCGAGCCGGCCACCGCCACCGTGTGCGGTTTTAGTCGCATCAATTCGGCCAGCATCTCTGCGCGCGGAATCACGGGAATGGAGCGGCGATGGGCCTCCACAATTTCAGGATTGTCTTCACGCACTGCGGTTGAACGAACTACGACGTGCGCGTCACCAACATTTTCGGCGGAGTGGCCTTCAGCAAATTCAACTCCCATCTGTTGCAGCCGGTCCGTTACATTCGACTTCTTCGCGTCGGAGCCGGAGACACGGAATGCCAGATTGATAAGCACCTCGGCGATTCCGGACATGCCGATGCCGCCAATGCCGACAAAATGTACGTGTTGAATTCGTCTGAACATAAAATTCAGTGGGCAGTGGGCTGTGGGCTGTGGGCAGCTCCAACTGAGAAGGCAGTAGGCAGTAGGCAGTAGGCAGAAAGACCTTGTCGCCTAACCTTCTGCAACTTCTCCACGTGGAGGCTAACCATTTCTAAATAAGAGAACATCTGCCTTCTGCCTTCTGCCCTTCTGCCTTCTGCTTACTGCCCACTGCTCACCGCCCACCGCCCACTAGCTTTTCGATCATCTCAACCACCGCCGCCGCCGCGTCTCCGCGGGCAAGTTTGCGAGCCGCTTGTTCCATCGTCGTAATTTTTTCCGGCGCGCGCACAAGTGTTGTTATCTCCTCTGCCAAACGTTCTCCCGACAAATCCTGCTGCAGAATCATTCGACCGGCTCCAGCCGCTTCCAGCGCTTCGGCGTTTTTGCGCTGGTGATCGTCAGCCGCCAACGGAAAGGGGATCATTATCGACGCCTTGCCAGCAGCGATCAGTTCCGCCGTCGTAGTGGCACCGGCACGACAAATCACCAAATCGACAGCAGCGAAAGCCGCGACCATTTTGTCAATATACTTTCGGACATTAGCGTGTTCGCCCCAACCAGCCTCTGCGTATCCAGAACTAACTTTGGCGAAATCTGTTTCGCCGGTTTGATGCGTTATCCGCAACACGTCCTTCATACTTGCCAGTGATGGTAGCGCTGCGATCATTGCTTCGTTGATTGCATGCGCGCCCTGCGAACCGCCGAACACGAGAATCGAAAACTCTGCCGGCTGACGTTGTCTTGCCTCTATCTCAAAGAACTCTCGTCGCACTGGATTGCCCGTCACCACCGCCTTGCCACGGAAATAAGGCAGCGCTGCGTCGAAGGAAACTGCAGCCTTGTCAACAAAACGTGCCAACACCCGATTGGTCCAACCCGGCAACGCATTTGATTCCATCACCAGGGTTGGCAACTTCAGTAAAGCGGCGGTTAGAACCACTGGACCCGAAACGTAGCCGCCGGCTCCAACCACGACCTCAGGCCGGAACGCCTTTATCAAACCTCTGGCCGCCAGGAAACTCTTCGGCAACACCAGCAGTCCGCGCGCGCGTGCAATGGGTCCAACGTTCTTAAGACCCGCACTGTCAATGAGCGAAAGTTCAAACCCTGCCTGCGGAACCAGCTTGTTTTCCAGGCCACGCGCTGTGCCAACAAACCTGACTTCCGATCCTGGCGCGCGCCGCAAGATTTCGTTCGCGACCGCTATGCCCGGATAAATGTGTCCGCCAGTTCCACCGGCGGCTATCAGTACGCGCATAGCGGTCACTGAGCGCGCGAAGCACCAGTCGCGTGTTGCGAAATGTTCAGCAGAATTCCGACCGCGGCGAGCGTCGGCACCAGCGACGAGCCGCCGTACGAAATAAACGGCAACGGAATTCCTTTTGTCGGCACCAGCGACAGCACCACGCTCATATTAAAGAGGGCCTGCGCTACGATGCCGGTCACGATGCCCATCGCCAGTAACCTGCCGAAGCGATCCGGCGCCAACAAAGAAATACGAATTCCGCGCCAGAGAAACAACGCAAAGGTCGACAGCACAGCGAGCGTGCCGAGCAAACCCAGTTCCTCACCGATAACAGCAAAGATGAAGTCGGAATGGGCAAATGGCAGAAACAACATTTTCTGTTTGCCCTGGGCGAACCCGAGTCCATTCGTGCCGCCCGAACCGACCGCAATGAGCGACTGTACTACCTGAAACCCGTTCTTCTGCGGATCTGCCCAGGGATCCAAAAATGTAACCAGCCTTGCCATGCGCCACGGAACGAAAATTAACAAACCTGCCGCGACTGTGAGCGCCGGCGCGGCAGCCATTGCGAGATGCGAGAGGCGTGCTCCTGCCGTGTAGACAACGACCACAAAAGTCAGTGCCAGCATCATTGACGTGCCGAAGTCTGGTTCAACTACAGTGAGCCCCGCCAGCAGCGCAGTCACCACGCCGCAGGGAATAAAGGTGCGCCAGAATTCGCGCTCTTCGCCGACGCGTTTCTCGAGGAAGTACGCAAGAAAGATCGCCAGCGCCAGTTTTGAAATCTCGGAAGGCTGAATTGAAAACTGGCGAAACCTAATCCACCGGTGCGCTCCGTTGATTCTCGGAAAAGCAAAGACGGCCAGCAACAAGGCCGCCGTCAGCAGCAGCAGGCCGTAGACAATGCGCGGATCTCGCAGGCGGTTGTAATCAAACTGCATCGCGACAAGCATTGCCACCAAACCAATCGCCGTCCAGATCGCCTGCTTGGTCAAGTAATAAAAACTGCCGTGATGCTCGCTCTGGGCCAACATGGCGGAGGCGCTGTAGACCATGACCACGCCAAACAACACCAACCCGATGGTTGCCGCGAATAGCCACTTGTCTGGAGATAACTTTCTTGGCATTACTTACGACCAGTCCAAAGTCTAAAGTCCAAAGTCCAATGTCAGGAAGAAGGACTTTGGACTTTGGACTTTAGACTTTGGAGTTCTTCCTTAAACACCCGTCCCCGATGCTCATAGCTTGCAAACATATCGAAGCTTGCGCAGGCCGGGGCCAGCAACACGATGTCGCCGGCTTGCGCCGATTGAAACGCGCGGGTGACCGCTTCGTTCATGGTGCCGGCACGCTCGCTCGGAGTGAAATCTCCCAACTCACGTGCGATCGTCTCCGCATCTTCGCCCACCAGAATCAATTTCCGAACTCGCTCACGCACCAGCGAAGCCAGCGGAGCGTACGGAGCTTTTTTCCCGCGCCCGCCCAAAATCAGGACTATCTTTCCCGTTTCGTCCGCGAAGGCTTCAAGCGCTTTGACTGTCGCATCGACGCTGGTAGCTTTTGAATCGTTGTAAAACTTTACGCCGTCAACCTCTGTAACAAACTCCAGCCGATGTTCTACCGGCTCAAATTTTCTAATTGCCTGGCGCATCGAATCGGGCGGAGCGCCGCACGCCAGGCCGGCAGCAAGGGCAGCAAGGACATTCTCCACATTGTGCAGGCCGCGAAGCTTCATCTCATTAGACATTAGCAAGACACGCTCGCCGCCGGGCGCGCGAGAAACAATTTCCCGGCCGCGCAGAAACAATCCTTCTTCCAGCTCTCGCTTCACGCTGAAGCTGGCGACATGCGCGCGCAGACCTTTCGCCCAACTGGAGACGACTTCGTCGTCGGCGTTTAAGATCGCGACATCGCCGGGCCCCTGATTCATGAAGATGCGATGCTTAGCGGCCGCGTAGTCAGTAAATGATTCGTAACGATCCATATGGTTTGGCGTAACGTTTAGCGCCACGGCAACTGTGGGATGAAATTCCTTGATTGTCTCCAACTGAAAACTCGACATCTCAACTACCGTCCAACCGTCCTCGCGCGAACTTTCAACTAACGAAATGAGCGGCGTTCCGATGTTGCCGCCAACCAAGGTTGGCAATCCAGCGTCTTTAAGTAATTCGCCAATCAACGACGTGGTCGTCGTCTTGCCGTTCGAGCCGGTGATGGCAACTATCCGCCCTTTCAAATACCGCGAAGCCAATTCAACTTCGCCAATGACTTCGGCGCCCGCGCGCTCCGCGTAACGCAGCGGAATCGCTTTGGTCGGCACGCCTGGACTGATCACAACCAGATCGAGCTGGTCCAACAACCACCCCGGCAATTCGCCGGCGAAACAGCCTACCCCTTCACTTTTCAACGCGAGCGCATCGGCGCTCCAGTTCTCAATTGGTTGCGCGTCGTTGAGCGCCACAGTCGCGCCGCGTGCTGTCAAAAATCTCGCGCAGGCAATTCCGCTGCGCGCCGCGCCGATGACCAGTATCTTCTTGCTCGCGACGTTCATGTAGTAAGCAGTAAGCAGTAAGCAGTGAGCAGCAAAGCATCGCGCCTAACCTTTTGATCGTTTTTCAGTTCTGCCCCGCCTCTCTCGCAGTTAACTGCTTACCGCTTACTGCTTACTGCTCACTAACGTAGTTTCAACGTCGACAGACTCAACAGCGCAAACAGGATCGCCAAGATCAAGAACC
>JBDUAQ010000024.1:0-23909 GCA_040004575.1 bacterium
GGCAACTCGTTGTCTGGTTCCATTATGAAACCAAAAGAAGACCAGCCGGGGCCCGGCAGTTTGTCCGCAAACATTTGCGGCAAGACTCTCCAGATGTAGTAAGGGACGCGGCTCTCGTTGCTCAATCCGATGGCGCCATGCTTCCAATGATCCTGTTGCGATGCATAGACGATGTCGGGGCGTTTTCGCAGCAGGCGATCCCACAACACGTACCCGGCAACGCCCGCCAAAACGATCACTACAACTAGTCCCACGCGGACTGTCTTCAGTCTCCACTTCGCTTTGAGGAGGGCGATCAAACCAAGCCAGAGTCGTTTCAGATTCGGCAGGCTAATTTTACTGTCCGCAGGCAGGCCCACCTGGAGGAGCAATCCTTCAACAACGCCGAAGGCCAGATCGGCAAAGAGAAACTGGCGCATCTGCGTTGGGTAGATAGTGACGCGCACCATGTAGAGCCAGAAGACCGCGGCAATGAGACGCGAGATCGCTACCAGCCATGAGTAGCCGGGATAGCGCAAGGGATCGCGGGCGGCGCCGGCGTAGAACATGGACATCGAAATCAGCAGCATGCCGACGTTGCGCAGCCAAACGTCCGATGCCTCAGCGCCCAGCCCAAGCGTGATGTTCAGAAGTCGCGGCGAGATGATCGCAGGAATCGCCAGCGTCAGGTTTATCAGAATACCAATCCAGACGATTCTGCCGAACCACTTGAGGGATTTATTCATGATTCAATTCGTTCGTCGCTACGCGACGTAGAGGCTCTCATTGAACATTTTCCCGGCGTTGAAACGCCGGGCTAAACTCAAGCCGACGCTACGCGTCGCGATCTAGATCGGGCCCGACGTAAGCACGTTGCGCGCGTAAACATCCCACAGCTTGCCCATGAAGAGCCGGCCGAAACGGGCCATCGCCGAAGCTCGGTCTGAAATGGTCGGCCCTTCAGTGCGAAACGTCGTTAGCTGTTTCAGGAAATCGAAGAAGTGGATGATGATGATTCCCGAACCCTTCACCATCTGCTTCAGTTTGTCGGGATCCTTCGCGGCCGCGGCTTCGTCTTCTTCGCTGACATGGCCATTTAGAATGCGCGTGAACAAGGTGGTCGTGTCGTGCCACACATCGAAACCAGGATCGTCTTTGATGAGTTTGAAGCCGCTCAGCGTCAGCGGATTTCCCAGCTCGTCTTTAAAGAACAAGCGGTAGAACATTCGTTTGACCGCGGGATCCAGATCGTCCACGAACAAATTGAATTTGCCCGACTCTACCGGCAATTGACCGCCCAAAGACTCGCACTCGATGTAACCTTTGACGCCATCCGTATCGTGCTCAGGATCGGTGGCAAAACGATTCACCCCGTCAACCGTGATCGTTAGGTGAAACATGATCTTGGCGCCGCTCTTCTTCCCGGCCTTAGCGCCTTTCTCGTAATCAAGTTCACCCCAGGTGACAAACCCCTTCATCTCTTCGGTGAAGCTAAGCTTGGTTTGGGCCGTATGGACCTCAGTGGGGAAGTCTCCGGTATGGGCCTTCAACGGAATGCCATTGGCCTTGCACCATTCGCGGGCGCGTTCGACGCCAAGATTGACGGCTTCAGTCATGCGGTCCTGGCTGAAGTCGATCAGGTAATGCAGCGCCACGTCGCCCTTTAATTCTTTCACTTCGATGTGCCGGCCGTACTCACCCGGCTGCCCGGCTGCGATCGCGGCATTGTTATCCGCCACTCGTTTCAACGCGGCTTTGTAATGTCCGTCAGCGCTGGTTTCAATGATTTGAAAATAGGTGGCCACAAATCCTGGGTGCCACTCATCCTTGTCACTGACCGTCCAGATTACCCAGAGTTCGTCAGCGCCACGCCGGATCGCTTCATCGATATTGGCGTCGGTTATGTAAACCGGATCGATGTAAGTCTTCCCATTGATATGAACCGGCGGAAACCACATCGGCAGGCTGACGCAGGCGCAAAGCATGTCTTCGCTCATGTCCTTCGCTTCAATAATGTCCAGTGTCTTGTCGCTGAAATTGAAAACGTTGAAACTGTTGTTGAGTGTACTCGCGCGAATCTTGTCCCAATCCAGGCCCCAGTCCGTGAAGACGTGCTTGCGATAGTTATCGAGCGTAAACAACGACTCAGCATAAAGCAGATTGACAAACGCAGCCGGATTGAAGCTGATGCCCGCGCGTGGATTTAGCTTGCGCCAGTTGTTGGCAATCTCGAGACCGGTCATTCCCTGACACATCATGATCAAATTGAACACGCCGCCGCTCGCTCCATCGACGTGATCGAAGGTCAGGCCCGCTTCGTCAAGCCAAACCTGTAACGCGCCCGCCTGGAATGCAACCTTGATCCCGCCGCCTGCGAGGATTAGCGAGCGTTTTTTGTTGCCGTTGCCATTGCTCATGGAGTCACTCCTTTGTGCTGGTCGATGATGTGATCAGCCGCCCGATCAGACACAGCAGCGATTGTCATTGAAGGATTCGGACCGACCGGGCCGGGCAAGAGCGATCCGTCAGCTATGTAAAGACCGGGATAACCGAAGACCTCGCCGTAAGAATTAGCCACGCCTTCGTTTTCATCGCGACCCATCGAAGCACCGCCGAGCGGATGGGCGGTCAGTACCTGGCGGAAAGTATCGTAGGCAGGATTGTCCATGTATTCAGCATTGATGGCATGGGCGATGTCTCTTACTATGCGCCGCACACGATCGTAGTAGTCCCGTGACTTCTTGATCTGCCAATCGCACTGAAGGTAACGCCCGTCGTACGAAAGCTTCCCGTTGGGGATGTCGCGGCCCATGGTCAGTACCGGCATGGAACTTTTTGACGTCGCACAATCGCCAAGCACATTGGCGATCGCGTCGCTGAAGTCCGCGTCTTTGTTGAGACCGACGCGGTAATCCAGAAACATCTTGAGGAATTGCGCGGAACGCCGCAGTAAGCCCACGAAACCCGTCAACTCTACCGCCCAACTCAAGAGATAAGGGTTGCCTCCGTCTTCGACGTAGAATCCGCGGCCCTGATCACCCAGGCCGTCAACCGTATCTCCGAGACGGATGGCCCCGGTGATAACCGGCCCAAAACTCGGATCGAGAATGCGCGGCACACACTTGCCTTTCTTCTGCTCATAACTATTGACGATAAACGATAGCAAGTCGCCGTTGACACAGAAGCGCGCGCCTAGTTGTTCGCTGATTTTTGGGAAGGCCGGGCGATTCTTAAATAGGAGATGGGGCGTGCCGTAAGTCCCGGCCGAGAGTATCAGGCGATCACAGGTGATCGTCTGCGGTGGAAACAGATTAGCGTCACTCGTGTTTGCCTTGCGTCCTTCGAAGCGTTCGGGATCATGCTTGATGTAAGTGACGGTGTAGCCCTTGCCGCTCGACGACGGCGCGAACGATTTCACCTCACAGAGGGTTCTGATGTCGGCATTCTGATATTTCGCCGCCGTGATGTAGGTGTAATCGAGCGTATTCTTGCTGCCGGTGTTGCAGCCGAGATCGCATTCGCCGCAAAGCACACAAGTGTAACGAGTCTTGCCGTGGTAGTTGGGTCGATCCTCGTAGATTGGCTCACCGACGACCGGATGGTTTAGAACTTTATCCGGGTGGGCCGGATCGGCCACATCCGGGAGTTCCGGATCTTGAACGTGTTTCGTCCTGAAGCTGACAGCCAGGTTAAGCGGCACATAATGAAGATCAAGACTTGGATTAGCCTTCTTCATTTTCTCGGCCGCTTCGATCATTGCCAGAGTCTTGCGCGTCCCGTCATATGGCTTGATATGAATCGGATACTTCTGGATATTCAGCATTTGGGCAACGCGGTCGTAGTGTGGATCGAGTTCCGCGCGCGTGATCGGCCAGTTTTCATAGCCACCCTTTTGCAGATCTTCCTTGACGAACCATTTCGCGTCTTTGCGAATGATGATGTTGGCATAGATTAGCGAGCCGCCACCGAGCCCCGCCGACACCACGGCGCCCGAACCCTTGAACGACCAGATGTTGTACATTCCATACAAGCCATCGCTCGGGTCCCAAAAATTATTGCTCAGCTTGAAGGGCGCGCGCGGAAATGAAAACGGCGGGTAAGCCTTGCCGCGTTCCAGCAAACAAACGCGTAACCCGGCTTCAGCTAATCTAAAAGCCATCACCGAGCCGCCAAAGCCAGAGCCTACAATTACCGCATCAAAGTGTTCGTCGCTCAATTCTTCGTACCTCCAGGGTTTAGCCGCCAGCCGACGCACCGGCCGGCACCGGACTTGGAGAAGTAGTTTTCACACCGGTCTCAGTTTGAGCCCGTTTCATGACAATGGGCATCTCGATAAGTTCGGGTCGGGTTGCGCGACGATCGGCAGGGTCGGGAACCAGCTCTGGCCCTTCCTGGCCCTCGCGCGCCTTCCACTTGCGCGGCACCCGGCGAATTCCAACCGGGTAGATCGTGAGGTCGCCATGTTCATCGATATGGAGGCGAAGAAAGTTTTTCCAATCCTCGATTCCTAAAGAGGAGAAGGCTTCGTTACCGTGGCGCCCGAAGAAGTTCATCGACAACAACAGGTAGGCTCCCATGATAAATGACCCGACAATAAATCCGAGTACAACAATCAGCACGCCGACCAGCAGGAACCGCAGGTCAGCCGGGAAGGAATAACCACCGGGCCAGGGGATGTGAAGTGTCCAGGTTTCCTGGTCTGTAAAACCGGCAACCAGAAACAGGTTGAGCAAGGCTATAGCGATAGCCGCGACACAATGCGCGATCCCATGCAAGCCTCCCATGATCCATCGATGAAGTTTAGAGTGCGTGTCGGTAAAAAACACGAAGCCGACCACGGTGGCCAAAATCAAAAGCAGCGACATGGGACTGTCTTTTAATGTTTCGAGAACCGTGTAAGTGACATACCAAAAGTGCTGTTCCCCGCGTGTTGTCAGATTGTCGATAACGGATATGAGCGGTAGGGTCAGCAGCAGGTAAAGCCCGGCGATCACTAGTCCGAACGACCAACTCTGATTCCCCTGGAAGCAAAAGATGGGAAACATCAGATTGCGCCAGGTGGCTCGGCGAGAATCCTTGGTCGACGGAAAGCAACCCTGCAGGCTGAAGTTTCGATCTCCGTCTTCAGTCAGCCCTTTTTCAACCAGATGGTCCAGGCTCGTTCCTAGAATTCCCGGGTGAGTCGGATGCAAGAATGCGCCGCCGCCGCCGGCGGTAATCTTTTGCGTTGACTTGTCTTCCGATTCGTGGCGGCGATAGTGGTGTAAGTCGCCGGCGATGAAGACGGCGACGGACTTGCCCAGTCTCTTTTCGAGCACCTTTAGATTGCTCTCGTTGTAGTTAGGATCGTCGCCTCCGTATTGGGCCGCCCGAATCCAGTGCGGCTCGGCATGACAGAGAATGATACGGGCGGGTTCGCCAGTCTCTCTTTGTTGCGCATCCATCTCAGCAACGAGGCCTTCAAAATACTTCATCTGCGGCTTATCAATGTCGGAGCCAAGCTGGACGTCGGTGCCGAGGAGCCACCAATTGTGTGGCAGCTTCAGCGCGAAGTAGCTGCGGGTTTGTCGCGTGCGCCACCCGGCAAACCAGGGGTGCGCGGTGAAGAGCCGAGTAAAAGCGACCAGACTGTCATACCAATCATGATTGCCGGGAAGGGCGAACACGTGCGGCCATCGGTAAACTTCTTTCCCCTCCCGGTCCTTACCCTTGAATGGCCCCTTTGGGAACGGTGGAAACCTGGTGCGTGTGGCGGTTTCGTAAGGAGTCACCAGCCGGTCCTTGTAGACTTCGCGGCTGGCAGTGGGGTAAACCTCATCGCCTCCGAAAATGAGGACCTCGCCTCGTTGCACTTCAGTCGTGTCGAAGGTGTTCTTTCCATCCGAATATTGGAGGCTTAGGCTGCCGGTGAGGTAATGCGCGACGGCGTAGGTTGAATTCCAACCGTCGCCGACATCGCCGACGTAATCGATCCAGATTGAGTCGCGCGGCTGTTTTTTGTCCAACTCACAGACTGCTGCACCATCATCCTGGTAATAGTAAGTGTAGTCATAATAGGCTGGCTCTTTCTTGTCTGCGAAGGCCATCGCCTCCACCAAACGCTGGTCCGAATGGCGTCCGAAGATGGTCGAGATAGCCACTTCGACACCTGTCTTGGCAAGCTGTCGCGGATCATACCAACCAACCATCCGCATCTGTTTGGGGGGCGCTTTTTGATTTTGATTAGCCACGATGTTTTCACTCCATGTTTTTGGATCAGTACAATTTATGGCCGGCGCCGGCAATTACTGGCGAGTCGCTCACATCTGATTTCCACCTAGGACCAGGCGAAAGACCGGCGAAGTCCGCGGATTGAATCCCAATCGGCGTTGTCTTAGATCAGCGACGGCTCCGAATTGGAGATTGCGCATATTCAATCCTGTTGAGACACGCATCGCGATAATTCGAGGTAAAAAAGTACCGCAAAGCGCCTAATGAAAGAATCGCTAGCAAGGGGCTGTTCTGCCAAGATGCAAGGCCCAACAGGCTCGTGAGAGTCCAGCCTCGTTGCAAGGATAGGCGCACGATATTCCGTGCGGTTCGCAAAGTCAATACTCTTCCGTCAGTAATTAAGAACCAGGTATTTACTTAATCGTCTTCACCGGCCCGGCAGGCTTCGGCGGCAACTTCACTGGCGTCTTGAGCCGCGCCATTACTTCCGCAATGCCACGCTCGAGCTGCGGATCGCGTCCTTCAATTTCCGACCTGGGATCGTTTTCTACCTCAATGTCCGGATCGACACCGTAGCCTTCAATTACCCAGTTGCCGTTTTCATCAGTGAGGCCCGAACCAGGCACGAAGATCGCACCGCCGTCGATTAATGGTCCGCGATTATTGATGCCGACCACTCCACCCCACGACCGTTTACCAATTAATGGTCCCAGTCCGGCCTTGCGAAACATATACGGGAAGATGTCGCCGTCGGAAGCCGAGTTTTGATCCAGCAGTGCAACCATCGGTCCGAGGAACACCGCGTCCGGATAGGTATTGGCTTCATCGTCGATCCGCGAATAGTTTAGCCCCAGCACTTTTCGCCGCAGCCGTTCGATCAGCATGCGCGATACATTGCCGCCGCCATTGGCGCGCACGTCGACGACCAAACCTTCCTTGCCGAGCTGTGGGTAGTACCACTTGATAAACTCGCGAATTCCATCGGCTCCCATGTCGGGAATGTGAATGTAACCAACGCGCCCGCCGGTAGCCTGTTCCACCTTACGCCGGTTACGGTCCACCCAGTCGAGGTAAATCAGTTTTGATTCATCAGTGATGGGACGATACGAAACGATGCGCGCGCCATCAAACGAAGGCGTCTTGTTGACCGTAAGACTAACCGGATTGTCAGCTTTGTTTCTCAGCAAACGATAGAGGTCGTCAGTAGCCTTCACCTCTACGCCGTCAACCGCCAATAAATAGTCACCGACATTTATGTTGACACCAATCTCAGTGAGCGGGGACCGATAGATCTCTTCCTCGTTTTCTCCGGCGAATATCTTGGCGACGCGATAACGACCGGCCTGCTTATCAACTTCAAAGCGTGCGCCTGGTAAACCACTGCGCGGTCGCGGTGGAATTGTAAAATCGCCGCCTTCGATATAGGCGTGCTGGATCGTCAACTCCGAAATCATTTCGCTGATAACGAAGTTCAGGTCTGAACGGTGCGACACATACTGAAGCAGAGGCTTGTACTGTTCCCGCAAAGCCGGCCAATCGTAACCGTGCATGTTCGCAACGTAGAAGAAGTCGCGATAACGCCGCCAAACTTCATTAAAAATTTGGTTCCATTCCTCTGCCGGAATCCGATCAACAAAAAGTCCGGCGGTCGACAAGGGCTTTTTGGTTTTATCACCCTGCGGCGTGGCGTCGTAAATGTTATAGCCGGGTCCCTGCGCCACCAGCACCTTCGATCCGTCGTCCGAAAGCACGTAGCCGCGGATGTCTTCGGCAATCGTCGATTCCTTGCGATCCTTGAAAGCGAAAATCTTGAGCACGGTGGGACGATCGCCGGCGCGGCCATAGTAGAAAGCTGAACCCGTTGCATAGATGAGGTGGCCGGTCTTAGCTGATAGGCCGCCATAGTTGTCAGCGCCTACGGGTACGCGGGCCACACGACTCACGATGCCGTCAAAGTCGATCGTCATCGTTGCGGGCGGTTTCGCGTCGGGCTTTGATTCGCCTTGAGCGGCGGGAGAAGCAGTTGCTGCCGGCTTGTCAGCCTCAGTCGTTGGCTCTTTAGCCGGCTCTTTCAATTCTTTGTTGATGTCTTTGACTGGAGGCTTTGGTTCCTCACCCGGCGGCATTCCTTTTGGTTTCGGCGTCTCGTCACCCTTGGTAATCGTTACCTCGTCACTCTCGGGCGGGAAGGGATTCTTCACGTCCTTGCGCAAGGCGAGCGCATAGATGTAAGCGGTACGATTCGTCGCGTAGTTGAACTCGATTTGCGAAATCTGCGGTTGAAACTCGCGATCGGCAAGGAAGTAGAGATAGTTTCCCTGCGGATCCCAGGTGGGATTGTAAGCATTGAACAGGTCGTCGGTGACTTTGCTTACCTTGCCGTCGGCGGGATTCCAAATACGAACTGCCGAGAACCGGTTGGGGTTGTCATCGTAACTGAACGCCAAATAGTTTCCGCGCGGCGACCAGGTGTAATCACGGATCTGGCCATGCGGCGCGTCGGCAATCTGAATCATCTGACGATCTGCAAGCGTGACTACGTAAAGCTTCCCGTCCTTATCTGAGAAAGCGATGCGCTTACCGTCAGGCGACCACTCCGGTTGATAACGCATCGCGCTACCACCACGCGTGATCTGCTCGGCAGGCTTCAACCCGTCCTGCTGAATTGTGTAGAGCTCTTCTTCGCCACTCATGTCGGAGATGAAGGCGACACGACTGCCGTCTGGCGACCAGGCGGGCCACTTGTCGTGAGCGCCGGAAGAATGCGTCAGGTTTCGCGTCGGGCCCTTTTCGATTGGCGCGCTGAAGATGTCGCCACGGGCACTGAAGAGAGCACGCTCGCCTTTCGGACTCAAGTTCACTGACTCAATATTGCCGGCTGCGGAAATTCGACTGGGCCGGCTAGCCAAACCTTCGTTCGGAACGTTGATTGAAATGGGAGTGCTTCTTTGAGTTTTAGTATCGAGAACCTGTAACTCGCCATTGAGTTCATAAACGATGCGGTTCTCACTGTCAGAGCTGGGCCAACGCACGTCCCAGGTTTTATTGTTGGTTATTTGCGAGGTCTTTGCCGCAGCGATGTTGTAGGCGTAGAGATTGAAATGTCCGTCGCGGTCGGAGTTGAAGTAAATCGTATTGCCGATCCAGATTGGATCGCGCGTAGCGCGCGGCCCCTCGGTGATTCGTTTCGCGTCGTATGTTTTTAAATCAAAGATGTAAAGCGCATTGGCCTGGCCGCCGCCATAACGCTTCTCGGGACGGAAGTCGCGTGATTGCGGCGAGTAAACGATCTGGCTCGAGTCAGGTGAGAAATCCCCGGACCCAGCTTCCGGCATTGGCAACGCTTCAGCCGGACCGCCATCTACGGAAACGGCATACAAGCGCGCTATCGGCAAAGCCCAGGAATCGCGCTGCGATTTGAAAACGATCCGCTTGCCGTCTGCCGACCAACCATAGACCTGATTGTCCCAACCCCAGCGCGGCGTCAATGGCCCCTTCGCGGGATAGAACGTGAGTTGGCGCGGCACGCCGCCGCCCGCAGCAACTACATAGACCTGCTCGTCGCCATCATACTGTCCGGTAAAAGCGATCCACTTGCCGTCGGGAGAAAACTTGCCGAAGACTTCCATGCCTGGATGCGAAGTTAAGCGGATTGCTCCACCGCCTGAGGCGGGCGCAGTCCACAGGTCGCCGCCGTAAGTAAAGACCACCCGGTCGCCGCTGATATCGGGAAAACGAAGCAGCTTGGTTTGCGCGTAAGAACTAATGGATGCGCACGCGATAAATGCGATGACGACGGCTGAGCCGAAGGTACGATTGGTTATGCGGCGATTGAACAGGCTGGGATTATGCAAGGTCGGGTTCCTCCTGAGAATGAAAGTATTCTCCGATTGTGGGTTGAATTGTGCACCCGGGATTACTGGGGAATGATCGCGGGTCGGAAAGTACTGGTAGCCGTGCCTGTCAGCCTCTCTTTTCCAGTTGCCACGCAGAACCGACTGCGTGGGATCAGACTCGCGTGTTAACAGACGGAATGCGAAGCTTAGCCCAGAAAGGCTACGTAGTAAACTTTTGCGCGCGGATTTCCCTGGCTACTACGCGCGAGCGAGGGCCTCGGTTTCAACGTCCGGCATGAACCCGTCGCGCCACCGGACGACAATCAGTAAGAAACTGCCGCCCGGTTCCAAATTTTCGTATGCTGTTATTTCTTCTTCTTCGTGTTGCTGTTCGCCGTATTGCTGTTTGTACTGGCGGCGACCTTCAGTAAATTCTTGACGCTCTTTACGCCGTCAACTGCCTTGGCCACAGATTCTGCTTTTGCGTTCTGTTCGGCATTGGCAACACTTCCGCTCAGCGTCACTACTCCATTCTCAACGTCAACGTTTATGGTCGAGTCTCTTAGATCATCTGCTGCGGCCAGATCAAAGCGCGTTTTGGTCCAAAGCCAACCGTCGTCGAGCCCGGTGCCAATCTTTCGTCCCAGATTTTTCGCTTCTTCAGAATAGGTCTGCTTGTTCTTTTCATAGTCGGAGCGCGTCGGCGCCTGCTTTGTATTGGCATTAGCGTTAACGTTGTTGTTAGCCTTGGCGGTATTAGCATTGGCGTTGACGTTGGCGTTTCTGTTCGTGGCATTCTCGTTTGCCGTCTCGCTACAGCCGGTTAAGAAAAACGCCAGCACCAACGTCGCAATAATTCCGGAGAGTTTGAAGTTCATTTTCTGCTGACCTCCTGTCCGAACAATAGTTCGAAAAACATACGTCCGAACGAAAATCCACCACTGGGCCAAGTTGCCCAACGTCGTGGATTCCTAAGTTTTTGGGGGCTTTTGTTTCTTGCGGATCAGAAATCGGGGAGATGGTCTTTACGAGAGATTAGAACAGCAACTGGCGGGCCAAGGGGAAAGGATGACGGATGAAGGATGAAGGATGAAGGATGAAGGAAGCTAGACAGAAACCTAAGGCAGGCATTTCAGCCGCCGAGGTTCATCCTTCATCCCTCCGCCTTCATCCTTACCACTTAACGGTCCCTTCCTTAGTCGTATCGATCTCCGCCTGCTCTGTTACTGGCAGCGACTCGCCAAACAAAAATCCCTTGATGTTATCGAAGAGAAAATTTTGGGCGTCGGGATTGGTGAGATCGAGACCGTAGTGATTAATTATTTGCGTCTGCTTCTGGAGCCAAGCGGCCCAGCATGGCTGACAGATCTCGGCGGCGATTCGCTGCCCCAGTTCGTTGGGAAAGGGCGCGAAGCCAATTGCCGGTCGCTTCTCACCACAGTGTTTGCATTTTATGTTGTCAGCCATGAATTAACTACCCTTCCAATAGGTCATACTCTACGCCCGAAGGGCGGAAAGTAAATAGCCACGCCCGTAAGGGCGTGGAAAGAGAAGAGCAAGAAACTGAGCGCCGAAGGTGCGACACGTTCAGATCACTTCCAAATGTACCGTTTGTCGTATTCAATGCCGTGCTTCTCAAGCAGTCCAATCAGTTCTTCTTTGAACGTTCGCTTGCGATGATGCTCTTCCTGGTTAGAGACGTACCGAATCACTTTGCCCTCTTCCGATTTGCTCACGCTAAAAGCCCCGTAGCCCTCTTGCCACGCAAAGCCTCGGAGTTGGGAAGAGTACTCATGAATCCATCGGGACGAATTTGATTTCACGGCGTTCACAAAATCCGCGATGCTAATTGTCGACGGCATCGAGGCATAAAGATGGATGTGATCGAACATCCCGCCTGCGGAAATCAACTTAGCATTCTTGTTCTTCATTATCCCGCCGATGTACGAATAGAGATCATCACGCATGCCCGCTTCGATCCACGGCTCGCGTCCCGCAGTGCTCCAGGTGAAGTGCACCAGCAAGCTTAAGTATTTTCCCGCCATGTTGAGCCTCCTTTTGAGTGCCGGCCCTTCGGGCCTTCAAAGTGAGACTAACACTTGATCCACGCCCTTACGGGCATGGCTATTGACTGTCGGCCCTTCGGGCCACTGCAAGTTTCCTTTCACAGCACGTCGTTCACTTTTTTGTGTCTGCTGACTCTCGCCAATCTGCGCTTTGTCATGTAATTCTACTCCGCCCCGCGGATCGCCTTAATGACTTCGTCATCCTTCGGTCGAAACAATCCCAACGGCCTGACGTCGCGATAGCGCAAAACGCCGTTCGCGTCGATCACGAAAACTGACCGCGCCACTTTGCTGGGAATCAATGATCGCGCGCCGTAAAGATTTGCCACCTCCGCCGACGTGTCGGACAACAGCCGCAACGGAAGCTCATGATGTTCGGCAAACTTCTGGTGCGACTCAACCGAGTCGGTTGATATCCCAACAACTTCAGCGCCGGTTGCTTCGTAGTCTTCCCAGCGATCTCTGACAGAACACATCTGCCGGGTGCAGATCGGGGTTTCGTCGCCCGGATAGAAAAGCAAAACGACAACCTTGCCGCGCTTGTCTGACAAGCGCCACTCGTCGCCATTGCCATCCTTGAGAGTGAAGTCAGGCGCCGCTGCGCCAACTTGTGGGTCGTCGTGTTTGCTCATAGTTTTTCGCTACTGATGTCCCTAGCGTGCAGCTTCGCTCGCCTTCAAGTTAACCACGTCGCCGCCCGTTTGTCTCATCGAGCGAACATATTCACGTCCAGCTATACAAATACTAAGAAAGTTACACCTGCGGCAATGCGCGGCTGTGTTCACAGGAAATTCACCAGGCACGCCCGAAGAAACGATCTTCATCATCGCGTCGTCTATCGCGCGCCGGCAGGCTTCGGGCGCGAGCAGATCAGCCGTCAAGTGAAACTCGACGTTAGGCTCAAGAAAATGCAACGTGGAAATAATCGCCGAACCTTCTGGCAAAGAGGGCACGAGCTCACGCACGGCAAGGGCGTAAGCCTGCATCTGGAGTTGATAGTCCATGGCGGCGCTGCGCACGCGGTCGTCAAGTGAAGATTCAGCGGCAACAACTTCCTGGCTTTTCTCGATCGGCGCACTGAAGTCGAAAGCAATCTGCTCAACTTTATCCTGGGACCGTTGATACTGGGACCGCGGGCGTTCCACCCGCTTGTCTGTCGCTGCACTCAACCTCGAGTCTTCTTCAAAGTCATGCGGGCGGGACGCCCGCGGTCCCAGTGAAGAGCGTGACGCGGACTCCGCAGCTGAAAGCCTACGGCTCAGCCGATTCGTTTTGAAGTCGATGATCTCAACATCGAAACCCTTGCCGCCAGCGGCCGGTGTGATGAGCAACTTATCAATCGCGCCACTGAGAATTCCGAGCGGCCGCCGCAGACGATAACTGAGTTCACTCCAAAGCCCTGCCTCGCCCTGAGGTCGCTCACGCATTACGCCACCCGCTAACGCAGGTGTTTCTGACAAGAGTGCGCGCGCCCGCTCGATCCGCTCGAACACAGCGCTGGATAAATAGTTTTGCGCCAGCGGCAACAGTTCCGCGATCGCCTCTTCCTGGTTGATCTCAACTATCCGATCCGCAAGTTCTGCCTGACGGCCGCGCACAACGTCGGCAAAACTTGTTCGCAGCCGCGCCTCCGAATCGTCGCCGTTCAAATACGTTTCGCAGAAGCGGTGAATCACCGCGCCCTTCAGTGTCGCCGTGAGATTTGCAGGCGGCTCCGGGGCTTCCGCGTTGTTCCAGACAGCGAGCGCGTCCGGTGCCGGCGCATGCAAAACGCGATCGAAATAATACTGCCGCGGACAGCGCTGGTAGTTGATCAACTGCGTGACACTGAACCGGTGAGTCGCGCGGCTGTGCTCGGCGTCGACGGCGCCTAACAACGGGAACGCCTCCGCAATCGATTCAGCCGTTGCTGCAATCTGTTCTACCGCTGCTTCAGATATGCGCGTCTGTTCCTCTGCCGGCGTTGGTTGCTCATCAGCGATATTCAATGTCACTTGCAACTGCAGATCACTGGTCAAATCAACTACGCCCGTTCTGGTCTGCGCCGGCAGCTCCAGCGACTGCCAGATCCAGTTCAGCCACCTACCACTCTGCGTGTCGATCTTGTCGAGGTCCTTGGTGGTGCCGGAGAGTATCAATCGATCCTGCGCTCGCGTTGCCGCAACATAAAGCAAGCGCATGCTTTCAAACTGTTCACGCCACGCGTGACGCTTTTCGAAATTACTGAAAGTCAAACCCGCCACCAGCTTGCCGCGTCCATCCGGTACTTTCAAAGTCAGTCCGCGCTGTCGATCCAACAAGACCCAGTTGTCCGGTGGTCTCGATGAGCGCTGTAGATCGGGAATGATCACAATGGGAAACTCCAGACCCTTTGCCTGGTGAATCGTCATCAGCTTTACAGCGTTTGTGGCTTCATCAATCTGCCCTTCGCTTTCGCGGCTGCCGATCGCTTCGAATTCTTCGACGTAGCGCACGAAGTCGCGAATCAAATGAGCACCTGAACGTTCAAAGCGCTCAGCGAGCGTGAAGAGCCGTTGCACGTTCGCCAGCCGCTGCGCGCCGTCGAAGGCAGCCGCGATCACCGTGGCAAATTCGGAACGCTCAACCGCAAATCTGAGGAGCGTCGAAAGCGAGTAGTGATGCTGCCGCGCAATCAAACCCTTGATCAGGTCGGCGGCACGGTCGAGCAGCAGGTGCTCGTCGTCGCTAATGTAAGCAATGTCGCGGTGGCGCTGCAGTGCGCGGAAGAGCGGGCGCGTTTGCGTGAAGTGCTTGAGAGGATCTGTGGCGGTGTCCACTTCATCACGCCACGGCGCGCAGCGCAGCGCGAGTAAAGCATTGTCGGATATTCCGCACAAAGGTGAACGCAAAACTGCGGCGAGGGCCAGCTCGTCCGTCTTGTTATCAAGGAACCGCAGCAACTGGATTAGATCCCTGATCTCAGCGCGTTCATAAAACCCGCGACCCAGCACCGTTTGATAAGGAATGTTCGCGCGCCGGAAAACTGATTCGTAAACCCCAACATTCGTCATCGCGCGGAACAACAAGGCAATGTCGCTGTACCTTGGAGCGCAGGCATCTTGCCTGCCTTCTTTGAATGCCACGTTACCCGGCTTGTCTGGTTCAACCGAATCTGGATTGAACTCGACGCTTGACGCAGGCAGGATGCCTGCGCTCCCAGCAGGATCAACGAGCGAGATAATTCGCCGCGCCAGTTGTTCCGCATCAAGCTCCCGCGAAGTTTGCTCCGCTTTTGGATCGTCTTCGTCACCTGACGCCTCAGTCGTGATCATCAACTCGACGAGCGGACCACTATCGCGCAATTCTCGTTTGGCTACGCTGGGTTCGGGGCCGACATAGCCCAACTCGGTTAGCTCGCGAGGCGATACGTCGTCCGCAGGCTTGAACAAGCGCTCGAAAAGGAAGTTGAAAAAGTTGATCAGCGGTGGCTGGCTGCGAAAGTTCAACAGCAGCGGTTTCGACTCGCCACCTTCTGCCAGCAAGCTCGCCGTCATTTCACTGAACACCGCGACGTCAGCACCGCGAAAGCCGTAGACCGACTGCTTTTGATCGCCCACGATGAAAAGGTTGGCACTGTTGCCTCCTCTTTTCTGTAGTGCCAGCCGTTCCAGGAGCTGTCGCTGCAAACCGTTGGTGTCCTGAAACTCATCGACGAGGAAAAACTTGTATCGCTCAGCCGCGCGCGTCAGAACTTCGGGACGTTGGAGCAGATCGAGCGTGCGCAGTTCCAGATCGTCGAAGTCAAGCGCCGAGATTTTCTGCTTCTCCTGGTTCAGTCGCTCGTCGATTCGGGTAAGCAGTAGCGCAATCTCGAGCGCGTACTGTTTCGCGAACAGATCCAAAGACACTTGCGGCACGCGCCCCAGGAGTTCTTTCTCCCAGACAAGCGCGTCGAGCGCTTGCACATGCTCCTTAAGATTGCCGGCCGCCGACGGACGCACTTTACGAAATCCCTCGATCGCGCGGCAGTAATCTGCCAGATCCTTAATATCGGGAATCTTGCTGATGAATGGCCGCAAGCTCGACCAACTTGAGATGAGTTCAGCGTGTCTGCCGCGTGCGGCCACTGTCGTTCTGGGAATGGCGAGGAAATCGTTCATCGAGCGCGCCAATTCATCCAGTGCTCGTTCATGATCATCTTCCGTCGCGTGGCTCTGCGCGGTCTTCATTGCGAGTTCGTCCAATGAAAGGCCCTGACCGCGAACATCTCGATAAAGTTGGCCCAGCGCTTCAGCCAGCCGGCCGCGTCCCACTCCTAACGTCAACCGCGAAATCTCTACGTGGCCGGCGCTGATGAACTCCGTCAAAACTTCCTCGACGACCGATTCCAGAAGCATTGCTGCGCGATGCTCGTCAAGCAGCAGAAACTGCGGATCGACTCGCGCCTCAACTGGAAACTCGCGCAACAGTCGCGCGCAGAAGCCGTGAATGGTTGTGATCACTGCGCCGTCGAGCGTGCGTTTGTAGTTGAGCCAATGCTTCCGCTCGTCCGCCGACGCAGTTTGCAGAATTCGATTGAGTTCTTCACGGAGCCGCTCGCGCATCTCGTTTGCGGCGCGATTCGTAAAGGTGATGGCGACGACCTGATCAATATTGAGATTCGGATTTTGACGGAGGATGTGCAGGTAACGTTCGACGAGGACCATGGTCTTGCCGGAACCAGGTCCGGCCGTCACCGAGATGTGCTTCTTGATCTCGTAAGCAGCGTCAGCCTGCTCAGGTTGTAGTTCGCGCTTTTTTCCGGGCATGGGTTTACCAGTCCAAGTGCTTGCCAATTCGTGAAACACACACTACCGGCGAGAAAACATTCAACTAGCCATCGAAGATGGCGGCAGATAGTAGCCCCCGGCGTAAGCCCGGGGAGACAGCTCCGATTATGACCGAGCCCCGAAGGGGCGACAGAGATTACTAAACAATAGAGACCCTCTTACCTTCTGTCGCCCGCTTTGCGGGCTCAGGTCTTGTATTGTGCTGTACCCCGGGCTTACGCCCGGGGCTACTATCTGCCGCCATCTGCGATGGCTCGTTGATTCTTCCCGTCAATGCGATATCGATCGTAGCGACACACCGCCGCGAAGTCGCAAAACCGGCACGTCTTCTGCTTCTCAGAAGGATCGACGTCAAACCTTCCGCCGCGCATCTGATCGAGAAAGTCCCAAATCCTGGCGATGACATCACGACGAATCTGCTGCCATTCATCGTCGCTCATAACGCCTAACACTCGGTTACTGATTCCGGAATATTGCACCTTGCTCGCCTTATGCAGTCCCTTATTCCTGCGCTCATTGCCGCCACGGATCACGTAGTAACCACCACCCGCGATCTGAGACCCGGGCAGGATCAAACGCTCCAGCGCCTCAAGATAGATCGGCAACTGCAAACTACGGCCTGACTTGATGTCGTCTTTAGTGGAACCCGTCGAGAGTTTGTAGTCATAAGCAATCAGCGTGTTGTCACTGGCCACATCCACGCGATCGATCTGCCCGCTAATCTTCATCGTCTCTTCGCCAACAAAGGTTGAACGCGTTAGCTCAAGTGGTTCGTCCTTTGAGTTGGGATCGCGTGCATTAGATTTCATGCCGCCAAACGCAACTTCGAAATAAGCGGGCAGGACTCCAGCCGCGGCCGCTTGTTCCTGAACCTCCAGCTCGTAGAGCAGCACTTGATCCAGCAAGATCTTGCGAATCTCGCGATCGATTTTCCAAATTTGTTTGTTAAGAGGCGGCACCACGCGTTCGTGTTCGTCGAAAACGCTGTCCGCTAAATCTCTCAGCTCCTGCTGCAGTGTTTCGCGATCGAGGTCGGCCAGGCGTTGACGGCGATGCCGTTCAAAGAAGCGCCGCAGGATGTCGTGCAACAACTTGCCGGCATCGATCGCTTGCAGATCCAGCGCTGCTTCACCGCGCGGCTCCAGCTTCAGCACGCGTTGACCGAAGAAGCGGTAGGCGCAGTTGCCATAGACGCTAAGACCGCTGGCGCTGTGAACAAACTCAGCGCCAAATCTCTGCCGCAGCAAAGCCAACAAATCCGGATCGGTAATCTCACCATCGTATGGTCCAAAGAGCGGACTCGCGCGCTCGCGCTCAATCTCGATGCGGCGCAACGCGGAGCTGCTCAGGTATCCGTCGTTACGTGCCAGGGTCAGCAGCCGTTTGACCTGGGACGGTGGTAACAGTTTTCCTTTCTCACCGCGATGGCGGTGCCGTTCCTGCTGGCGGACTAATGCTATATCGAGCCCGCTGCTCGTCGTCACCTTTGTCAACTCCGAGCCCTCGTAGTCTCGCCGGATCGGTTCCGCTGAAATCTCGAACGGCGAGACCGCGCGCCGGAGTTCATCAATGTAGTAGGAAGCAACAGTTTCGGAATCGTCTTCCAGGACAAGCGGCCGGCTGAGATAGAGCCGCTCAGTCGCGCGACAGGCCGCCTGATAAAAATAGTGTTCCTCTTTGAGCAACGTCGCCGGCGAAATATCTTCCAGCGTCAGTCCGTAGCGCTTCAGGCGTTCGCGCTCTTCGTGCGGATAGATCCAATCGCGCGAGGCGCGCAAGGGAAAACCACCTTCAATTAGTCCGGCGATGAAGACGACACGAAAACGCAGGCCGCGCACATCGGTTGCTTCGAGCAGGCGCAACCCGTCGCGATCCGCGGCGCCGTAAGCCTGTGACTGCGAACTGAGCGAGCGACGCACTTCCTCGATGAAAGTCGAAAGCCTGGTTTTGTCAGAACCACCTGCGTCAGCGGGTGGCTTGTGTGGGCGAACCTTAGCAGAAGTAAAGCCACCCGCTGACGCAGGTGGTTCTGACATGATCGTCGCCGCCATCTCGATGCTTTTAATAGCGGCGATGAAAGCCCGCCGCAGCGCTTCGAGGCTGTTGTAGTTGAGCATCGCCTGCGGCAGCTCGTCGTCTTCGGTCACACTTCTTATCGGCCTGGTAATCTGTTTGCGAAAACTAAGATCTTCGAGCAGTTTCATTAACGCAAGACGCAAACCGGCGGGTGTTCCTTCCCGCTGAACAGCTTGAACCTTTTCCGCAAACGACTGGATGACAAGCGACGTCCAGGCGAGCGTCGCCGGATGAATGTCGCGCGACGGGCGGCGTTTTCGTTCGCCTTCCTCAACTTTGGCAATCTCCGCGTTTTCGATTTGGTCCGCCTCGTCTGGATCGCGCGCCTGTTCGACGAGGTCGATATTCAGGAGTTCCCTCGTAGCTTCGGCGCCGGGAAGTTCTTTGATCAATCTTGCGGCTCGATCCAGCCAGCCGCCGACGCGAAGCTCGCTGCCGACATAAGCAAACGCATTCTCGAGGGCATCTGCATCCCAGAAGCCGATGCGATAGCGCTTCTTCAGTCGCTCTTTCTCTTTCGCATCAATTGTCTGCTCCTTGTCATGTAATAAAAGGCCGTACTGCGAATCGAAGCGTGGCTCAAGTGCGACTAGATCCTTATCGTTGAGGCGGAAGTATTCCGACTTGATCAGATCGGCAAGCTCCGAAATCCTGGGAGGTGCGCCTTCATCACGACACATGTCCTCCAGAATCTTCAAAAGCTTGAGCGAGGCACGGAGGCCGGGAATGTCGTTGGCATCTGTGCGCGATTCAATATTGCAGGGCAGCGACTCTTCGCGCATGACGCGAGCGATTGTCTCTGCGTAAGCCGCGCGCTGGCGCACCACCAGCGCGATGTCGGCAAGTTTGTAACCCTTCTTCAAGATCAGCCGCTTGATCTCCTTGGCGATCGCGCGAATCTCGGTGTCGCGATCGCCGCATTCGAAGTATCTGATCTCGGACTGCGGAATCTCGGACGCTTCCGGCTGGATCTCAGCGACAGGCTGAGGCTTGTCAGACACGGAAGGGTTGAAGAGATTCTGGCGCAACTCTGCGAGCGCGCCGCTGGCAGGAATTAGTTCGCCGGCATTGCGCTTTTCCGCAAATGGCGAGATCGACGAAAGCTGCTCGATGGTTTCCTGAAACGGCAGAAAAATTTCCGGATTGCGCTCGTCATGATTGAGATTAACGATCACGTCCGGAATCTGCGGGATCAGTCGCTGCAAAATCTCGCCTTGTACCGGAGTGAAATCGAAGAAGCCGTCAAGCACGAGCAGTTGCACGTCGGACAACACGGGGACTTTCCAACACCGTCCGTCAACTTCGCCCTTGAGAACTTGGAGCGCACGCAATTGATCCGCGTCGGCTTCAGTGAGTTGGTGCCGGTCGAGCAGATCTGTGTAGGTCGCATAGATTAGCGCCACTTCCTCATCGAAATCATTTTGCGTGTGCAGACCACGCTCTGTTGATTTCTGCCCCGGCGCCAGATCACTCGTGCGATCCGCAATTATCTTCGCCACTTCTGCTGGGGACTTTGCGGCCCGCTCAATTTCGCCGATCAAGGTTGCGATTGTATTGACACAGCCTTCGCGGTTTGCGAGCGGCCCGATGGCTTTCAGTTGGCCGGTCGTAGTGAGGCGCGCGAGAATCTGTGACACCAGACTACGCTTCAAGGGCAGCTCTTCCTGATCGATGGGAGCGCGCGGCGCGAGCAGGTGACCGCTTTCGTCGACGGCGGTCGCCAACAGTCGTCTCACAAAACCGCGAAAGAGATAGACGGGGAGTTCGCCCCAGACGCCGCGATTGTTAACACCATCGAGCACCCGCTCGGTAACGATCTCCAACAATGGATGCGAAGCAGCGAGATAAAGAAAACTATCAGACTTGCCTGCGGAAACGAGTTGCGAGCAGCGTTCGATGAGGCGCGAACGATTGTTGCCAAGCAGCGGACCTAACCAGATTTCTTTTGACAACTCAACAGCTCCAACGAAATCCAAGGAAGCGGAAACAATCCAACGAGCCCGCGTAAGCGGGCGGAAGAAAATAGCCCCGAGCGTAAGCCCGGGGGGAACGGTTAGAAAAAATCTACCAGCCCGCGCGGGCGACAGACCGTCTTCCGATACCGTTGATGAATAATATTCTGTCGCCCCTCCGGGGCTCTTTCTTATGTGGAAACGAAACCCCCGGGGCTTACGCCCGGGGCTACTATCTTCCGCCCTCTTCGAGGGCTCGTTGAATCATTTCACCCGAACTAAGTTTCACTGCCACCAACGCTCTTCGCATTGAGCAGCGGGAAGGAATCGTCTTCCGCTGGATCCGTTTCTGTCGCCACTAAATCCGGGAACAAACCACCTTCATCCAAACTCAGCGGGCGCGCCGCTTTATCAAGTGGTTCCAGGATCTCGATGTCTTCACCGGAGAGCGCTCCGCGTTCCTTAAACCTTCGGGCGGTTCTGAGAACACGTCCTTCGAGTGAGCCAACGCCGCGGTTGTAAGAATCAAGCGCGCGATCCAGACCCTTACCGATATCCGCGAAATGGTTGGTGAAGGTGCGCAGGCGATCGTAAAGCGTCTTACCCAGGTCACTTACTTCCTTGGCGTTTTCAGCCATCTGCTCCTGACGCCAACCATAGGAAACCGCCTTGAGCAAGGCGATCAACGTGGTAGGAGTAGCAATGATCACGCCCTTGCCGACACCGTCTTCAATCAAGCTGGGATCAATTTCCAGTGCGGCACTATAGAAAGTTTCGCCCGGCAGAAAGAGCAGCACAAATTCCGGCGTTGGTTGCACCGACTCCCAATACGATTTCTTGCTCAACGATCCGATGTGCGCGCGCACCAGCCGCGCATGATCTTTCAATCTGGCCGCTCGGACCACCTCATCGGTAGTTGAGATCGATTCGTAGAAAGCATCGAAGGGAACCTTTGCGTCTATTACGATCGTCCGATTTCCCGGCAGACGAATGATGACGTCGGGACGAATGCGACCATCGTCTGTGGCTACGGTTGTTTGTTCGTCAAAGTCGCAATACTGCAACATGCCCGCGAGTTCGACGACGCGCCGCAATTGAATCTCACCCCAACGCCCGCGCACGTGGGGGGCGCGCAACGCCGTAACCAGATTTCCAGTCTCTGCCTGAAGCTGCAGTTGCGCTGTTGCCAAACCTCTTACCTGCTCGCGCAGTTCAGCGTAAGCGCCGGCGCGCGCTTTTTCGATCTCACCAATCTTGCCGTCAACTTTCTCCAGCGATTCCCGGAGCGGCTTGACGAGCTGGTCAATCGCTTGCTGCCTTTGTTCCAGATCTCCCCTGGCAGTCTCCTGAAACTTCGCGAGCGTAGAGTTGGCCAACTGGAGAAACGATTGGTTATTGTCCTTCAAGGCATCGCGCGACAACGCTTTGAACTTTTCCGACAACTCTTCGGCCGCTTGTTTGAATGAGTCTTTTCTTTCCTGAGCCGCGCGGCGTTCGCCCTCCAGTGCCGCCTTCAGTTGAGCGCCCTCTTCGCGCGAGTGTTTGTGTTCAGCTATCTCGCTGTTGAGCGCGAGCTGGAGTTTTTGTAACTCCGCATCCTTGCCGCCCAACCGCTCCTTCAGGGTTGCCAGATCAGCGGCGCTAGCCGAACTCGCCCTGGTTCTGAGCAGAACCCAACCCGCCGCCAGGCCCAGGGCCGCGCCAACAAGAAAGACTACAATCGATAAAATCTGAGTCTCCATTGGATTACTGAAGAGTCTAACAAATACTGTTGCAAACGCGAAACAGCGGCCCGACTACGGGCCACACCACGAGCCTCATCGTCCAAAACACGCGACCATGCGCTCGTAAACTTTGCGCGTCACGCGTACGTCGTTGAGGTTGTACTCACGAATCTCCCCAAGTTTCCCGGCCTGGTAAAGTTCAAAAACTTTGCTGCCCTCAGCCGTTGCGGTCTTGCTGGATTCAATGCCCAGCGCCCAGGCAATGTCGTCGAGACTTACGTTTCGCTTGGCGCCCAACCACCACGCGTGCATCGTGTCGAAGACTCCACGCACGCGATACTCCGAAAGATCAACCAGCGGCTTGGCAGGGATGCTGTTTACGAGACAACGCTGGAAAATAAACGGCAGGTCAAAGCCGATCAGGTTGTGGCCGACGATTTCATCTGTGTCGCAGTCGAAGTCTTTCATAAACCCCAGGAAGGCCAGCAAAGATTTCTTCTCGTCCTGTTCTTCGCCGTCTTCATTGATGCCAAACACGTGTTCACTCTGGCGCTGTTCAACGCCGAAATCCATACCGGCAACCGGACCTTGATGCACCGCGATTGAAAGTACGCGGCCAGACGTCGCGCTCAGCGAGCCGAGTTGGTAACAGCGCTCTTCTTCAATCGCAATGTCTTCAAGATACCGTTGCTGTTGTTCGAGGCGCATGTTGCCAAGCTTCAGTAGTTTCTCGAGCTGTGGCCCGACGCGCTCGCGATAGTCGGGAAGCGTCAGCGTCTCAATGTCCATGGTGAACGCTCGCGGCAAAACCGGCTCCGCATTCTGATGTTCGCGATACTGCTCCAGGGTGATCGTACGATACTCGGCAACGACAAACTGCGGACGCTCCTGATAAGTTTCGAGCCGGCCCGTAATGCCCCAAAGTCCCGGCTTAATTTCTTTCCACGTCTCAAGCGTCTCGCCCCAAATCTTCAAAGGCAATGATCCGGTCGCGTTGCGGGCGACGGCGTCAGCAAAGCGTTTGCCTTGTTGCGTTCGCTTCTCGCGCACGGACGTAATCGCGACCATCAGCCATAAATCTTCCGCTAACGGAATTTCAGGAATAGGAATGTTTCCGCGCATATCTTTGTTTCCGGCAAAACTTATCGATTTCAGTTTGCTATTCTATACCGCCACTACGCCAAATCACGCTTATCCTCTTCTCAATATCGTTTTATCTCATCTCTGTGCAACCTTTGTGGGCTTGCCCCGATTTAGTAGACACGGGGTTAAGCTG